>NZ_JBITPH010000040.1:0-295636 GCF_050467685.1 Paenibacillus sp. NRS-1782
TGGTTAATCAACAGGCGTGATAATAAGTAAATGTAATTGCTTTACGGCGGGAACCAAGGTTCAAACTGACGAAGGGGAGAAACCTATCGAGGACATTGAGGTCGGGGAACGGGTTCTATCCAAAGATGAGGCTACAGGTGAGGTAGCTTATAAAGAGGTCACAGCTACGTTTAATCACGAGACGGATGAGATTTATAACATCCATGTGGGTGGTCAAACAATTGAGTCAACCTTTAATCATCCGTTCTATGTAAAGGATAAAGGTTGGACGTTCGTCAAAGACCTCAAACCCGGTGACTTGCTTGTTCAGAGTGATGGGAATACACTCAAGGTAGACAGCATTGAACTGGAACAGAAGCAGGTTAGGGTTTACAACATGACGGTTGATGAGTTCCATACCTACTTTGTAAGTGATCTTAATATTTGGGTTCATAATACCAATTGTAATTTAGCGAGTCCGAAACGCACCAATCATATTCTAAATGGTGATAAAAGTGGGGGCGGCCATATGTGGCCGGGAGCATCTGGAAAATCCGTCTTCCCTAAATCGTGGCATGCGGACAAGATTATGAATAATGTTTCCGATATCGTAACCGATCCTAGTCTTAATTGGGCAAAAGGAAGAGTTGTAAACGGGGTACAGCGATACGAGGTAATAGGTGTTCGTAGTGGTGTTAAAGTTAAAGTAATCACTGATGGCAAAGATATCATTACTGCTTACCCTATCAAATAGAGGAAGGACAGGTCATATGGATGTAAAAAGGAAAATCGAAGATTTACTTAATTTGGTGCAGATACCTCAAGAAGATAGCAAAAAAGTATGTGAATACTTGGAATATGGTGAATGGGGAGTGGCTCTCGAACATCTCAGTGCGACGTTGTTTGATGAGTGCGCTGAAATTACCGAAATTATATACACTCAAATTAAACAACTTGGGGAATACATGGAACTTGAAGAGCAGACATGGGAAAGTTTGAAGGCTCTTATCAATAACTAAGAATAAGACCTTGGGGGGGAAATCCTTCAAGGTCTTTTTTTACTGCCACCCAGTACAAATCTACTCGCCTTGAAGCCAATTTATTCACAACTTTGTAATCTCGGTGGTCGGGGAGATTGCGAGATTGTTGTCGAATTGTTTCACTATATTTACATACTATACTCTGGTAATCTATTAATATATATAAGGGGGAAACGGAAAGGCGTTCCGATTCAATAAGTTGAGATGCGTTTATGTTCTATATGTTTACTGAATGTCTATATTGCCATGTCTATACCGTCATGTCTGTATAACTTCATAGACAAGCTAGAGATAGCTCCCGCACATATAAAATACAGCACAGGATGGTGTAATTAATGAAGTTTTTGAAGGTAAAATGGATGGCTGTATGTTTGATGGCAATCTGTTGTTTGGGTCTGTTGGGCGTACATACGAATACGGCAAGTGCGCAAGCGAAGGCTCCTTTGCTGGGGGTCAATGATGTATTACTGGATTCGAATACGGTTCGGCCAGTGATGGAAAATGACAAGTTGTATGTACCTATCGTTACATTAAGTCAAAAAATGGGGATTTCCACTTCGGTCAGCGGTCGTACATTGCAGCTGACGGGACATAATCGCAGCTTTACGCTGAATCTGACCCAGGGTGATGTTTTTGAACGCGGAGGACGTACGATGGTGCCGATTCGCACCTTGGCGGATGCCTTCGGTTTTACCATCACGATACCTTCAAGCAATCTATACCGGATTCAGAATGCGAATGCGAGCTTGTCTGATACACAATTTTTGAACAAATTTGCTACAGAAATTAAACAGTATGTTGCTGTGAAGTCAGGAAAATCTGGCAATACAGGAACAAAGGGGAACGCTTCCCCATCAAACCGTACGATTTATTTGAGCTTCGATGATGGTCCTACGGCACATACCTCACAGCTGTTGGATATCTTGGATAAATATAATGCCAAGGCGACTTTCTTCATGCTGGGACCGGAAATTCGTCAACATAGTGCAGTTATGAAGAGAATGGTAGAAGCGGGTCATGGTTTGGGCTTGCACGGCATGACGCACCAGGTAAAGAAAATCTATGCTTCTCCGGCAGCGGCGCTTGCAGAAATGAATCAGGATAATGAGATTTTATTCCAGGCAACAGGGCAACGCACCTCTTTAATTCGTACGCCTTATGGCAGCAAACCTTATTTGAATAAAGCATTCCGTGATCAGCTGACGGGTGCAGGCTATCATATTTGGGATTGGAATGTAGATTCCAATGATTGGCGTTATACTAAAAATCCAGAGCATTTTGAACAGAGCGTTCTACGTGATATTAAAAGATTGAAAAAACAAGGCAGAACTCCAGTTGTTCTTATGCATGATAAGCCATCTACGATCAAGGTTCTTCCACAGATCATGGCAGCTTTGCAGAAAGAAGGCTATTCGTTCGAGCCGTTGAATGGCAATTTGACTCCACTTAATTTTTGGAACGATCATCGTTAATTGAATAGCTGTCAGAAAAACAGGCTACCCTACTTTATTTTTTGAAGGGGGTCTGTTTTTTTTCATATTTGCACAGAAAATCATGAGATTTGCAGCTTGTTTTATATGAATCTATGAATTCTTATCCCTGTTCAGGTCATATGACTTTACGGGTTGCCACGTCGCTGCATATATTGCAGTAACCGCCCCGAGAGGAGGAACAGGTATGAATATTAACCCGGCTATGTTTAGTATGTTTTGTGCTTCCACAGGTGCCATTATTACATTTGCATTTGGTGGCTGGAATCAGTTGATGGTGCTGTTCACAGTTGCAATGGCTATTGATTATGTGACAGGAGTTGCTGCGGCAATTAAGACCGGACAAGGCTTGAGCAGCAAAACCGGCTTTTGGGGGTTGATGAGAAAGGCTTTGATGCTGATGGTGATTTCTTTGGCACATCATATGGATCTCCTGATGGGCACCGAAATCATGAAAGGGGCGGCGACGTATTTTTATTTATCCAACGAATTGATCTCTATTACAGAAAACTGCTCACGTATGGGCTTGCCGCTTCCACCAAAGCTCAAGAATTTTTTTGCTTTGCTGAAGGACAAGGAGTCTGGTGGGAATGATGGTGGAAAAGATCAATAGAATTACAAAGCTTCTTTCCGTATGTGGGGCGTTATGATAAAATTTTGAAGAGAACATTTAAAAGATAAGGAGCCTATACGTATGATTAAACATATTGTTTTGTTCAAATTGAAAGACCGCTCCCCTGAAAGCATTGAGCATACGGCATCCATTTTGCGCAGCATGAACGGTAAAATCAAAGAACTTCTGTCACTCGAAATAGGTACGGATGTGATTCGTTCGGAACGATCTTATGATGTATCCCTTACGGCTGTAGTCGAAACACTGGATGACTTGCAAACGTATCAGGTACACCCTGTGCATCAGGAAATCATTGTACACATGAATGAAGTGAAGGATGTATCCATCGCAGTAGATTATGAAATTTGAAGCGGTTACGGGAGGTGCAGGACCTTGTATTATGTTAACCGGGAGCAAATTGAGCTTCGGCTAGGGGCCGTTACCGACATTGTTGCAGGACTCCGCCGGATATCGGCCGCTTGGAACGGAGAATTGTTGCAGGGGCTGGTGCAGGAGCGCTGCCTTCATCTGGCGATTGAAACGGTGACGGACGTAGGAAGCTATATCATTGACGGATTTATTATGCGCGATGCTAGCAGCTATGAGGATATAATCGGTATCATTCATGAAGAGGGCGTACTGGATGATACCGTGTTTAATCCGCTGCTGGAGCTGGTAGCTTTGCGGAAACCCTTGGTGCAGGAGTATTTCCATTGGGACCGGACGAGCCTTCATCCGCTTACACCTGAGCTGCCCGAGCTATTGGAGCGTTTTGCATCCAGTGTGCATGACTACTTAAATAAGGAATTGGGTCAGCAGCCCGAGGGAGTGTAAAGGCTAAAGTGACGGATAAGCATATCGTACCCGAAATGCCCACCAGGCGCATGATTATGACACTATTGAAAACCCAGGGACCTGTGGGCGTCGGAAGCTTGGCAGCTCAATTGGGCATTACTGAAATGGGGGTGCGCAGGCACCTCAAATTGATGGAGCAGGATGGTCTCATCGTCGCTACAGTAGTGCGGCAGGCAATGGGACGTCCGACGTTTTTGTACAGCCTGAGTGAGCAGGGAAGTGAGCAGTTCCCCCGAAATTATGATCATTTGTTGCTGGAGCTGCTGGAGGAACTGGATGAAGAGCAGGGAATGGAAGCTGTTTACTCTCTGTTTGACGGCAGAAAACGCAAAATGATGAAGCGTTACGCCCCTCAGATAGAGCGCGAGACCACGCTGGCTTCACGTGTGGAAAAGCTTTCTGGTATTCAGAACGCCTCCGGTTATATGGCGGAGTGGCGGGAAGAAGAGGACGGGAGCTACTCTATTGTGGAATACAATTGTCCGATTTCTCAAATCGCAGGCCGTTATCGCAAGGCTTGTGAATGCGAGCAGCAAATGTTCGAGGAGCTGCTTGATGCCGAGGTTGTCCGTGAGGATTGCTTGGCGGATGGAGGACGTTGCTGCCTGTACCGTATCCGGTCCCGAAAATTGTAGGAACTTTCATGGCTTGTTCGCTGTGTCATGACAAGCTCTCCGTGCTTATAATGCATTAACAGATGGGCATTCGCCCGGGCATAAGGGAGAGATGATGATGAAAGAATACCACAAAAGCTTTATCCGTGGTGCGGTAGCAGGCAGCATTGCCGGTTCGCTCGCTGCGCTGCTGTTTGCCCCCAAGTCAGGTCGTGATCTGCGTCAGGACATAAAGGATCAGGCCCGTCTTGTCAGTGATAGAGGGCAGGAACTGGCGGGGAAAATTACAGACGCCTCTATTGAGTATACCGACAAAATTAAGGATACGGCCTCAGCGGTCATTCATGAAATCGGACAATTTCGTAAAAAATGCGAAGTTCTGCCTGAAGTCAGCATTTCATCCGCTCCTGTTCAAGAAGATATGAAAAAGGATTATTTGTAAGCAACTCTAAATGAATACAATATAACTGAATATGGTTTCGCTTTGAGGCTTCTGCTGTTGAGATGAAGCCTCTTTGTTGATGGCTTTCCCTTTTTCGAGTAATATTTGGGGGTACCTTTTACTCAAATACAACATAAGGTATGTAGCAACGGATAGCTTCCCGAGAGGGAACGACTCATACTTGAACAAAAAAGGAAGCGGTATGTACGTGCAGCAAGCGATTGCAATATTGGATTCCGGTGTAGGAGGTCTGACGGTAGTTAAAGAAGTCATGCGTCAGCTTCCACGGGAAAAAATCATTTATTTTGGAGACACTGCGCGCACCCCGTATGGACCCCGGCCATCGGAAGAGGTTAAGAAATTTACAGAGCAAATGGTTGATTTTCTGATTCAATTTGATCCGAAGGTCATTATTATTGCCTGCAACACGGCAACAGCCGCGGCATTGGATTATATTAGCCAAAAGGTATCCATTCCGGTGATCGGAGTCATCCACCCCGGGGCACGTGCTGCAATCAGCGCAACAGCCACCGGTCATGTCGGGGTGATTGGGACTATCGGTACGATTCGAAGCGAAGCCTATACGGCTGCGCTGAAGCAACTATCCCCTTATGTAGACGTGCTGAGCCATGCCTGCCCTGCTCTCGTTCCTTTGGTGGAACAGGGACTGTTCCGCTCAGACACGACATCAGAGGTCGTAGAGGAGTCGTTGAAGCCGATTCAAGCGTACCCGATTGATTGTTTGATTCTCGGTTGTACGCATTATCCTTTTTTGAAGGAAACGATTCAGGAAGTGATGGGCCCTAACGTGAAGCTGATTAGTTCAGCAGACGAAACGGCTCGTGAAACGAGTACGATTTTGTATAACAAGGGCAAGTTAGAAGCCGGGGATGAAACCCCTGTGCATCAGCTTTTTTGTTCCGGTGATCCGGAAATGTTCCAGAGCATTGCCGCACAGTGGCTTGGGGAGCAAATTCGTCAAACGCCTGTTGTTTGGCAGGTCACCCATCTGGATTGATGAGACAGCCGATTTTTTTGTCATTGGACAAAAGAATCGGCTGTTTTGGTATTCGTTACATCAAGACACGCCGCGTCTGCATAACATGCAGTAAGACAGATGGAAGGGGCGTAGAAGATGAGGGAATATATCGTACAAAAAGGAGATACTTTGCACCGGGTCGCCTCGGCTTTTAAATTATCAGCAGATACATTGATGGCAGACAATCCGTGGACTGCCGCGCAACCCTATCTGATTTGTGGTCAAGTGCTGTACATTCGTCCGTCAATGGATCGTAAATACGTTATTCAGCCTGCTGAGCATGCCAGACAGATTGCCAAGCAGTTTGGTATGGAGCTTGATGAGCTGCGGCAGGCCAATCCCGAACTTGCGGAGCATGATTTTGTGGCAGGAAAAACCATTGTTATACCTGAAAACCTTCAGAATCAGATTGTATGCTTGCGTGGAGAGTATGGATACGAGAACTTGAGAGAAGATCTTGCAGCCCTGGCTCAAAGGTATCCGTTTATTGAAGTGGGCAGCATCGGCACCAGTATCATGGGAAAGGATATCCCTTATGTACGCATTGGACAGGGACCGCTGAAAATTCACGCCAACGCCTCCGTACATGCCAATGAATGGCTGACGACACCATGTTTGCTGCGTTTTGTAGAGCGATATGCGCAAGGAGTCGACAGTACGAATGGAAATAAAGGGGCGGAGCATCATGATGAGCGTGAGGATCAAGGCGAGGCTCCTCTATGGATTTATGGGGTTTCTCCACAAACCTGGCTATACCGCACTTCTTTATGGGTAGTGCCCATGGTCAATCCAGATGGGGTGGAACTGGTTCAACAAGGTGTCCTTCCGTCTCATCCCCTGTACCATGACTTAAGAAAGTGGAACGAAGGCCGTGCTGATTATCGTGGATGGAAGGCTAACATTCGCGGTGTGGACCTTAACGATCAGTTTCCGGCGTATTGGGAGGAAGAGGTACGCAGACGCGGTAAAACAAGCCCGTCCAGAAGGGATTATGCGGGTCCTGCGCCTTTGTCTGAGCCGGAGGCTAAAGCGCTTGTCGATCTGACAGAGCGGGAACAGTTTGATATGGTGTTGTCCATACACAGTCAGGGACAGGAAATCTATTGGAATTACCGGGATTTGGAGCCAAAGGAGAGCCGGGATTGGGCATCACGGCTGGCGGCTGCAACAGGATACCGGGCGGTAAAGCTGGGGGGCAGCGATGCGGGATATAAGGACTGGTTTATACAGCGATTTGGAAAACCGGGTTTTACCGTTGAAGTCGGGCTGGGTGTAAATCCGCTGCCTATGCGTGATTATGACGATATTGCGGCAGAGGTGGGCATGTTAATGGCAACAGTGCTTTCATGGTAAAAGGGTTAGCCTGAAACTCCATGGTTTATCAGCACGTATTAGGAGGAGCACGTGTTTTTACAAGTGTTCCTCTTTATGTCCCTTCAATGGGGTATATATACGTAGGAGCATTGGAAATGGAGTGAACAACCTATGAAGTGGAAAAAATTACTATCTCTCCGTCAATGGTCATATGTGTTTCGTCGCATGCCCCGGTTTATTACTTCGTCGAAGATTCCATTGGGTGAAAAATTGCTGTTTGCCGTCCCTGTATTGCTCTATTGGGTGTTGCCAGATGTCATGCCATTTATGCCCATTGACGACATTGGGGTGACGCTGCTGCTGATGAACTGGTTTGTGACCCGCGCTGAACGTAAATATCCCGATGTGCTTGAGAAGCAGCACGTACGTGTCCGGTAGGAATAAAAGCTTATGAATTTCGTGATTGCGATTTTTCGCGATTTTCTTTACAATAGGAATATTGCCTTTCTAGTATAGAGGCTATTTGTAGTTGTTGAATTTACCTGTTAAATGGTGTGGCACGGATATTCATACTCCGATGGACCACACTTCATTTGATTAATATGAAGGAGATGAAGTTGATGAATTGCAAAATTACTCGCAACGCAGCTAAAGTATTAAAGCTTGAATTGGATAAAGAAGAAAACCAAGGGAAGAGCCTGCGCGTTGTCATTACTCATTCCCATGGAGACCATGCTCATTACGGGCTGGATTTGAACACGCCTAAAGAAACAGATACCGTCGTATCTACAGATAAAGGCATTGATGTTATTTTGGAAAACGGCCAGCCGTTGCTGGATGGTGTAAAAATTGATTACTTGTACTTCCCCGAAGAAGGCTTTGTCATTACTAACCCTTCCCAAGGTAATCACGGCGACCACTAAGCCGGAGCACGGAGGGATGACAGATGGCCAATGATATTCGCGTATGTGATGAATGCAATCATATTCGCTTGAAAACGATCCTGCCCAAGCTGCAAAAGATGGCACCAGATGCGCAGATCAAAATCGGTTGCAAATCGTATTGCGGTCCTTGTGGAAAGCGGGCGTTTGTATATGTGAACGGACGTTATATAAGTGCAGCTACAGAGGATGAAGTATTGGAGAAGGCTGCGCGTTTTATAAAATAATTCCAGTACGCAGCATTCACAGCTTTGTATAGTTCCCCTTCTTCTGATCCATGCTAATGGATGCAGACCACTGCCCAGAAGGAGGAGTGACACATGGCCCAATATGATTCCAATCTCGACAATCACAGTGTCGAGGCCCAAACGCAAAACTCGGTGGACAAGCTTCACCATGCCGTTTCTCAGGCACTGTCACATCCGGCTGAGCAACTGATTGAGCAGGCGGAGCAGTCCCGTACTCATGTGGAGCATGCCATAGAGCAGGCAAAGGACAGCCTTGGCAACGATGCGGTAGAGGCTGCCGAGGAAATGCTTGGTGAAGAGACACAGCGGCTGGAGCAAGCCAAAAAAGCATTGCGCCCATAAGCATTCGTAAATGGATATGAGCCCGGTTTACTAGCTCAAGAATACAAAAAGCCCGATCATCAGCATGTTGCTGCTTGGTCGGGCTTTTCTTGTGGGTATCATCTTTTCGGGAATCTGGGGAGGGTGCTGTGTAAGCAACCTTCCTCAGCAAATTTATTTGGATGTGGAAGGAATCGCAGTGACTTCTTTGATTTCCGGTCCCCATTGGCGAATGAGATCATACGTGATCACCTGATCGGAAATGTTCAACCGATTGAGAGCTTCAGTATACCCCGGTCCGCAGGCGTTCACATCCGTAGGCTGGCCTGTGGTGAGGTTGTAACAGCTTCCTTTGGAGAATGTGCCGTCCTCGGATGGAATATAGTACACACGGCCATCAGTGAAAGCACCACTGCGCAGCACGACCATGCGAGACTTCCCGCTGAACAGATCATTTCCCATAAAGTAATACGGTTTCGTTGAAATGCCGAGCAGATGCAACACCGAAGGTGTCAGATCAAGCTGTCCTGCCGGTTCAGTGTAAGTTCCAGCATGGTTTCCATCGGGCAGGTGCACTAGCAGTGGCACCTGGTTCATGATTTTTTGCATGTCGAGATCTGTGAGTGGCTTACCCAGAAATTTCTCATACAGTGCCTTATCTTTAATAGAATTGTCGTGATCCCCGTAGAACATGAGGATCGTATTATCCCACAATCCGTCTTTCTTCATCTGATCGACCAGTTCGCCCAGTGCTTCGTCCACATAATGGACGGATTTCAGATAGTCTCCGAACATGGTCCCTTCAAACTCACCAACGTCCAAATCCACGGCGTCTGGTGGCAGATTGTACGGGTGGTGGCTCGAAATTCCGACCATATAGGCGTAGAACGGCTGTTTGACCTCAGTGGTGAGATCATTGAGCGTTTGACGGAAAAAGGATTTGTCTCCCAGTGACCAGCCTAGTGGCTCATCTATTTTAAAGTCTTTTTTACTGTAGAACTTATCATAGTTCATTGCCTTATACATTGTGTAGCGATTCCAGAAGCTGCTGTCGTATACGTGAAATGCATTAGGGCTGTAGCCAGTATCTTTTAGAATAGAAGGCAACGTATCGAATTTATGGTCCGCATAACGGATGAATACCGAGCCTGTAGGGAGCGGATGCAGAGAAGCATGTGTAGAGAAATCCGCGTCCGAGGTACGACCCTGTGCAGTCTGGTGATAATAATTGTTAAAATACATGCTTTCCTTCATCAGCTTGTCAAAGTTAGGCGTTATGGCCTGACCGTTGATCTGCTTGCCGATAAAAAAGTTCATATACGCTTCGGCTTGAATGACCATCACATTTTTACCTTTATACTTGCCGGACAGGTCATTTTTCACCTGGAGCAGCATTTGATGCTGATTAAACCATTCCTTATCCTTATCGGACTCCGCCTGAGCCAGCGTAGGCTGGGGTCCCAGATGGTCCTGACTATAGCGGTAAATGTCGTACCCGTGAAATCCGATCAGCCCGGTTACATTGTACAGGGCCATCGACCACCAGTTACCGACGAATATGCCGGTTGCCCACGTGGACGTATAATATTTAATCGGTCCAAAGGTAAAAATATAGCCGATCAGGAAGGCCAGCGCGCCTTTGGAGAAGCGAAGCAGAAAGCTTTTGGTGAATGAGCGGCGGGACGTTTCCATGTAAGGGTCACTCGTTACATACCGACGCCGTAAGGAAGCTACGAACATCACATACGGAATGAACAGAATCCAGTCTGCAAAAAAGAAAAGATCCCACCAGTACATCAGAGCTGCGATACTTCCACCCAGGGAATCAACTTGTCCAGCTTGAAGCAAGACGGGGATCGTAATGAAATCCTGAAAATACCGATAATAAACCATGTCAGAATAAATGAGAGCAGTAAGCAAAATATCGAGCACCACAAGAGCGACCAAACGTCCGCGCCTTGACAGCCATAAGGTCCAAAAACTCACAAGCAAGAGCGAACCGATAGCGATGACATAATCCAGCGGATTCATGTCAATATTTTGGGCATGCAGGTTATGGTGGATCAGAACGAGCTTGCCAATCATAAGTACAAAAAACAGACCAAACCCGAAATATCGGGACAGCAGTATTCTGCTGAACATGTTTCCAGTGCGATTTGCACCGGCCGTGCGAATAACCAACACTTTACCCCCTTCGGCATCAATGTTCGGCTAGTACAAACTACATATTAACGTAATGTTAAAACCGAAATCGCCTTTAATTATTATAGCGCTCATCCCGCGCATTTCAATGATTAAGTAAAGAAAATACAGCATTTTCCTTCCAGTATAGCAGGGTAAATCCATATTTTTATCCGATGAACAGCACAAATCAGGCCAGGAAGCGAACCATCCGTTCGCCTCCTGGCCTGGGCATCATCTATTTAAGACTGCAACGGCGGAGTATCTTTGCGGCGCGGCGGTAGAGGGCCCAGATACTGATAGTATTGGCATTCGATCCGGCCATTAAACAGCTTGCGTCTCTTATCGGCTTTGCGGCCCCAATAGTGCTCGAATTGCTTGGTGGAGCTGATAGCAAAGAAGGACCATGTCTTCATTTCCGCTGCCGTGCGTGCGATTGACCGGATCAGCTTCTCTACCTCGGTTTGCTCACTTAGTCTTTCACCATAAGGTGGATTGGTAATCATCACACCATATTGGCCTTCAAGTCTGACTTTCGTTACAGGCATCACCTTTAATGAGATATCTTTAGCGAAGCCTGCCGCCTTGACAGCAGCCTCAGCAACTTCGATGGCACCTGGATCAATATCGCTGCCTGCAATCTCGAAAGGAATGTCATCGCGGGTCAAATCCATCGCTTCGTCGCGAGCCTGATCCCATAGCTCGCGACCAATGACAGGCCAGTCTTCAGAGTTAAAGGTACGTCTCAATCCCGGGGCAATATTCCATGCCTGCATTGCTGCTTCTACCAGCAGAGTACCGGAACCGCAGCACGGGTCATAGAATGGTCGATCCGGGGTCCAGCGGCTAAGCTGAATAAGAGCCGAAGCCATAGTCTCTTTGAGCGGAGCCTCCGTCACGAGCTTGCGGTAGCCGCGCTTGTGCAGCCCCGGACCCGTTGTATCGAGCGTTAGCAATGCACGGTCATTTAAGAGAATGACCTCTATAACGTAACGAGGGCCGTCCTCCTCAAACCAATCCGTGTGATAGGTTTCCTTGAGCTTTTCCACAATCGCCTTCTTGACGATTCCCTGACTGGCTGGTACGCTACTAAGCTGTGATTTGTGCGAGCGTCCCTCTACAGGAAATTCACCATCCATAGGAATCCAATCCTCCCATGGCAAAGCCTTGGTGCCCTCAAACAGCTCGTCGAAGGTGGTTGCGGGAAATTCACCCATTTTAATAAGAACGCGGTCTGATGTGCGCAGCCACAGGTTACACCGGCATATATCCATATAATCCCCGGAAAAAACGACGCGGCCATTCTCGACGGTCAGGTCCTCGTATCCGAGTTCTCTGAGCTCCCGAGCCACGACAGCTTCAAGTCCCATCGGCGCAGTTGCAATTAGTTGCAGTTGAGTCATTAAACGTATTCACTCCGTCCCATAATCATATAAGCTTGGTTCAATCCTTATAGTATAGGTCATTGTAAACGAAGAGACAAATCATTTAAGGTAAAAAATTTGCGAAGGACACCGTGTCCAACCTGCGTTATGATAAAGCAAGAAGGAGAGATGAAACGTGGAAATTACACCCAATATGACACCTGAACAATATGTAGACCAACTGGTACAGGAGGATGAAGCGCTACGCGGCATCAGGGAGGCCATTGTTGCAGAGGGGATGCCTGAGGTATCGGTGGCTCATCCTTACGGGAAGCTGCTGACCTTTCTGATTGAGGTATCCGGCGCGCAGCAGGTACTGGAGATTGGTGCATTAGGCGGGTACAGCGGATTATGTCTGGCCCGTGGGCTGGGAGAAAAGGGACGCATAGTGTCATTGGAGCTGAAAGAAGCGTATGCGGCGCTGGCACATCGACATATGGAGGAAAATAGCTACGGTGACCGTGTCGAATATCGTATCGGACCTGCAGCGGACAGCCTGAAGAAGCTTCAGGAAGAGGGGAGAACCTTCGATTTTTTCTTCATTGATGCGGATAAGGAAAATTACCCGGTGTATCTGGAATATGCGATTGCTCTGGCGAATCCAGGTGCCATTATTGCAGGAGATAACTGTTTTCTTCGTGGACGGACGCTGAATACGGACAAGAACGGTCCTGCCGTACAGGCCGTGAGACGCTTTAACGAAACGATAGCTACGGATCCGCGACTGGTCAGTACGCTTTTGCCAGCCTATGACGGATTGGCTTTGGCCCGTGTAAAATAGGCTGTAATGTTACTTATATAGCTATGCAAAAAGTGCTATACAAAAAGAACCTCCTTGTCCACAAAATTGTGGAGCGGAGGTTCTTGTCTGTTCTGGAAGGCTGACCTTACCAGAAGGCTATCTTACCTGAAATCAGGTGCAGGCTTACGATCATAGAGCTTCATACGTACCCAGAATATATTGACGATCAGCAGGACACCCGACATGATGAACAATCCTTCGATGCCTATAAACCCGGACAGTACCCCGCCAATAACAGCGCCCAGCATATTACCAAGCGACAGCGAGCTGGTATTGAAGCCGAACGAACGGCTTTCCATGCCTTCCGGCGTATACGTGCGAATCAGCGCGTTTACGCTTGGTAGCAGTCCGCCCATAAATATACCCATGAAAAAACGGATCGTGACGAGCTGCCATACCTGATTGACAAAAGCCTGCGGAATGAGCATAAGTGCGGTTCCGAGTAGAGCGAGGGTCAAAATACGGTGCGCCCCGATCTTGTCACTCAATCTTCCAAGCAGCGGCGCAGCGACCATATTCGACACGCCGGTAATGGCTGTAACAAAGCCGGCAATGAGCGCAATTCCTTCTGCCGACCCATACAGCTTTTGCACATATAACGGCAGCAAAGATACCGTACTGATCATGGCAAACTGGAGCAGGAACGTTACGGTAAACAGAGCCGGAAGCTGGGGCGTATGGCTTAGCTCCTTTAATCCGGCAAGAACCGAAATTTGCGGTGTTCGTGCAGCTTCGGCTTTGCTGAAATCTTCCTTAACCAGAAACATTGCGATGAGAGAGGCTACAAGAATAAGAGCGCCTGTAATGTAAAAGATCGGTCTGAATCCAACCCAGTCAGCCAAAAAACCACCCATCAGAGGGCCGAGAATCGTACCCGCCATCTGACCAGATTGCATAATCCCCATAGCGAAACCAGTCCGTTCTTTGGGTGTGGTACCCGACACCAGGGAAATCGAAGCTGGATTGAAGCCAGAAATCGTACCGTTTAGCAAACGAAGCGCCAACAGTTGCCACGGATGGGTGACCAAACCCATGCAGCCGATCACCAGAGCCATACCAAAACCCGAGCGGAGCAGCATTGCTTTGCGCCCATATCGGTCAGCCAGCTTGCCCCATAGGGGTTGGAACATAAATGAAGTCAAAAAGTTTGCGGCAAAAATAACTCCGGCCCACAAGCCGATATTATGTTCTCCCTTCACATGAAGGTCTTGAGCCAGATAGAGGGCGAGGAATGGAGTAATCATCGTAATACCCGCATTGACCAGAAACTGACCGAACCAAAGCACAATGAGATTGACTTTCCACGTCTCCCGCGTTTTCAATGTGCTTTCACTTCCTTTCTGTCATTTCTTGCTGATGCAAAACACTACTTATCCTAAATAGAACTTCCCGGAGCTTTAAAAAGCCATTTCTTTAGTATAGCACACTTCATTGAAACTTTATCCAAATGTCATGGGTTTGTCATGGATTGTCCGCCAGCGGCGGTTGTTACGACTCCTGAAAAAGGGCATAATATAGTACAGTAGTTACGATTCGAACTGGAGGCTGAAGTCATGACCTACAACGATACCTTTATCCGCGCTTGCCGCAAGCAGGCTGTGGATCATATTCCCGTATGGTACATGCGGCAGGCCGGAAGGTATGATCCTGAATATCGCAAAATTAAAGAGAAATACACGTTGCTTGAAATTTGTCGTCAGCCCGAGCTGGCCGCAGAAGTGACCTTAATGCCCGTGCGCAAGCTTGGGGTGGACGCTGCTATTTTATATTCTGATATTATGAATCCGGTAGCCTCGCTGGGGGTTGATTTTGATATTGTCAAAAATATTGGTCCGGTTATTGAACATCCGATTCGTACAGCGGCGGACGTGGACAAGCTGCGCCCGATTGATGTAGAACGAGATCTGGGTCATATTTTAGAAACGATCCGTATTTTAGACCGTGAGCTGGAAGTACCGCTGATTACGTTCGCCGGAGCTCCTTTTACAATTGCGAGTTATTTAATAGAAGGCAGACCGTCCAAGGGGTATATCCGCACTAAAGCTATGATGTACGGAGAACCTGAATTATGGCGTCGGCTGATGGACAAGCTTGGGGACATGGTAATTACATACGTGCGTGCCCATATCGCTAATGGCGGCAAGGCATTTCAACTGTTTGACAGCTGGGTAGGGGCGCTTTCGCCTCGTGATTTCCAAACGTTTGTGCTGCCGACGATTACACGTATTTTCCATGAGCTGTCCGATCTGGACGTACCGAAAATTTATTTTCCCGGTGTAAGCTCGGGTGAGTTGCTTCCGCTGCTGGGCGGGGTAAAAGCCGATGTGATCGGACTGGACTGGCGGGTGAGTATACCTGAAGGACGCCGTCGTTTGGGTAATGCTTTTGGTGTGCAGGGAAATCTGGACCCTTACGTGCTCACAGCGCCGATAGATGTAATTAAACAGTATGCGAAAACGATTGTGGATGAAGGAATTTTGGAGCCGGGATATATTTTTAATCTGGGTCACGGTTTATTTCCAGAAGCTTCGTTAGATAAGCTGAGAGAGCTTACAGAGTATGTGCACGAGTATTCCCGTTCCGTTTTGAACAAAGAAGTAATCAATCCAAAATGTTAAGAGGTGATGTGCTGATGAAAACCAAAGTGGGTGTACTGGTTATGTCCTACGGGACACCGGAAAGTTTGGATCAGGTGGAAGCCTATTATACGCATATTCGTCGTGGTAACGCTCCTTCCCCGGAGCAATTGAAAGAATTAAAGGACCGTTATGAAGCCATTGTGGGCGGTGTATTTCCGCTACGTCAAAATACGGATCGTCAGGTTCACAATCTGCAAGAAACCTTAAATCGGGAAAATCGTAACCCGGATATTGAATTTATCTGTTATCAGGGACTCAAACATGCCAAGCCGTTCATCGAGGATGGCGTGGAGGCTATGGTGCAAGACGGTATCCGTACAGCGGTAGGCGTCGTGCTGGCTCCGCATTATTCTGTAATGAGTGTAGGCACTTATATTAAGCGTGCACAGGCCAAGGCACAGGAGCTGGAGTTGGCTATATCGTTTGTGGAAAGCTATCATCTTCATCCAAAGCTGATCAAGACGTTAACCGAGCGTGTAAATGCCAAGCTGGCGCTTTTCGAAGAGGCAGGGGCGAATCGGGACGAGGTACGTGTATTGTTCAGTGCGCACAGCTTGCCTGAGCGGATTTTGGCGATGGGTGACCCTTATGTAGAGCAATTGATGGCTACTTCACAAGCAATTGCGGATAAGGCAGGAATCACCAACTGGCAGTTTACGTGGCAGAGTGCAGGCCGCACAGCAGAGCCTTGGCTCGGTCCTGACATCCTAGATAACATGCATAGTCTCAATGAAGACCAGGTTGAATATGTGCTGGCTGCACCAGTCGGTTTCGTTTCCGATCATCTGGAAGTACTGTACGATCTGGATATTGAGGCGCAGGCTTTGGCGAAGAAACTGGATATGCGTTTCCAGCGGATTGATTCGCTTAACAGTGATCCATTGTACATGGAGACGCTTAGCGATGTCATCATAGACCAATGGAAAAAGGGATGAGGACATAATGGAGCAAAAATTACGCAACATTGTGATTGTAGGCGGAGGATTGACCGGACTGAGCGCAGCTTTTTATACACGTAAAATGTACAAAGAAGCAGGCTACACACCACGGATTACGCTGGTGGAGAAGGCCCCGGTGCTGGGCGGGAAAATCGAAACGTTGCATAAAGACGGATTTGTGATTGAAAAAGGGCCGGACTCCTTTCTGGCCCGTAAAACGGCTATGATCGACCTGGCGAAAGAGCTGGAGCTGGATCATGAACTGGTAAGCACGAATCCTGAGGCGAAAAAAACATACATTTTGCATGAAGGTCAGCTTCATCCGATGCCCCCCGGTCTGGTACTGGGGATTCCGACGGAGCTTAAACCGTTTCTGCGCAGCGGATTGATCTCGTTGGGCGGCAAGCTGCGGGCCATGATGGATTTTGTTATTCAGCCCCGTCGCGTACCGGGTGATGAAGCCTTGGGTGATTTTATTGAACGTCGATTGGGCAAAGAAGTGCTGGAGAATGTAACCGAGCCTCTACTGGCTGGCATATATGCTGCCAATATGAAGACGCTGAGCTTGCAGGCGACCTTTCCGCAATTTGCTGAGGTAGAGCAGCAATACGGGAGCCTCATTCACGGGATGATGACCGGAAGAAAACCGGCAGAGACGCATACAGGTACGAAAAAAAGTGTCTTTTTGACCTTTCGTCAAGGGCTGCAAAGTTTGGTACATGCGCTACTGAATGACTTGCGTGACTGTGATTTGCGCACAGGCGTTGCTGTTACAGAGTTCACAAAGACAGCAGACGGTGAAGGAAGCGTCTACCATGTTGTACTGGATAATGGGGAGACGTTGGAGGCGGACGATCTATTTATCACGACTCCGAATTTTGCCGCTGCACCGCTGTTGCAGGGACATGTGAATGTGGCCGCACTGGAAGCCGTTGATTATGTGTCCGTGGCCAATGTGGTCATGGCCTTTCATAAACAAGACATTGAGAATGTTTTTGATGGTTCCGGTTTTCTGGTTCCGCGTAAAGAGGGACGCAGTGTGACGGCATGTACGTGGACATCTGCCAAGTGGCTGCATACCAGTCCGGACGATAAGGTACTGCTGCGATGTTATGTGGGGCGTGCCGGAGCCGAAGAAACAGTGGAGCTACCCGATGATGAACTGACTGCGCTGGTACGTAAGGATTTGCAGGATATGATGGGCGTTACGGCGACTCCGCTATTTACGGAAATTACCCGTCTTCGCCACTCCATGCCGCAATATCCGGTAGGACACCCGCAGGCTATCGCCGATCTGAGGGAAGAACTGCGTACAGCGATGCCGGGAGTGTATGTTTTGGGTGCCGGCTATGATGCTATCGGCTTGCCGGATTGTATCCGTCAGGCCAAGGAATGGGCCTCTGTTGCCGTCCAAGCTGCGGAACGGGAAGCGGTCGAGGTACAGGTATAATTAAATGAATGGAGCAGCTTGAATAACGAACCCTTCGCAATCCCAAGCGAGGGGTTCTATTTATACCGAAATTTGATAATATAATGGAGAAGGTGTCAAAAGCGTTGGATCATTTAAGAAAGTAATGCATATGCAACAGCATAGAAGGAGTGAAGAATGTACCCTCCCAGATCACAGAAAAATGAAGGTCGAAAGAAAGCAAGGAAGCGAAAAATAGGCAAGGCCTGGATCATTACGAATCTTGTCCTGCTGCTTATGATCGTAGGTCTTTTTGGATATTATTACATATTTGAACACAGGGAGAGTAGCTCTCTTGCGGAAAACGCCGGACTATTGCAACAGGATAACAAGGCCAAAACGGATTCTGCGGGTGGAGGACAGTCTTCTAGCCCGATAAGAGAGAACATTACTGCTGTTTCAAATGAACAAATGAACGATAGCTCCAATGGAGACGAGCAAGCTGCTGACGATAAAACGGAGCCTTCTTCGGATACTGCTACAGATACAGACAGTCGCCCGGTGACAACGTCTGACACGACTGCTCCCGAAGGCAACTCGTCACAATCAGGAGTATCTTCAGAGAACGCCGGGCAATCACCGGACAGCGGGAATTCTACTGACCCCAACGAATCGGAGCTGGGAAAGAACGTGGCATCGGATGGAACAGCTTCACCGACAGTCACGCTCCATTTTGTAGGGGATGTGCAGTTTTCCGGTAAGGTTGAGCAGCGGTTGGAAAAGAACGGATTTGATTTTCCATATCAATATCTTGGAAATCTGTTTCGCAAGGACGATCTGACGATAGCCAATCTGGAAACGCCGGTTACAACCGGGGGCGTGGGTGCGCTGAATAAAACGTATGTGTATAAATCTTCTCCCAAGGCGTTGACTGCGTTGGCTGCGGCAGGAATAGACGCTGTAAATTTGGCCAACAATCATATTTTGGATCAGGGCACAGACGGATTACTGGATACGCTGAAATATTTGAAAGAAAATGATATAGCGTATACCGGAGCCGGGCGTAATGCAAAAGAAGCGTATGCTCCGCACTATTTTGAACGTAAAGGGTTTAAAATTGCGTTGTTGGGAGCTACACGGGTTATGCCCGAGGCCAACTGGAATGCAGGCGCCAAACAGCCCGGTGTTGCAGGAGCCTACGATTCGACCGCGATCGTGAAGTCGATTCGTGAGGCGCGCAAGCAGGCTGATTTGGTTATTATCATTGCCCATTGGGGCAAGGAGCGCGTGACTGTATTGGAGCCTCATCAAACCGAGCTATCGCATGCTTTTATTGATGCAGGGGCAGATCTCGTCATTGGAGGTCACCCGCACGTGCTACAGGGGATGGAGCAGTATAAAGGCAAATGGATTGCATACAGCACAGGCAATTTTATTTTTTCTAAATCTACAGTACCAGCCACCTGGGATACAGCGATATTTCAGGCAACCTGTACCCGGGCCGGGGCTTGCAGCATGAAGCTGACTCCTTACCGGGCAGAGCTGGGTCAACCAGTTCCAATGAAGGATGCGGAGGCCAGCAAAATTTTACAAGAAGTAGCGGCGATGTCACCGGCTAATATTTCTGTAGGCGCAGACGGTACAGTAAGCGCCCGATAGTTGTTGAAGGAAATCTTTTACACGAGGCTGGTCTGTATTGAGGCTACCACTTGTGGATGGAGGTCATAACCGGAATGGATCATTTGTGCGTGGCTCACCGTGGTTTTTCGGGAATTGCTCCCGAGAACACGTTGGCGGCATTTAAGCTTGCGATCGATCAGCTGTTTGTTCGCTGGATTGAGCTGGATGTACAACTGTCGAAGGACGGCGTTCCGGTGGTCATCCATGATTTCACGTTGGAGCGCACGACTAACGGCACAGGTCGAGTGAAGGATACGGACTGGAAAGAGCTGAAACGTCTGGATGCTGGTGGCTGGAAAAGCGCGGAATATCAAGGAGAAAGGATTCCTACTCTCGCACAAGTGCTGGATCTGTGTCGTGGCCGCGTATCGCTCAATATTGAGCTAAAAACCGCAGGGGATATGTATCCGGGGCTGGAGAAGGCGGTACTCCGTGAAATTGTGGCGCGGGATATGGAGAATGAAGTGGTATTGACCTCTTTTGAGCGTTCCGCTTTACGTCGGGCCAAAGAGCTGACGCCAGGTATCCGTACCGGGCTGATTATTGATGCTCGTCCGGATGATCTGGCAAAGCAGTTGGAAGGGCTGCAATGCTCTTTTCTATCCATGGGCTACCCGCGTTTGGATCGAAAGCTGATGAAAGACTTGACCGGACGCGGTATCACAGTCATGGCGTGGACGGTGGATGATCGTAGCATCATGCGAAGATTGGCCTCATTACATCCTGAATTGATGATTTGTACCAATTGGCCAGATCGCTGGGCGCAGGTTTTTTTGCATTCCAAACACCGGATGTGGCACTATATACGTAATCTATTTATAAAATAATTGGACTATATACGCGGGAAGGGTGATGGTCGTAATGAACGTGGAAATTCGTAATGTCTACTGTGTCGGGCGCAATTATAAGCTGCATGCCGAGGAACTGGGAAATGAGGTTCCTACAGAACCGATGATTTTTTTAAAGCCTTCCCATGCGGTAGTACCGCTGGATGGAGCAACATTGGAGCTGCCTAAAGATCAAGGAGACATTCATTATGAGACAGAGCTGATTGTGGCGGTAGGCCGTAATTACGAACCGGGTATGTCTGCGGAAACGATTCTGAGTGCATTTGCCTTTGGTATTGATTTTACCCTGCGTGATGTACAAAGCGTTCTCAAGAAAAAGGGTCACCCCTGGACGGCGGCTAAAGGGTTCAAATCTTCTGCTCCCGTTACACCGTTCTTGCCTTTAGAGAAACTGGACTCGCTGGAGCAGCAGGATTTTTCATTGCTCAAAAATGGACAGGAAGTACAGCGCGGCCATATCAAGGATATGATTTTTTCCATTAAGCATATCATTGATTACATAGGGAATCATTATGGACTGGGTGAGGGCGATATTATTTTTACAGGCACTCCGGCAGGTGTAGGGCCTATAACGAGTGGAGATCGTTTCGAGCTATTTTGGGGAACTGACCGTCAAGGAAGCTGCACAATCGGTTAAGCTGATGCGTGTGATTGCATCAATTAAGTTGGTTAAAAAGGGAGTTCTCTTGGTAGTTGGGCAGTATGGAAGGATTTCCGCAGGCAAGAATGTAAGGGCCGTGTCCTGTGCCATAGCATGGGACGCGGCTTTTATATAAGTGTAGAGCGTTGTACAATAAATTACGAACTGAACAATGAAAAACGAGAGATTCATTGCAAAGTGGGGGTATATCATGGATTGGATCATCGGATTGCTTGGCGCTACTATAGTGGCGGGGGCTGCTTTTTATAAAAAATCCTTAACCTTATCGGGCTTTGCGGCGGCTGTGCTGATGGGAACCGTGTATTATGGTGCAGGTAACCTGTTTTGGTTCGGGACCTTGCTCCTGTTCTTCATTACATCGACCTTGCTGTCGAGGTTTAAAAAGGAGCGCAAGGCAGAGCTTGAAAAATCGTATGCCAAAACCGGAAATCGGGATGCTGGTCAGGTATGGGCCAACGGGGGATTAGGTATGCTGTTATGCCTGTGCTATGCAATCTGGCCTCATGTTGCCTGGCAGTTGGCTTTTGTTGGCGTCATGGCTACAGTCACGTCGGATACGTGGGCAACGGAATTTGGCAGCCTGAGCCGCAAGCCGCCTCGCTCGATACTGAATGGCAAGGTGCTGGCACCCGGAACCTCGGGAGGTGTATCTGTTCTGGGGACAGCTGCGGCCTTGGCTGGGGGAGTTCTGATTGGAATAGGCGCCTGGGGCTTTGGATACGCCATAGGAATGCCAGGCTTGCCGCTATGGCTGTGGGCACTGATCGGGGGAATATCTGGTAGTGCAGGGGCCTTTGCCGACTCCTATCTTGGTGCTACGGTACAAATGATGCGTTCCTGCACGGTTTGCGGCCGGGAAGTAGAGGTAGACTCGCATTGTGGACAACCGACGGTCTATGTGCGGGGCTGGCGTTGGATGAGCAATGATCGAGTGAATAGCATCAGTTCGATTTTCGGGGGGCTGGTCGCTCTGGCAGGCATTCTGTTTATACTCTAGTACAGGGAGGCGCGAAGATGGGCGGTATACATGGAGATAAATATGAGGCCATTTTGGACGCCGCTTACACAGTCTTCGGCACCAAAGGCTTTTATGAAAGCAGGATTTCCGAGATTGCAGAACAGGCGGGTGTCGCCAAAGGTACGGTATATTTGTACTTCAAAAGCAAGGAACAGCTGTTTACAGCGGTCACGCGCAGAGATTGCGAGCAATACCTGGCTGAGATGGAGGGCGCATTGGCTAACCGCGCTTTGGAGGAGGGGCTGCTGCGAATGGCAAATCTGCACTTGCATTACTACTACAAGCGCAAGCAGCATACCAAACTGTTTTTTATGACCCCGAACAATGACCCTGATTTAATGGAGTTTATGCGCGGATTCATTCAGGATTATACCGATATGGTCAAAAACAAGCTGGCGTCAGAGGGTGTGCAGCAGCCTGAGCTTCATGCGAAGGCATTCATTGGCATGATGGAGCGCCTGAAAATGGACATTTTACTGGATAAAGATTATCGTGAATACGATGTGGATCAGACGGCTGAATTTGCGGCTAACTTGTTTATGCACGGCTGTAAAGCCGGGAGCGGAATACGCAGACTGTGATATTGTAAAGCCAGAAACCGTACTGACTTCGTTCAGATCACGGTTTTTTTAATCATTGGGTGTGACTGTGTTAAAATAAACAAGATGCATCACAAAATAGGGGAAGAGCAGGGAATCCGTATGAATATTATGACCGTTGAACATATAACGAAAAGCTATGGCGAAAAAATGCTGTTTGAGGATGCTTCCTTTGGCATGGATGAACGTGACAAAATAGGGGTCGTTGGTGTGAATGGCACTGGTAAATCAACGTTTTTACGCGTGATTTCCGGCTTAGAGCCACCGGATGATGGCAATATTGCGGTCAACAACGGTGTACGCATTCAATATTTGGCGCAAAATCCCGAGTTTGACCCCGAGGTGAAGGTACTCCAGCACATTTTCCACGGCACCCAGCCTGAAATGAAGGCCGTGCGCGAATATACGGAAACGATGGAGATGCTGGAGCTGAATCCGGGCAGCGAGGAGCTTCAAAACCGCCTGTTGAAGGCAAGCCAGCAAATGGATACGCTCCAGGCATGGCAGCTGGAGAGTGAGGCCAAAAACATACTGACCCGGCTGGGTATCACGCAGTTTGAGGCACGTATGGGCGTGCTTTCTGGTGGACAGCGTAAACGTGTTGCTTTGGCAGCGGCTTTGATCCAGCCCTGTGAGCTGCTCATTCTGGACGAGCCTACGAACCATATTGATAATGACTCGGTGGAATGGCTGGAGCAGTATTTGCAGAAAAGACGCGGCGCGTTGCTGATGATTACGCATGATCGCTATTTTCTGGATAGAGTAGCAACTGTCATGCTAGAGCTGGATCATGGTCGACTTTTCCGATATGAAGCTAACTATACCCGTTTTCTGGAGCTAAAGGCGGAACGCGAGGAACGGGAAGCGTCATCGGAGCAGAAACGGCAAAACCTGTTGCGCAATGAACTAGCCTGGATTCGCCGGGGGGCAAAAGCCCGTTCGACCAAGCAGAAAGCGCGTATTGAACGATTTGAGCAGCTTAAGGATCAACAACCGGAAGCCCGTTCCGGGTCTGTAGACATGTCGGTAGCCTCCACGCGCTTGGGTAAAAAAATACTGGAGCTGGAGCATCTGTCCAAATCGGTAGATTCCCGAAAGCTGATACAGGATTTGAGCTATATCGCTGTGCCCGGTGACCGGGTCGGGATTGTGGGTCCCAATGGTAGCGGAAAATCGACTCTGCTCCAAATGATTGCACAGCGCGTAGAACCGGATTCAGGCAGTGTAATCGTGGGACCGACCGTAAAGCTCGGTTATTTTACCCAGGAGCATCAGGAAATGAACGAATCGCTGCGTGTTATCGAGTATATTAAGGAAGAAGCAGAAGTCATCCGGACAGCAGATGGCTCGGCTATTACAGCCGCACAAATGCTGGAGCGGTTTCTGTTTGCGCCAAGCGCGCAATGGACGGTCATTTCCCGGTTGTCAGGGGGCGAGAAACGGCGCTTGTACCTGCTGCGTGTGCTGATGTCCGCACCGAATGTACTGTTACTGGATGAACCAACGAATGATCTGGATATTCAGACTCTATCCGTGCTGGAGGACTATCTGGATGAATTTCCGGGTGTTGTTTTTATCGTTTCCCATGACCGGTATTTCCTGGACCGCACGATAGACAAGGTACTGGCATTCGAAGGAGAAGGACAGGTACGTGTGCATGTGGGCGATTACAGCGAGTATGCAGAATGGATCAGTAAAAATGCTCAATCCGCTTCGAATCCGCCTGTCCCAGCGGGGACTTCTTTTGCTCAGTCTTCCACGTCTAAGTCTGCGGATGCTTCGGATTCAGTTAAGGAGACAAGCAAAACCAGGCTTAAATTCACCTTTAAGGAACAGCGGGAATATGAGCAAATTGACGAATTGATCGAACAGGCTGAGGAGAAGTTGGCTAGCATCCAGCGACAGATGGAAGAGTCTTTCAATGATTCCGCACGACTACAAGAACTTATGGCTGAGCAAACAAAGGCCGAACAGCATTTGGAGCATCAAATGGAGCGCTGGACCTATCTGAACGAGCTGGCCGAGCAAATTGAACAAAGCAAATCTTAAAATACGAAACAAGTATATTGCGTGAATCGTTTTTCCGTCGTTACTTAAACAAGCAAGTCTCCGTTAAGCGCTGGAGACTTGCTTTTTCGTATTTATTCCAGTACATCGGTCGTGGAATTGTTGTGGAAATAACTCATGTCCTGACTTGGAAACTCGAAGCTACCTATCATTATGCAAATGTATGAATGAACTTATTAATATGTTTTTCATATTAATAAGTAGATTATTATATATTTCTAATATTAAAATTTGCTTGCTATAATCAAATTTATATGGAAGGAGGCATTCAAAATGGAATATCGTAAACTTGGAAAAAGCGGCTTGAGGGTAAGCGAGATAGCATTGGGGAACTGGATAACCCACGGTGCACAAGTGGATGACACCACAGCGAAAGCATGTGTCTATGCTGCATTAGATTCAGGAATCACCACGTTTGATACTGCTGATGTTTATTCAGATACGATGGCGGAAACGGTTTTAGGTCATTCTTTAAAGGGAATACGACGTGAAAGTATTGAACTATGCACAAAGGTTTTTCATCCAACAGGTACCGGACAGAATGATAAAGGGCTATCCCGCAAGCATATTATGGAGGCCTGCCATTCTTCCCTTCGACGCTTGCAGACGGATTATATTGATGTTTATTATGCACATCGTTTTGATCCAACCGTATCGCTTGAAGAGACATTTTTGGCATTATCCGACTTGGTTCGTCAGGGGAAGATTTTGTATGTAGGGGTGAGCGAGTGGACAGCAGACCAGATAAAGCAAGGAGCGGATTTAGCGAGAGAACTAAAGGTCCCCTTCGTGGCAAGTCAACCCCAATATTCCATGCTATGGCGTATCATTGAAGCTGAAGTGATTCCCACTTGTGAGCAGGAAGGAATTGGACAGGTCGTTTGGTCACCTCTGGCACAGGGTATTCTTTCTGGCAAATATGCAGTAGACAAGCCGCTTCCCGAGGGTTCACGTGCTTCTACGACAGCAGGTTCACCATTTTTCGAACGCTTGGCCGGGCAATGGTTACGTAAAGAGGTCCTTCAGGCAGTGGAGCAGATCCGGCCAATTGCACAGGAAAATGGTTTGACGCTACCACAGCTTGCAGTAGCGTGGGTTTTACAAAACCCGCAAGTGTCCTCAGCTATTATCGGTGCTTCCAAGCCAGAGCAGGTGAAGGAGAATGTAAAAGCTGCGGGTGTCCGTCTCGATGGGGAGGTTATGAGACAAATTGACAGTATTTTAAACAGCGTTGTTGAACGTGATCCGAGTAAAACGGGTTAAGATTGCGTGCTGATGGGTGTTTACATGTCTAATGGCTTACTACAAGCTGTTTCTTCAACCACCTCCAAAAAACGAGTCAGAGGAGCGTCCTTCGCATCTGTTTTCCATGCAGCGTAAAGTGGGACGGACGGAGAATCTTCGTGAAAAGAACGGAATACGACATCACTACGTTGGAAAACAGAAACGGAAGAGGGAACAATGGAGATGCCTATACCAGCAGCTACCAAGTTAACGATTGTATACATTTGAACGGCTTCCTGTACGATTTGGGGCTGGAAGCCGTGTTGTCTGCAAAAGTCTAATATGAGGTCATGAAAAGACGCTCCCATATGAGGTGGAGACAGGATAAAAGATTCTTCCGCTAAAGAACGTAAAGACAAGGTTGGGTGGTGGGCTAGCGGATGTGTTGCGGGAAGTACGGCAATGAGTGATTCGTTGCTGTAGAGCTGAGAGGTGATATGTATAGATGGATCTGCCCAGCGCAGGAAGCCCACATGAACTTTGCCTTCGTGTATAGCTTTCAGTTGTTGGGCAGATGTCATTTCAAACAACGTAAGCTTCACGTCTGGAAAACGCTCCCGGAATTTCTTTAAGGCGTTAACCATCAGACCGCCAGATGCCGAATCAACAAAAGCGATGGATAAATGTCCGAATTTCCCCTGACTTGCAAGCTGTGTCATTTTAATGGATTTTTCCAATTGAGAAACCATGTTTCTGGATTCCTCTAAAAAGATGGCTCCTGCGGACGTAAGTCGAACTTGCCTTTTGGTTCGTTCCAAAAGTTTCACGCCAAGCTCTTCCTCAAGGCTTTGGATTTGTTGGCTCAAGGGGGGCTGAGTGATATTCAGTTTTTTTGCAGCACGATTAAAATGTAGTTCTTCTGCCACTGCGATAAAGTAACGTAGTTTCTTCAGATACATAGTTGTGATTTCCTTTCGCCAAGCCTTTGCCGACCTATTCTCAGTGGAACAGGCCGGTCGTCATCATTCGGATTAAACCGTCACATAAGCGGCGAGCAGACGAGCAGTGTTCACTACAGCCTGCTTGTGCGTACGCTCCATCGCATGGGAGGCGTGTACGCCAGGGCCGATCAGCGCAGCACGGATATTGTTGCCTGCTTTCAGCGCAGCCGAAGCGTCAGAACCATAGTGCGGATAAATATCAACCGCATACGGGATATTCAGCTCCTTGGCCAGCTGAATCAGACGAGTCGTCATGTCATAATCATAAGGCCCGGAGGAATCCTTGGCACAAATGGATACATCCGTCTCCTTGCAGCTCAGATCCTCGCCTATGCAACCCATATCGACGGCAATCATTTCGCTGATTCCTTCGGGGATGTAAGCAGCTCCGTGACCGACTTCCTCGTAGTTGGAAATGAGCAGCTTAACGGTATGACGGGGCTTCCAGTTTTCGCGTGTAGCGGCTTCCAATACACCAAACAGCGCAGCCACGCTGGCTTTATCATCCAGATGCCGCGACTTGATAAAGCCGCTGGGTGTCACGACCGGACGGGCGTCGAACGAAATAAAATCGCCTACCGCAATGCCGAGCTGAAGCACATCCTCTTTGGATTCGACAAGCTCGTCGATCCGCACCTCCATATGGCTTTCCTTGCGTTCAAAGCTACGTGCATCATCATAGACATGCACAGACGGATGGCTCGACAGAAGCGTGCCTGTATATGTTTGTCCGCTTCTGGTATGAATCAGGCAGTATTCGTTTTCGATGCTGTTCATCATGAAGCCGCCGACAGATGTCAGCCGCAAGGTACCATGACTGGTCATTGAGCGTACCATCGCACCCAATGTATCCACATGCGCGCTCAGCGCAACTGTACGGTCTGTCTGCTGGCCCTCTAGGGTCAAGATGGCACCGCCCTTGGCGTTCCATTCTAAGGGCACCCCAAGGCTTGCGGCTTCTGTACGGATCAGTTCCATCACATGATGCGTGTAGCCGCTGGGACTGGGGGTGTTCAATAGTTGATTCAGGAAGGTCATGATATAATTTTCGTTCAGATGAATCGTCATGTTGTTGCTCCTCCTCATTTGGACAACCGGTCAAGGTCAGAGGACGTTTGCTCTGTATCCTTGTCAGATGTAGACACCGCACTGGACGAACCAGACGTATTATAGACGGTATCTGCATATGCTTCCACAGCGGGTGTGTGTTCTTCTTGCAGTGTATGAAGCTGGGTGGTCAGACGTTTGATTTCTCTCTGAAGCTTATATTGACGGAAAATACCGAAGGAACCGACGATAAGCCCTCCAAGAAGAGTGCAGCCGAGAATAAGTAAAATCAAAGGAACGTTGACCGTACGAAATAGTAGATTTACTTGGACCGATTTCACGTTAATGACAGCGAATACACCCGTTAACAAAGCGATAACAAGAGCTGCGATCAAAGACCATTGTGTTTTCAAAATGCCACCACCTTCCGCTACATTATAAAATCCCTTGCCCGTCATGGACAAGGGATTTATCCGTGCATCGTTTCAATGCCGGATTTTAATCGTGTATGGTTTTACTTTCCAGCGGTCAGCTTTTCCATTTCCGTAATAACTTCCTCGAATACGCTCATCGCTTCGCGAATCGGTTGCGGAGAGGACATATCCACGCCGGCCTTCTTCAAAATATTAATCGAATAATCGCTACCGCCGCTCTTCAGGAATCCTAAATAACGGTCAACGGCTGGCTGTCCTTCTTCCAGAATCTGTTTCGAGAAGCTGGTTGCCGCAGAGAAGCCGGTAGCATATTTGTAGACATAAAAGCTGTTATAAAAATGGGGGATACGCGCCCATTCCATTTCAATATCTTTGTCTACCTTCATGCCAGGGCCGTGATATTTCACATTCAGATCATAATAAATCTCTGAAAGAAGCTGCGGTGTAAGGGACTCTCCCTGTTCTGCTCGCTCATGTACGATTTTCTCAAACTCCGCAAACATCGTTTGACGGAATACCGTTGTGCGGAATTGGTCCGCATAGTAGGTAAGAAGGTACATTTTCTCTTTTGGATCGGTAGACTTTTTCAGCAAGTAGTCCATCAGTAACGCTTCATTCGTTGTCGATGCTACTTCAGCCAGGAAAATGGTATACTGGGCATCCCGATACTTCAACGCATTATCCGAGTAATACGAATGCAGTGCGTGGCCCATCTCATGGGCGAGCGTAAACATGCTGTTCAGGTTATCTTTATGGTTCAGCAGCACATAAGGGTGAGTGCCGTAAGCACCCCAGCTGTATGCGCCTGTACGTTTATTTTCATTTTCGTACACATCAATCCAGCGATCATCGTAGCCTTTTTGCAACGAAGCCAGGTAGTCCTTGCCCAGCGGCTTTAGACCTTCCTTCGTTTGCTTTTTAGCTTCTTCATACGAAATATCAAGCTTGTATTCGTCCACCAGCGGAGCGAACAGGTCATACATATGAAGCTCATCCACGCCCAGCAGCTTTTTGCGCAGCTTGATATAACGATGCAACAAAGGCAAGCTCTCGTGAATGGTATCAATCAGATTGGTGTACACTTTCTTCGGAATATTATCGCCATAGAGTGACATTTCCAGTACAGAAGGGTATTTACGAACATTAGAATAAAAAACATTCTTGTTCACATTGGCACTCAGTGTGGAAGCAATCGTATTTTTATTTTTGGCATACGTATCATAGACCGCTTTAAAAGCACGCTCACGTACTTCGCGGTGCGGGCTCTCAAGAAATTGAATATAGCTGCCATGTGTCAGCTCAGCCTCTTTGCCGTTTTCATCCTTGATTTTGGGGAATTTCATATCGGCATTGTTCAGCATACCGAAAATAGTTTGCGGTGCTTGAGCCAGGTTACCAACCTGTGCGAGAAGGGCTTCTTCCGACTTACCCAAAATATGCGCTTTCTCCCGTTTCATTTCTTGGAGCGTAAAGCGATAATCTGCCAACTTCGGATCATCAATTAATGCATCGAGCTGATTGTCAGGCAGCGCCAAAATTTCAGGTGTCACGAAGGACAGGGCTTCACTAACCTCAACGCCTAATTTTTTGGCTTTTTGTGAAAGGCCCTGATATGTAGGTTCAGCCGTATCCTCGTCATGATGTAGATGCGCGTATACGTATACGCGCTCGGTTTTGAGCGATAGTTCATCTTCCAGCTTAAAGCAATTGACAATCACTTCGGCTGAATTCAGCTTGCCCTGGAATTGTGTAGCCTTTTTGGCTAGTTGTTTAACTTCTTCGTACTCTTGATCCCATGCTTTGCGGTCTGGAAACAGATCTTCAAGCTTCCAGGTATTCTCCGCAGGCGCATCTGCGCGTTTTACGATTTCACTCATGGAGAGCCTCCTCTGATCGAACGAAATGTGGGGTGGGGCTGCGGCGGTAAGGGACGGCTGCCAAAATGAAGAAACCGCCACGCTGACCGTGAGCAGCAGAGCAAGAGGTTTTGTGGCATGCATGTAACGGCATATCCTCCTTATACCATGGCTTGTTATGCCATAGTATGACCTCCTGCGCCCAAAAGTATAATTTTCTTTACCTTGGGTCGGAACCTATATTTAATAAGCTGTATACAATAAGATAAAAGGCAAAGCAAACCATGATTACGGCAGTGAGGGCCATCCACTTTTTGAGAGGAGCCGGTAACGTATCACGTTTCATGATCAGCACTCCGCCCAGCGTAAAGGCCAGAATAATGAAGATGAGAAAGCTATTGGATACCATGAATGCGCTATACCTGTTTGAAAGCGTTCATGATCTGCTGCCACTCTTCCTCGTTATCTTGAAAGGACTGCTTGGGAAACCGATTTTGAGCCCAATGCATCAGTGCCGGACGGCTCAAAAACGTGTGGGCTTCTTCGCCCCAGTCATCGGATATTTCCCGTAAAACGATGTAACGGCCCTGCACCTCGACAGTCATCATGTTCCAATTGTCTTTTTTGTATATTTCGTGTTTTTTCATCATATGCATGTCTCCGATTTTAAAGATGTTTTGGTTCATGATACCGCAGTTTCCGCCGCAAAAGCAAATCATTCCAGCCTGCAAAAGCCCTCAAAACATCAATTGCATTGTGAAAAAGCATGAAGTATAATATGGATATTCGCCATATATGGCGGTATTTTTAGGAGGTTGTTCACTTGAAAGGTACAGTAAAATGGTTTAACGCAGAAAAAGGTTATGGCTTCATCCAAGTGGATGGTGGCGAGGACGTATTCGTACATTTCTCCGCAATCCAGGGCGACGGCTTCAAGACTTTGGAAGAAGGTCAAGCGGTTGAATTCGAAATCACTGAAGGTAACCGTGGACCCCAAGCAGCTAACGTAAATAAACTGTAAGTGTAACTGAATAGTAAGAAATGTTCCGCTCATGCGGATGTCTTATATATTACGGTTAAACGATGAATTTAGAGCGCAGTTCCTTGTAATTTAAGGGACTGCGCTTTTTTGCAAAAAAAAGTTTATGATATGAGAAAGCTGAGCTGGAATAGGGTATTATACCGTAATGAAAACAGAAGAGTGCTGTCTCCTCCAGTGCAATTGCGTTGATGAATTTGATTAACGGATACGGGATATTGGAACTGGGATGCCTTTCAAGGCTTAAAGCCAGTAGAGGATGAGGGATAGGCAGGGCTTTTAACCTATTTTGAAATAAAAATTTTATCAGGGTAAATTTTGTTTAATTTCAATTTTTGTGTATGTGGTCATGACAGGTATAAAGATTTTTTTTGAAAATGGCTCATTTTTCTTAAATATTAAAGAAAAAGTGAGGTTGTTCATTTGTGCTAAAAGGACGATCATATTATAATGAGTATGGTTTGGATAGGTATAATTACGTAGACAACAATGTGGAGGCACCGTCATTTGAGTTATGTTGAGCAAGGACGTTATCAAGTTCCGAGAGGCCCCATAGGTCTAATGAGCCGAATGTACAAGCACATTCTCCCCGAAACGAAGCAGGAATTGGGAAATTGGAAACACAAGGCTAAACAGATTCCGGATCCCGAGCTGAGAAGTCAGGCACTTGCAAGCATAGCGGAAAAGACGTTTCACTGTGTAGGCGGGGCGGTTTATGCCGCAGGGAATATGTCTGCCCGGCAGACGTTAATTCCGCTTATTGTGGCGTACCAGACGATTAGCGATTATCTGGACAACCTGTGTGATCGCAGCACGTCCATGGACCCGGATGATTTCAGGCTGTTGCATCAGTCTATGCTAGATGCGATCAACCCAGCAGCCAAGCCAGTGAATTATTACGCTTTGCGTCGTGAGCAGGAGGATGGCGGTTATTTGACCGGGCTGGTGACAACCTGTCAGTCTTGTGTAAGCAGGCTTCCGGGGTATGAGGCGGCAATGCCTTACGTTCAGGATCTGGCGGGATTATACACGGATTTGCAAGTTTACAAGCATATTAAACCCGAATTGCGCGAACAAGCGCTATTGGATTGGTGGTCGGTTCATAAGGGCCGTACACCGGAGCTGCGCTGGAACGAATTTGCTGCGGCTACCGGTTCAACCCTGGGGGTCTTTATGCTGTTTCTTGCTGCCAGCGACCGGCATCTCACGGATGCGGGGGCTGCCTCAATACATGCATCGTATTTTCCACATGTGTGCAGTCTTCATATTTTGCTGGATTATCTAATCGATCAAGACGAAGACCGGAAGGGCGGAGATCTTAACTTCTGCAATTACTATGAAGATACCGACATGATGCTGGACCGGATCGCCTACGTTGTGAATCGGGCGCGGGTTGATATTGCAGATGTCCCTGCCAGCTCCTTTCACCGGATGATTATCGAGGGATTGCTGGCGTTATATTTATCCGACCCCAAAGTTAGCGAGCAGCAGGAAGTGCGCGCGGTTTCGAAACGTTTAATGAAAAACAGTCCGCTTATGCGTTTGTTTTTCTTATTAAACAGTCGATGGATAAGAAGGCTTTTATGAACATTTTGAGGAGGTCATAAATCATGACAGCAGTTAAGAAAATCGCAGTATTAACGAGTGGTGGAGATTCACAGGGGATGAACGCCGCAGTTCGCGCCGTTGTGCGCAGCGGCTTGTATTTTGGACTTGAAGTATTCGGGGTTCAGCGCGGATATCAGGGCCTGCTGAATGATGATATTTTCCCGATGGATTTGAGAAGTGTCGGAGATATTATCCAACGTGGGGGTACTGTACTTCAATCTGCAAGATGCAAGGAATTTACGACTGAAGAAGGGCAGAAAAAAGGCGCACAAATTTTGCGTAACCGTGGAATTGATGGCGTAGTCGTGATCGGTGGCGACGGTTCCTATCAAGGGGCTAACAAACTGACCAAGCAAGGAATTAAAACAATGTGTCTTCCAGGTACGATTGACAATGACATTTCCTTCACTGACTATACGATCGGTTTTGATACGGCGGTTAGTATCGTAGTGGACGCCATCAACAAGCTACGTGATACCATGTCATCGCACGAGCGTTCTTCTATCGTAGAAGTTATGGGACGTCATTGCGGCGATATTGCTTTGCATGCAGGTCTGGCTTCCGGTGCGGAAACGATTTTGGTACCCGAGGTAGAGTTTGACCTGAATGAAGTATCTGATCGGATGAAGCAAAACTTTAAGCACGGCAAACGCCACAGTATCATTATCGTTGCTGAAGGCGCAGGCAAAGGTGAAACCGTAGCACAGGTAATCCAGGAAAACTGTCCGGATTATGAGCCGCGTGTAACGGTGCTTGGACACATTCAACGTGGAGGCACACCAACCGCATTTGACCGTAATCTGGCAAGCCGTTTGGGTGACTTTGCTGTTCGTCAATTGATTGAGGGTATATCGGACAAGGCTTGCGGAACGATTGATGGCAAGCTGGTAGCCACTGATATTGACAAGGTCGTAAATACGAAAAAAGAATTCAACATGGAGCTTTACGAGCTGGCTTTGCGGTTGTCCCAGTAATGAATAGCCGTTTTATGTAACAAATTGGTTCACATCTAGGAATTCTTAAACTCATGCGGATGACCCCTGTCATCCGCTTATTTTTTAACATTTAAAGCAGATCTGGAGGAAATAAACCATGTATTTGTTCAAAATCGAAGTAGACAGCTCGGAAGGAGCCTTAACTGTTATTCTCGTTGCGGAAAATGAGGAGCAGGCATTTCAGGCTGTGGATCAGCATGTGGAGAGACATTTTCTGTATCCTCCGAAACTGAACGAAGTCGCTATTGTGGAGAAAAAAAGAATAACTTCGGGTACTGCCTATGTCATGGAGACACGCTGATACACGCAAAGGCTAAACAGCCTCTGCGTGTCGTTTTTTTTCAGTAAAACGTCGTTGTACAGCCAGCAGGCGGAGGAGAAGTGCCACTGCTCCCGCGGCCAAACCTGTAATCAAGCCAATCCAGTAGCCGTAGGGACCAAATGATGTCCAACGTGCGATAATATATCCTATAGGAAGTCCGATAACCCAATAGGCCAGAAACGTAATCAGAAAGGCCGAATTGACATCCTTATATCCACGCAGTGCTCCTTGAGTAGGTGTAGCTATAGCGTCGGATATTTGAAAGAAAATCGCATAGAGCAGGAAATGTTGCGTTAGCAGAATAACCTGTGGATCGGTGGAGTACAGCTGCGCTACTTGTTCGCTCCAGATCACAAGCACAACAGCCGTGATCAATGACAGACCAATTGCACAGCTGATCCCCATTACGCTGTATATTTTTGCATCCCGCGATCGTCCTGCCCCTGCCTCATACCCCACTAGAATCGTGAGCGCCATACAAATACTGAGTGGAATCATATACAGCGTTGTCGCAAAGTTCATAGCGGCCTGATGAGCCGCAATTGTAGGCGTATTATAACTGCTCATGAAGAGGGTAACAGCTGCGAAGACAGCGGTCTCGAAAAAGATCGCAAAGCCGATGGGTACGCCGATCTTGATAAGCTCTTTCCAAGCGCTAGCAGCGATGCCGTATATCTTGCTGAAAACCCCATATTCGGCAAATATCCTTCCCCGATGTGCGATGATGCCAGTGACAAGCATAACAATCCAGTATGTGGCGGCAGTTGCTACTCCAGAGCCCACACCACCCAGACGGGGAAAACCCCAGTTTCCATAGATAAGTAAGTAATTCAACAAGACATTGATAGGCAACGACATCAGTGTGATGGTCATTGTAAACCGAGTTTGTCCTAGTGCATCCATAAAGCTCCGAAGGACCGTATAGGCAAAGAGCGGGGCAATGCCGAAGGCCATCGCACAAAGGTAGTACAAGGCCACGTTATGAACCCTCAACTCCAGATTCATTCCATGAAGAATGGGCTTAACGAGAAAAATACCTGCAATCAGAACAATCATAGATAGAGTGAGTGAGAGCCACAGCGCCTGAATGACATAGTAAGAAACCTTGTCCTTGCGCTGTGCTCCAACCAACTGCGATACAATAGGGGTGATGGCCATAAGTATTCCGTTGAGACCTGTTTGCACGGGTACCCACAGACTCACTCCGATGGCCACACCAGCCAAATCGGCAGAAGAAAAGTGTCCTGACATATTAGTATCAAAAAAAGTCATCGCAGATAGTGCAAGCTGTGTTACCAGAATAGGGAGCAAAATGTTAAAAAGCTGCTTCCATTTCTGACTGTTAGTTAGAGTCAAATGCATTTTCATGTCCTCACTTACTTGGAGTTATCAAACGTATATATCATAACATGTCAAGTATTTATTGTAAGGGATGCGGCAGCATTTGAACAGCAACAAAAAAGACTGCACCCATAATGAACGAATGGGGCAGCCTTGGAAATCTCTAAATGATTTAGTGTATTCCTTAAAAGTAATATAAGACCGGGATACATGGATTATTTGTACGTTACTCCGCTCGTATAGCGATTTGTAGCATTCCAGAGTAAATATTCATCCACTTTCATGTCCTTGAGCGCTCGAATTTGTTCCTCGACCTGGGTTTTACCATATTTGGCATAATGACCGCTTCCCAACCAACTTGCGGTAAAACCCTGAATCCATGGACGAATGATCGGTTTCAGCTTACCTGTCGGGTCAAGCTTTTTGTGCGTATCCGCCATCGAACCCTTAATGGTCTGGTACGGATTTTTGTCAGGGTCCTTTACACCAAACCAGCCTGTTGTATAGTGACTTGGATAGATAATAGGAGAAATGACATCCACGTTTTCGGAAATTTTGGCGAAATCCTGTCCGATTCCTTCCGCAGCGGGAACGGATGCGACATACCCGAAAATATCTACGGATACCCTCACACCCAGTGGAGCAAGCTCTTTATGGGCATATTGCACAAACTCAGCGACTGCTTCTACACGTGATTGACTGGATTTGGTATATTTCAGCTTGTCGGCTCTTTTCTCAAAGCCTTCAGGGAAACGTACATAATCAAACTGAATTTCCTTGAAGCCCAGCTTTGCTGCCTCCCTGGCAATAGCAATATTATAATCCCAAACCTCTTTATTGTAGGGATTAACGAAGCCATCACCCTTGCCGTTTTTCCAGACAGAGCCGTCAGGATTACGGAAGGACATGTCGGGATTCTTGTTGGCTAATACTGTATCTTTAAATACAACAATACGGGCAATCGGGTAAACGTTATGCTTTTTCAATCGCTCCATCAAACTGAAGATATCTCCAATAAATTTTTGCGGCTTACCCAATTTCAACAGCGCGGGATTGGTCGTTGGATAAGTGATGTAACCTGCATCATCCTTAATATCAATAACCATAGAATTGAGCTCTGTTTTGTCTAGCAGTTCAAGCAGCTCGGTCATACGCGAACCGCCTGCGCTATAAGCTGTGACATAAATGCCCTAACTCTCTTCCTTATGTATGTCGCTTTAACCAATACTGGAATCATCAGGCATAGTCTTACATGATTAACCCAACCCGTGTTTATTGAATCCGTAAAATGGCATAAATAAGGCCGCTTTCTTCGTGGTTGCGAATTACAACCGGAAGAAGCGGCACTTGGTGGAGAGATTTAATGGAGATACTTAATGAAGATACATATTGTCCTGATGCTCACAAATACTGTACTGAATAATTTCGAGCGCATCCGTGGGCTTGAGAATGGCCATCCCGTCCCGAAGTACAATCATCGAGTCCAGCTCATTCTTTTTGAGAAACGGGAGCATTTCTGGATACCATCTCAAGACAATGTCGGACAGTTTTACCGTTTCCATTTCCACAAAAATCACCCTTTCCTGCTCGGAATCATTCCATAAGAATCATTCGGTACGAATCGGAAAAGCAAATTGCCTGTGAAATAGCAGGTAAAGCTGGTCTTTATATAATATGGGAACAGCGCACGTATAGTGTACCACAGAAATGACATTTTGACACTTGGGTTCATGCTTATCTTCGGCGGAAAGAGCCCATGACTCCTACTGTTTCCACGATATTAACGAAAGCAGAGGGGTCCACTTGCTTAATAATGCGTTTCAGTTCTGCCAGCTCGTAGCGTGTTGTAACTGTCATCAGCATATCCTTTTCGGTATGAGAAAATGCACCTTCAATTTTAATTTTACTGACTCCACGTGGCGTCGTCAGCATTCGGCTGAGCAGTTTCTCGGTATGCCCAGTAATGATGTAAACGGTTATTTTGGTGTGACTCACATAAATCTGATCCAAAACCTTGCCGGTCACGAAAATGGATAACATGGACACAAGGGCAATATTCCAGTCCTGGTTCAAATATCCCGCTGCCAGAATAACCAGCCCATTCAAACCGACGAGCACAGTCCCTACAGGGAAATCACGGTAACGGGTGACGATGGAGCCGATAATGTCAAAACCGCCAGTAGACCCTCCCACCCGAAAGGAGATCCCTGCTCCAACGCCAATCAGCACTCCACCAAAAACGGAGGCAAGCAGCGGATCTTTAACGAGAGGTTGCACCGGAATCCAGGCCAAAATCCATGTTGTGGCGATAACAGACAAAATGCTCATACTAATAAATCGTTTGCCTAAAATAAACCAGCCAGCAATAAGCATTGGGATGTTCAGGACAAAGTACATCACACTGATATCGAATTTTGAAAAGTAGCCGATTAACATGGAAAGCCCTGCTACTCCACCGCTCAACAGGTGGTGGGGCACGAGAAACAGATTAAAACCGCTTGCTATAGCAGCGGCTCCCAAAATGACAACAAAACAGTTTAACACTATTCTTAACAACGTTTTTCACCTCATTTAATATATACGGAAAGCAACTTGCTGGTATTCATGAATTGTTTTGTGTTATAATGCGATGTGGATATTCTTGAGTAGGGACCTTCTGTCCAGAGAAACACTTAAAATTTAAACTGTTTTAAAAAGGATAAATTCGTTTAAGATGTATCGGATAAGGTTACCCGAGTTTATACAGAAAGATGCAGTTATAGGTCTAAATAAACTGTTACTGTATTGGGAAAACCTATACAATAATATCGCTACTTAAGAATACAGACAACATTGTGGATTGTCCACCACATCCACCATTATGAAGGAGTTTGAATAAATTTGACGACATTTGCAGAATTTAATCTTGAACCGAAAGTACTTGAGGCGATTACAGAGCTTGGTTTTGAAGAAGCGACGCCGATTCAATCCCAATCCATTCCTCTTGCGTTGCAAGGAAGAGATATGATTGGCCAAGCCCAAACAGGTACAGGTAAAACCGCAGCTTTTGGTATTCCGTTGATCAGCAAAATCTCTAAAAACGACGACAAAATCAGAGCGCTGATTATGGCTCCTACACGTGAGCTTGCCATTCAGGTAGCTGAAGAAATCGAAAAGCTGTCCCGTTTCAAAGGCCTTCGTACCCTGCCGATCTATGGCGGACAAGATATCGTGCGCCAGATTCGCGCTTTGAAAAAGAAACCTCAAATTATCATTGGTACACCAGGTCGCTTGCTCGACCATATTAACCGCAAAACCATCAAGCTGGAAGACGTGAACACCGTCGTTTTGGATGAAGCGGATGAAATGTTGGATATGGGCTTTATGGAAGATATCCAATCCATTCTGAAGCAGGTTCCAGACGAGCGTCAAACGATGCTTTTCTCGGCTACGATGCCTCCTAATATCAAAAGACTGGCTGAACAATTCCTTAAAAACCCTGAGCATGTTTCAGTTATCCCTAAACAAGTTAGTGCTCCACTGATTGATCAGGCCTACATTGAAGTTCCTGAACGTCAAAAATTCGAAGCTTTGAGCCGTTTGATCGACATGGAATCTCCAGAACTAGCTATCGTATTTGGTCGCACCAAGCGTCGGGTAGACGAGCTGGCTGAAGCTCTGCAAAAACGTGGATATTCTGCCGATGGTTTGCATGGTGACTTGTCTCAGAACCAACGTGATGCTGTAATGCGCAAATTCCGCGATGGAAGCATTGACGTGCTCGTAGCAACTGATGTAGCTGCCCGCGGTTTGGACGTTTCAGGTGTAACTCACGTTGTGAACTTTGACCTTCCACAAGATCCGGAAAGTTATGTTCACCGTATTGGACGTACTGGACGTGCTGGTAAAGAAGGGGAAGCATGGTCTTTCGTAACGCCTCGTGAAATTGATCATCTGCATTTCATTGAACGTGTAACTCGTCACCGTATTGCGCGTAAGCCGCTTCCAACCTTGGCTGAAGCTTTGGAAGGCAAACAACGCATCATCGCAGAACGTCTCCTGGAGGCTGTAGAAAGCGGTGAGCTGAACGAATACAAAGGTTTGGCTATTCAAATGCTGGAGCAGTATGACTCCGTACAACTTCTCTCCGCAGCTCTGAAGCTGATGACTGGCGAGAAGAGAGAAGCGTCTGTTGAACTGACTCCGGAAGATCCAATTCGTGCAAAACGTCGTAAACCGGATGTTCGTTCCGGCGGACGCAAGCCGTCTAACTACAGCGGACGTAGTAACGGTGGTTATAACTCCAACCGTACTGGCGGCAGTGGTAGTGGCAGCAAAGGCGGATATGGTGGCTACAACCGTGGCAGTAAAGAAGGCGGTAGCTACAACCGTGATTCCGCGAGCCGCAATAGCGGAGATCGCAGACCACGTCCAAGCAGTAGCGGAGAAACTCGTCGTCCTGCAAGACGCGAAGATTCCTCTTCTGAATAAGATTTGAAATAACAGGAAAGCCGAAGTGATTCTCGCTTCGGTTTTTTGTTATATGATCAAAAAGTATAAAATTCTTAGCAATCTGCATCGACGGCTGAAGTATTGATTTCACTGGCGTATTGGGGATGAAATACGGTATGATATAGTCACAGCCGGAATACAGGCACAGCAACATGAGCCGTGGAACTGCCAAGGCTTGCGGAGGGAGAGATTAACGTTGGAGTTTAAAGGAGCTATGGGTGGTATTTATCGCCTGACTGAATGGATTACCAGACTGGCGGCTACCAATTTGTTATGGGTGTTATGCTCGTCGCCTTTTATGTTCTGTCTCATACTCAAACTACTTGTGATGAATCAGAACTTGGTTAATGAATCTTTACAAATGAATTGGGCGATGGCTGTTTTGGCACCGCTTACTTTATTCCCGGCTACAACGGCCATGTTTAGCGTCGTTCGTAAATGGGTAATGGGCGATACGGATTCAAGTGTGTTTCGTACCTTTTTTAAAGGATACAAGGAAAACTACAAGCAGAGCCTGATCGGAGGCATCTTTTACACGCTGCTGTTTGTCATTATGTATGTGGATTATACCGTGTATATGACACAACTCAGCAATTTGCAAATTGTAGGCATTATCATGCTTATTCTCATCATTATTTTGCTCGTATCCATGTTTAACTTTTTCTCGATGGTTGCTCATTATCATATGTCCATCGGACAACTGATCAAAAATGCGGTCTTGCTGACGCTCATTCGACCGTTCCGTGTATTTTCTACCATGCTCGGCAGCGCGGTTGTTATCTTTATTGGGGTCAAATACCCTGTGCTGTTCTTGTTCTTCATTGGTAGTGTGGTAGCCTGGTTCGCTTTCTTTAATTTTTATGGAACGTTCCTCAAAATGCAGGATCAGATGGAAAAGATGAAACAGAAAGACGAAGAGGCAGCAAGCACGGAAGACAAAAAAAGTGATAACCTCCAAAAATAAAACAGATTTCTCCTAGCATTTACTTTCCAAGTGAGAAGCGCTATAATAAGGTCACATCCTGCGATGCACGTTACGGTCATTTGTTGTTTTGAACCAATGACAATGTCTAGGGAGATCAATACGGGTGGACAGCTGAAAAGCCCTGTCAATTCTGACAAGGGGACTTCAAAAGTTTGTCCTGCGGTCACCCACCTGCTAAAGCAGGTTCAGAAGACGCTATGGTCGGACGGCATCGGCGGGTACTCTATAATGTAATCAACACACCCTGATACTGCTCCGTGCAGAAACAGGGTGTTTTTTGTATGTAACAATGCTAAAATAAGAAATAAGGTACTCAATCGCATACCGCAGGTATGATCGGGTTTACTTTGTTGTTTTAACTTTTTTATAAAAGCGCTTGCAGCAAAGGGAAATCAATGTGCTGTATTCAGCAACGATTATCATGAAGGAGGAAATGTCTTGTCGTTGAAGAGGACTCTGGTAGGGATTGTGCGCAGCCAAGAAGGTACAAGCGACCGGGTCAAAGACCCCCAATTGAAGACGCGCTATTATAGCTTATCGAGAGACAAGGCCTGGGAGGAGGTATCGTCCGTTTTAAAAAAGATTCCTGGCTACAAGGTGTTGCATGAAGTACCATCCGTAGGTGAGATTACGCTTGAGAAGCGAACAGCATTCGGCAGAACGGTGGATATTACCGTTTCTATATTGTCCGTTTCGCCAGTTCGGAGCGCTGTGGATATTTATTCCGCTTCACGTGGATCGCTGGGGGACATGGGTGCAAATTATCGCATTATCTTGCAGTTGTTCGCTGTGATTGACAAGAAACTGTCCACTCATAAGGTTGTACAGTGATTGCAGACATGTGGGCAGCAAAGTGACAGATAACGTAAAAAAGCGAGGAAGGCAGCCCTTCACTCGCTTTTTTAATATTCGAATCAACGTAAGTGGCATGAATTAAACGAGCTTCTTCACCGCTGTAATCGCTTGCTCATAGTCAGGATGCTCAGACATTTCGCTCAAGTATTCTACATAAGCGATTTTATCGTTTTGATCAATAACGAAAATAGCGCGATGATCCAGGTGGAATTCCTTAATGAACACCCCATAGGCATCTCCAAAGGAATGGTCCTTGTAATCAGATAGTGTCAATACACGGTCAATGCCCGCAGCACCACACCAACGAGCTTGGGCGAACGGCAGATCCACGCTGACAGTCAGTATCACGACTTGATCCCCAAGAGAATCCGCTTCTTGATTAAAACGACGGGTTTGTGCGTCACACACGCCTGTATCAAGAGAAGGAACAACGCTGATTAGCTTGACTTTACCTGCAAAGTCTTGAAGCGTAGCAGCTTCCAGCAGATTTTTTTGCAATTTAAAATCAGGTGCCTGATCTCCAACTTTCAGTTCAGGACCCACGAGAGTCAAAGGATTGCCTTTAAAAGTAGCAACTTCTTTACGTTCTTGTGCCATATGTAATAGCCTCCTTGGTTTTTAGCATTGGTTATCGGTGCCGAAATCTATTATAATCTTTTATAAAAGACATTGTCCAATTTGAATAAGGTGGAGACACCCATGAAGGAAGGATTGCCTTGATTTTTTTACGTTATGAGAACTGGAAGAGTTATTTGCGTTTTTACCCGGTAACCTGTTTGATCCTGCTTATCAATATCGTGATGTTTATTGTGCTGACTGTTCATGGTGGATCGGAAAATAGTTTAACACTGATTCGGTATGGAGCCTTGATCAATGAGGAGCCCTTTACCGACCAGTTATGGCGGTATGTGTCAGCTATGTTTTTACATGCGGGGTTTGATCATCTTTTATTTAATTCCTTTGCGATTCTCGTATTTGCTCCGCCGCTGGAACGTCTGCTAGGGTCCTTTCGATACGTACTGTTGTACCTTGCTACAGGCATTGTAGGAAACGTAATGTCTATTGCGCATTACAACATGGTAGCGGAAACTACGGTCTCTGTAGGGGCCTCAGGAGCGATATATGGCATCTACGGTGCATTTCTGTACGTTGCCCTGTTCCAGCGGACACTTATGGATGAGGCTTCGCGCAAAACACTGTACACGCTGCTCGGCTTTGGCATCCTGTTTTCGTTTGCTGTGGCGAACATTAACTGGACCGCCCATTTTGGAGGACTGCTCAGCGGGTTTTTCCTGTATGGATTGATGATCAGATTGACTGGCCAACGTAAACGTCACTAAAGACGGCTTTATCGTAAGTCAGCACAGCAAAAAAGAGGGAGAGGTTCACCTAACCTCTTCTTCCTGATGTTGAAAAACAGATTGGAGCGAATAACGGAGTGGAACTACGACAGTTGCAATACTTTATGAAGGTAGCGCAAAAGGAACATGTCACTCAGGCGGCCGAGGAGCTGCATGTGGCGCAATCTGCGGTCAGTCGGCAAATTCATCAGCTTGAAGAGGAGCTGGGTGTGAATCTTTTTATGCAAAAGGGCCGCAACTTGCAGCTTACACCGGTGGGACAGTTATTTTGCAAGCGGGTTGAAACGATTATAAAGGATTTGGAGCGGGCTGTTCTGGAGGTCCATGAGTTTTTAGACCCGGAGGGTGGAGAAATTCGTATAGGCTTCCCGCACAGTTTGGGCATTCATCTTATTCCTACGGTTGTAGCTGAATTTCGTAAACGGTATCCAAATGTTAAATTCAGATTTAAACAGGGAATGTATCCGAGCTTGATCCGTGATGTGTTAGCGGGTGAGGTGGATTTGGCTTTTGTATCCCCTTTTCCAGATCGTCATGACCATGTCGAGGGAGATGTGGTGCTTACTGAGGAACTGTTTGCGGTCCTGCCCCCTAACCATCCTTTGGCTTCAGCCGGGCACATCACGCTGGATCAGCTTAAAGGAGAAAAGTTCATTCTGTTCAGAGATGGTTACTCCTTGCGTCCGATTGTCTGGCAGGCTTGTCTAGAGGCCGGATTTACGCCGGACATCGCTTTTGAAGGCGAGGAGACGGATACGATCCGTGGATTAGTTGCCGCAGGCATGGGGGTCAGCCTTTTGCCGGAGATGGCGTTGTTCCAAACCAATCCGCTCCAACCCGCGAGAGTGTCGATTGTTGATCCCGAGGTGACGCGAACCATTGGCTTAATTCACCGCAGAGATGACAAGCTTCCGTTGGTTGCCAAATCGTTCCGCACTTTTTTGTTGCAATATTTTGGACTTCAAGGTAGTGGCACTGTGACGGATGGAAGTGTTAAAGCGGACTGACGGACAGGTGAGTATAGAGAATTGGATAGAACATAAAAAGGTTGTTCCTCTACCATCATCATGGCGGAGGAACAACCTTTTTTGCTACAAAAGCGATTAGTCACGGCTGTTGAAGATGCCGATCAAGCGAATCAGCTCCAGCAAGGAAACGAGGGCAGCGGCCACGTATGTTAATGCAGCAGCATTCAATACTTTAGCTACACCTCGTTCTTCATCACTGCGGATAAATCCTTCGGACACCATAATTTCACGGGCTCGGTTGGAAGCATTAAATTCGACTGGCAATGTGATTAATTGAAAGGCGACAGTAGCTGAGAAAAAGATAATGCCTATGCCGATCAGGTTAGTGTAGCTGAACAGGAACCCGGCAATCAGCAGAAACGGTGCAATACCGGATGCAAAATTGACAACCGGGAAAATCCGGTGACGTAGTGCGAGCATAGGATAATGCTCTTTATGCTGAATCGCATGACCAACCTCATGACAAGCCACAGCAACTGCGGAAATAGATTTTTCATAATACACAGGCTCGGACAAGCGTACTATTCGTTGCATCGGATCATAGTGGTCAGATAACGCACCGGGCACAGGTTCAATGGGCACATCATGCAAACCGTTGCGATCCAGCATGTGCCGGGCGGCATCGTAGCCTGTCATGCCGTTTTCGTTGGGCACATTAGACCATTTGTTAAACGTACCTTTCACGCGAAATTGCGCCCATAAGGATAAGCCGAACGCAAGAATAATCAATATATACATTCCCATCATAAAGCAACCCTCCATTATTATTTCATCATACAGCCCGGGAATCTACATCATGGAGCTATGCTCCAGCAAATACTTTAGAGCTTCGATACAAGCGGCGCTTTGCGGTAGTAGACCTGTAAGCAGCTTACGCGCTTGAACGGGCTTGAGCTGCCCCAAAAGAGGTTGTAGCTCATTGACTTCGCGCTCCAAGCGCTGCATGTGCATCTCCAGACTTGTCAGCTTGTCGGTGACATGCTCTTCGCCTGAAACTGAATTCCACTTCATTAAGGTCTGTTTGATTTCCTCGAGGCTATACTTCTCTTGTTTCATTTGGTTAATACGTTCAAGTCTTTTTAAAGTTTCATCATTGTATAGCCGATAATTTTTCAAAGATCGTTCTTCAGGTGTGATCAAACCAAGCTTCGTATAATAATCAATGGTCCGTTCGCTGACACCAGCCGTCTTGGCTAGCTCGCCAATTCGAAATAGCTTCATATCCCCATCTGTCCTCACCTCGCGCTCTTCATTCAGCCTTCCATATTACGCATCTGCAAACAGAGTGCTTATAAAAATATTTTACATGATTCCCAACCGTACAGTCAAACGTCATGCTTTTTTAGGGTATGATACAAGCTACTTTAATAGTTAGTAAACATAACATGTGAAGTTCGATATTGATTTTTTTTTTAAGTTAATAAAAAAAATCTTGTCAAATTTCATGTATTCTGATTATAATGACAATAAGAATTTCACGAAATGTAAAGAAACTTAACATTCGAGGGAGTGGGCTTCATGAGAAAAAAGTGGTTTGTTGCATTACTGTCCATGCTGACGGTACTGGCTTTTCCGGTGGGGGCATTCGCTGCTGATGGTCCGACAAATATTCAGCTTCAAGCTGGATTAAACACAGCGTTTACCTTCTTGGCATTTATTCTTGTGTTTTTCATGCAGGCGGGATTTGCATTGCTGGAGGCTGGCTCCACACGAATGAAGAATGCGGGTCATGTCGCTGGTAAAACGATACTCACCACGGGCGTTGCTGCATTGTCATTCTGGGCTCTCGGGTTCGGACTAGGCTTCGGTAACGATGGCGGCAACGGATTTATGGGGCTGACGGGATTTTTCATGAGCGGCACGGATGCTGCTGTATCGTTTGACTCCCTTTCAGGTCTGGATGTTCCCATTACAATCATGTTTTTGTTCCACTTTGCTTTTGCTGCTGTATCTCTTTCTATCGCATGTGGGGGAATGGCAGAGCGTGCAAAGTTAAGTGTATACATCATTTTCGGTATTTTGTTCTCCATCGTGATCTATCCGGTTGTAGCTCACTGGGTCTGGGGAGGCGGATGGCTTGGCAAGCTGGGCATGCAGGATTATGCCGGCTCGACGGTAGTCCATCTGACGGGCGCTACGGCGGCACTTGTCGCTACACTGCTGCTGAAACCGCGTTTGGGCAAGTTCAATAAAGACGGTAAGCCGAATATTATTCCTGGACATAATCAGGTGTATTCCATACTGGGTGTTATTATTCTCTGGTTTGGCTGGTTCGGATTTAATCCGGGTAGTGCTGTATCGGCCATGAATGACGGTTTCTTCGGGTATGTGGCGGTAACCACGAATCTTGCTGCGGCGGCAGGTGGAGTATTTGCTCTACTGGTATCCTGGATGGTCTATGGAAAAGCGGATATTCCGTCCATGCTGAACGGTGTACTGGCGGCTTTGGTCGCAATAACAGGGGCGTGCGCATTTGTAGCTCCTTGGGCGGCTCTGGTCATCGGTGCGGTAGCAGGGATTATTACCTTCTTCACAGCACAATGGTTTGAGCGTGCAAGAGTAGATGATCCGGTATATGCATTTTCCGTCCATGGTATTGCAGGGATGTGGGGTGCGATATCCACAGGATTGTTCGCTACTCCTGAGCTGGTGAAAATAACAGGTGTTGGTCAAGCCGGGCTGTTCTATGGTGGCGGATTTACGCAATTGGGAGTACAGTTGCTTGGACTGGTAGGGACATTTGCTTTCGTATTCGTCATTTCCTTCATTATTCTGGGTGCGATGAAAGCCATTATGGGAATTCGAGTTACGGAAGAAGAAGAAACGATGGGGCTGGATATCAGCGAGCATGGTACGTACGGCTATCCTGAGCAAATGAAACTGGTTGCCGAGGCTGAGAAGCGTTCTGGGACTGTAAGCTAATATGTAAAATATAAAGAGCCAGTAAGGATGAGCGGAGGAGATGGAAGTATGGAACTGCAAAATACGGCACCTTGGGTGAGTTCAGCCGAAGCGATTGATCATGCAGATACGCCTGAATCGCTAAGGCAGGCCAGGGTCGATTCTCAAAAATGGCTGCTGGCTTCCCAAGCCTCCGCTCCGTTATCAGACTGGTTACAAACGGCGAATGATATGCATGACCGCATTGCAGCCAGAGCTGTGCATATGTGCGAAAAAGGGATGGTTGAGGATGGCTTCGGCCCTCCTCCCGTCCCTTACGCATTTATAGCCTTTGGCAGCATGGGACGCTCGGAGTCGACGCTATGGAGTGACCAAGATAACGGTATGATTATTAGTGACACTGCATCTGTCGGGAAAGAATCATATTTTATGGAGTTCGGCCAGAGGATATCTGCAATGCTGGAATATTTGGGATATCCCAAATGTGAAGGGAAAGTGATGTGTTCAGAGCCGCTATGGCGACAAACATTGTCTGAATGGCAGGAGCAGCTGACAACATGGTCGGATGATTTTGCATGGGAGCCGATTCGGTATCTGATTATCTCGTCTGATATGAGGCATATCGCTGGAGATGGGCGATTGTCAGCAGAATGGAAACGAAGCTTTTATGCGTTGCTGCGCAAGCATCCCGATTTGCCGTCCGCGGTACTTAGGAACACGGTAAGGCATAAAGCGACACTTAATATTTTGGGTCAGATCGTTACCGAGCGCTTCGGGGAGCACGCGGGCGATTTTGATGTGAAATACGGTTTATACATCCCGTTGGTAAATGCCGTACGGTTTTGGGCTTTGCAGCACGGGGTGGAGGAGACCTCTACGTTGAAAAGGCTCAGGCGGCTCGCGCTGCTGGAAGCAGCACCGTCTCCTTTGCTGGATGCTTGCGAGCGCGCCTTTCGGATCGCGCTTCAGCTTCGGATGGCTACGTCGGTGCAGGAGAAGAACGGGCTTTTGCTTAGCAAGGGCTACCTTGCTGTCAAACCGTTAAAGCAAGATAAGGGCTGGCATGAACTGCGTGAGGCGCTTTCAACGGTGCGGCGGCTGCATCGTGCGCTGCAAAGACAATTGCGGTTTACGGAAGGGAGAAGGTCATGAAGGAGCCAACGCAGGGAGGCGGCTTTTGGAGCGCTCTTCGCAGAGGAGGGGTGCCATCAGCCATCGCTTCTGTAATGGGAGCTCCTACGGCTCAGCAGATGGCCTTTATCCGTTCCTTGACCCGGGAGCAACGGCGCTCTGAAGTATTGCGGACCCCGTTAGAGCGTTTGGAGACGGTTGTTTTTGATTTGGAAACCACGGGATTTTCAGCGCAGCACGGAGATGAGATTTTATCGTTCGGTGCGATTAGGGTGGTCGGGGATACGATTATGGAAAAAGAGCAGTTTTACACGCTTGTCAATCCACGTACAGCAATTCCTGAGCACATTACGGAGCTTACCGGGATTACCCGGGAAATGACAGATGAGGCTCTGCCGCTTATGGATGGGCTGCATGATTTTATGTCCTTTGTAGGAGGACGGGTGCTTGTAGCGCATGCCAGCGCTCACGACAAGGCTTTTTTGAATGCTGCGCTATGGAAAACATCTAAAGTGCAGCTGACCCATCGTGTTCTGGATACGATGATGCTCGCCAAATGGCTGGAGCCGCAGCAGCACCAAACGTATAGTTTGGATGAATTGCTAACCTATCAGGGCATACGGATTCAGGGACGGCATCATGCCTTAGAGGACGCGAAAATGACGGCAAAGCTGTGGGTGGCGTACGTTCAGGAAATGCTGAAGCGTAATGTAACCAATTTGGCAGATGTGTATGCTCATTTAAGCCAAGCTTCAATATAGAACAACATTACAGCAAGTCTGCGATCATTCGTGGGTTTGCTGTTTTTTTGCATCTGTATAGATTGGAAGGGTTAGAGGTGGGAGCAGAAGGGGCACCATATGGAGAAGGTGAGAGTAATCCAGATGAAAGGCCGGGTGATTGGACTGTGAAAAAAGTTGTTTTTATTAAAATCCTGATGGTTATGCTGGTGGTAGGAGTGGCTTTATGGGGAGTAGAAACAAACATGACTTATACGTATGCGGCAAGCATACCGGCTAAAAATGTGCAAACTCAGGAGGAAAATGAGGACGGAGAAAGGCTTGAAGCTGGCAAAGGGACAAATACAGAGTTAGATACTATAGAAGTGATGCAAAAGATACAGCCTGGTCAACCGCTTCCTGCCATAATTTTAAAAGGCTTGGACGGCAAGTCCTACAATATAGGAGCCAAGCGTAATAAAGCGCTGATAATCAGCTTCTGGGCCTCATGGTGTGATCCGTGCCGTTTGGAGGCACCTGTACTGAATGAGCTATATAACAAGTACAAGCACGATGTGGACGTATATGGTATTAATGTAACACGCTATGATCGGTTGGAGGATGTGCAAAAGTTTTCCCGCTCCCTAAAGCTCCAATTTCCAGTTTTGCTTGATGAGCAAGGGGCGCTGTTTGAACGGCTTGGGGGTGCGGCTTTTCCAACTCATATCATGGTTGACCGTCATGGACAGGTACGTGAAATCATAATCGGCATGCTCAGCGAAGGAGAGCTGGAACGAAAAATAGAGTTGCTGCAAAAAAAGACGGTGTCTTTGGGGGCCGAATAGACCGCGAAAGACACCGCTTATTAACAAAATAAGCACTCATCAAATCAGTGATTTACCAGTCCTTGGGGCGATAGGTCGGTCTGCTGATTTTTCGGAGATGGTGCTTCCAGCAACGCATAACGGAAACTGTCCACCAGTGCTTCCCAACTGGCTTCAATTACATTTTCGGATACGCCCACGTTACTCCAGACGTCCTCGTAATTTTTGGATTCAATGAGCACACGTACCTTGGCAGCGGTGGCATCTTTTTCGTCAAGTACACGTACTTTGTAGTCAGCCAGATGCATATCGCGCAGTGACGGGAAATATTGAGAAAGAGCTTTACGCAGTGCGTTATCAAGTGCGTTGACCGGACCGTTGCCTTCGGCGGCAGTATAAACGCTTGTACCTGCAACATTCAGCTTAAGGAATGCTTCGGATACAACCGCACGCCCTGCTGTTTTTTCAACCAGCACCTTGAAGGACTCAAATGAGAACATTTCCTTCACTTCACCGCCCGCTTCACGAATGAGCAGCTCCAGTGAAGCATCGGCTCCTTCAAACTGGTAGCCTTGATGCTCCAACTCCTTAATGCGGCTGATGACGCCACGTGCCTCATTGCTGGACGGATCAAGGGTAATACCCAGCTCCTGAGCTTTGGACACAACATTGCTTTGTCCGGCTAGTTCAGAGACCAGCACCCGTTGCTTGTTGCCCACCAGTTCGGGGGCGATGTGTTCATAGGTTCGCGAGTCGCGCAGAATAGCTGATACGTGGATACCGCCCTTGTGAGCAAAGGCAGCATTACCGACATAAGGCTGGTTCACAGGCAAATTCACGTTGGCGACTTCGCTGACAAAGCGGGCCGTGTTGTGGAGCTGCTTTAGTTTGTCTGAGTCCAAACAATCGTAGCCGAGCTTGAGCTGCAAATTTGGAATGACGGAGCATAAATTAGCGTTACCACAGCGCTCGCCGTATCCGTTAATCGTACCCTGAATTTGTCTCGCGCCTGCCTGCACTGCACTCAGTGTATTGGCAACAGCCAATTCGCAGTCATTGTGTGTGTGAATGCCCAACTGTGAACTTGTCAGCTGGCTTTGCAGTATGTTGACAATTTCCTGTATTTCATGCGGCATGGTACCGCCGTTAGTATCGCACATAACGAGCCAATCTGCGCCTGCTTCTTCTGCTTTTTTCATAACGGCAAGTGCGTATTCAGGATTATTTTTATATCCGTCAAAAAAATGCTCGGCATCAAAAATAACCTCCATGCCCCCTTGCTTTAAAAAGGCGATGGAGTCGTAAATCATGGACAGATTTTCTTCTAGCGTCGTCTGTAGGGCTGTGTGTACATGGAAATCCCATGATTTTCCGACGAGAGTAGCAGCTTGAGCGCCGGATTCCAGAATCCGTTGCAAATTGGCATCCTGTGCCGCTATGCTATCTTTACGGCGTGTGCTGCCAAAGGCAACAATCTTGGCCTTGAGTCCCAACTCCTGCACTCGTTTGAAAAATTCGATATCCTTGCTGTTGCTCCCGGGAATCCCGCCTTCAATATAATGAACACCGAGATCATCGAGTTTTTTGGCGATTTTCAATTTGTCGTCAGCAGACAAGCTAATTCCTTCTCCTTGAGTTCCGTCGCGCAGTGTTGTATCGAAGATAGAGATAGCGGTGGACATGAGGACTCCTCCTTCGCAGATTGCATTAGATTGGTAGTGCTTTGCTTTTTTAAGCAGATTATTTAATCATTTAACGCGTGAAAATACAAAGGTGTCAGCTTGCCTTGTTTCGTATGATTTTTGATTATATCAACTTATGACTTCAAATGTAATATATAAATATCATTTTTGACCGCAAAACTTTTAATTTCATGTAAAATAGGGCATAGAGTCATTTTATAATTTATAGTTAAAAGAAGGGTTGAGCATGAGAGATGTCAGTGCTTATTATCCGATTGGTGGGCGGGTTATTCTGCATGTCGATATGAACGCATTTTACTGTTCTGTTCATGCAGCGGAGGAACCGGAGAAGTACGAGGGTTTACCTACCGCCGTCGCGGGCAGCAGTGAGCTGCGCAGAGGTGTAATCGTAACCTGCTCCTATGAAGCCCGGCGATTGGGCATCTCAACAGGGATGGTCGTCCAGCAAGCCCGGCGGATTTGTCCGCAGCTTATTGTGATTCAGCCTGATTTTCACCTGTACCGTCGTTATTCCAAAGCTTTTATGAGCATTGCTTATTCGTATACGCCTATGTTGGAGGCAACTTCAATTGATGAATGTTATCTGGACATTACAGGTTCCAGGCAGTTTGGAACGCCTATGGAGATCGCGGGGGAAATTCAGCGCAGAGTAGCGGACGAACTGGGACTGCCCTGCTCCATCGGTGTGGCACCCAACAAGTTGCTGGCCAAAATGGCCTCTGACCTGAAAAAGCCACGTGGGATATCTGTTTTGCGCTTGCGCGATGTGCCCAATATTTTGTGGAATCTTCCCTGTGGTCAATTGTTTGGTGTGGGACGAAAAACAGCCGACAAGCTTCGGCAAATGAACATTCGCACCATTGGCCAATTGGCCAAGGCAGACGAGCATATGTTGATCGGCGTATTTGGCGTGACTGGCTCGTGGTTAAAGCTGGCTGCTAACGGGATTAATCATTCTCCGGTCAATATTGAGCGGGAGCCGAACAAGTCCATCGGACACACCACCACCTTGCCCATGGATGTGGTGAAGCTGGAGGAAGCCCAACGAGTGCTTCTCAATATCAGCGATCAGGTAGCCCGTCGGCTTCGACGGCATGGCATGCTGGCAGGAGGTATTCAATTGACCATTCGGACGCCGGAGATGAAAACCTTTACGCGTTCTCAGGTAAGGAGTAGTCCTACGGAAAGTGCAGAGGACATATATAAGGAAGCTTGTGCGCTGTATCGGCGGCATTGGGGAGAGGGCAAACCTGTGCGTTTGCTGGGAATTACGCTTCAGCAGTTAGTCCCGAAGGAAGAAGCAGCCGTTCAAATGGATCTTTTTGAATACAAGGACCAGCCCAAAAAGGAAAGCCTGCTGAAAACGATGGATGCGCTACGGGACAAGTTTGGCGAAAATGCAGTTCTGACCGCCGGGATGCTTGGAGATGACCCTTCGGTACTTCTTCGGAACTCCAAGCTGCGCGGAACTTCGCTGCAAAAAGACAATCTCCAGACGCCTGAGTAAACTTTTTGGTGAGTTTATACGAAGCAGCGGAGGTGTACGCTATAAGTATTTTTTGCATAAAGGATCAATGAAAATAATTTGTAATAATTTATTGTTTGTATTAATATGTGAATAGAATGCAAAAGCTGGTTTGTTTGATTGTATAGGAGGCAGAGGAGAGTTATGGCTAAATACACTTGGGTAGAAAAAGATACATGCATTGCGTGCGGAGCCTGTGGTGCTACAGCACCGGACATTTATGATTATGACGATGAGGGCTTGGCTGAAGTGATCTTTGATGGAGATGGAAACCAAGGAATCAAGGCAATTTCAGACGACCTGTTTGATGATATGCAGGATGCTTGCGACGGTTGCCCTACTGATTCTATTAAAGTTGCAGACGAGCCATTCAATAAAGAAGGTTAAGTCTACTTGGATAGGCACAGCACCGACAGCACTCTTTGCCGTATAACGGTGAAAAGGTGCTGCCAGTGCTGTTTTTTTTATGTGCTATCCATATGATCTATTTTGGCCGATATACATAGTAAACAATAGGGCAAGACTACACGATCAGGAGGATCCGATGAATCATTCGCCTCATCTTAAATCGTATGTAAAAAAGCACCCTGATAATAAAATGGCTTGGTATTTGCTCGGAAAAGAGTATGAGAGCAGTGGTCAGGAGGGCAAAGCAAATTATTGCTTCAATCGCGCGGGGGAGGTGTTCGAAGCCTTCGAGCATAAACAGATTCCGGCAGACGTATGGATGGAGTATCAGGATAAACTGGTTCAGATGTCAAAGGAGAAGACGCGGAGAACGGCTCGAACGCGTTATTTGTTAACTACGTTGATGGTACTTCTTCTGATATGGGTGCCTTCAGCCAATTCGCCGGGCCATTCGAGGGAAAGTGCATCCGTTCCATCAGGAACAGAGCCTGTGGCAACCGACAATGTCCAAGTGGCAGGAGTACAGACTTATGACCCGGATGAAGTGGCTCAGATCGGTGGGCTTGGTGCTGGTGGCGTGTTTACGGCCCAAGCGCGCACAGGCAGTTCAGCAGGAACGGCACTTGCAGATATGTTGGCAAAGGCTAGTCGTCTACCAGCCGAGACCACAGTGCTGGGCATGGAGCAAAGCGGTTCCTGGATGCTCTGGAGAGATCGTATGCAGCCGCTGCTTAGCTTGCAAAACAAAGGAAATGGAGGCTTGGCTGTCCAGTCTTACGACGCAGCAGCGTGTGCTTGTAAGCCGTCTGACAGTGAAAAGCTTCGAAAGGCAGGTCTGAATTGGGCTGTGGGACAGGAAGAACTGGCTGTGCTGAATAGCTCCATGCGTGCTTTTCGTACGCAGCATCAACGTCTTCCTCGAAGTCTCGATGAGCTGACCGGAAGCTTTCCGGATAATATGATGTACGGTACGGCAGACGGAATGAAGAAGGCTTTTACACCTATGCGTAATTTACTTGCTTCACAGGGACAGAGGGCTAAAGGAGCAACAAGTCAACAAGCTGGCTCGTCGGCTGAAAGCAGTCCTTTGCTGGCGTCGTCGCTGTATGGACGGCCTTTTCTGGGGCAGCCGCTGCGGATTGTGGTAGACAAGTCGAAACACAGGCTTGGATTGGTGAGTGGCAATGTGCTGATCCGCAATTATCCTATCGGATTGGGTGGAGATCGAACTCCGGAAGGAAAGTTTGTGATTACGGATAAAGTCGTAAATCCGAACGGTAAGTCCAACGGTGAGTTTGGCAGCCGCGGTATGCAGCTGTCTGCAACGAATTATGCCATCCACGGCACCAACGAGTCGGACAGCATTGGTAAAAATGAGTCGCTAGGCTGCGTTCGCATGGGCAAAGAGGATGTGGAGGAGTTATTTGCTCTCGTACCTTCGGGTACAGAGGTGATCATTGGTAACGGGGGACTGCCTAGTCAAGTGCTTGTGCCTGGCTCCCGATTTACGACTGAGCCGCAGCACGACCAGACCAATCCCCGCAAAACCTATCACTGGCTAAATTAGCTTAAGATGCTATTCCTGCATGAAGTTTAACGATTTCCTGCCTGTGCCAAAACAACGACCAGAACAATCACAATGATGAGGAGAACAAAACTGACGGCGGTCCATACAATCGCTTTCTTGTTCACCTCGTCCTTTTTCTTTTGCAGACTTGGCGGCTTGCGCTTGGTCTTCATATCGGCAATCCCTCTTTTCTGACGGGCTATAGCCCTGTCTTACTATCTCCATTGTAAATGGTTTGATTATACATTTTCAATGACGTCTCCATGACAAACGAATTGTTCCTGATACTGCACGCCGCAAATTACTTTCTTTTTGGTATGGAAAAAGCTAAACTATTTTGTAGAGATGTTTTTTTAGGATTGCGCAAGGGCATAGAACGGAGTGGATGAATCGTGTTGTATCGAAGGATTGTGAAACCTGTTTTTTTCAAAATGAGTCCAGAGACGGCCCATCATGTCGTCATTGATGGCTTGAAGTATGCTGGGGCGCTTCCCGGTGGAGCAGCAACGCTGCGGGGAATGTACGGAGTCAAGGAAACGGAGGATCTTGCGGTTGATCTGTTCGGCCTTCATTTTCCCAACCCGATTGGACTGGCTGCGGGATTGGATAAAAATGCGGAAGCAGTTGCTGGCTTTTCCTCGATCGGGTTTGGTTTTATGGAAGTAGGCACGGTGACACCTGTGGGACAGCCCGGCAATGACCGACCTCGTTTGTTCCGATTGCCTCCCGATGAGGCGTTAGTGAATCGGATGGGCTTTAACAATCTGGGTGTGGAAAGCATGGCTAAACGTCTGGCTGCGCTAAAACATCGGCCTGTTCCGGTCGCTGTTAATATTGGTAAAAACAAAAACACGCCTAATGAGGATGCCCATAAGGATTATGAGAAGTGTATTTCTGCGCTGTATCCGTATGCGGATTTTTTTGTAGTGAATATCAGTTCACCGAATACGCCGGATTTGCGAAAGCTCCAGCATGGCAGTGAGCTCAAATCGCTGCTGGAAGCTGTTCGAGCAGAGATGGGAGTACAGGCGACGAAGTATGGCGGAGCCAAGTCTGTACTGGTCAAAATTGCGCCGGACGTATCAGATGAGGAACTGGAATATATGACAGATGCGATTGCGGCCAGTGGAGTAGACGGTATCATCGCGACGAATACGACAATTTCGAGGGCTGGCCTGACGCATCGGAATGCGAGTGAGACGGGCGGGCTGAGTGGTAAGCCCCTGCGTGACCGTTCTACAGAGGTCATCGGACGAGTGTATCGCCAAACAGATGGCAAGCTGCCGATTATCGGATCGGGCGGCATTTTCAGCAGTCGTGATGCTTACGACAAAATTAAAGCAGGCGCAAGCCTGATTGAAATTTATACAGCATTGATCTATGAGGGACCGGAAGTGAACCGGACATTACATGCCGGTCTGCGCGAGCTGCTGCGAAAGGACGGCTTTAGACACATTACCGAGGCTGTTGGTGCAGATCACAGATAAAAAAGTGTTGTCGGAAGAGACAGGAGGTACGGGGATGGACGGAAGAGACTGGGGAACATTTTTGCTGCCATATGATCAGGCGGTGGAGGAGCTTAAGGTCAAGTTCAAAACAATGCGTGCGGAGCTGAAAAAGCGCGAGGAATACGCTCCTATCGAATTCGTAACCGGACGGGTGAAAAAAATATCAAGCATCCTCGATAAAGCGAAGAGATTACAGGTTCCTTCTGATCAGCTGGAGACGGGAATCGAGGATATTGCAGGAATCCGCATCATGTGCCAATTTGTTGAGGATATCCGGCGGGTAGCCGAGTATATTCGAAGACGCAAGGATCTGACTGTACTGTATGAAAAGGACTATATCACCAATTATAAAGATAGCGGATATCGCAGCTTTCATATGATTGTAGAATATCCAGTGCAGACAGCGCTTGGATTAAAAATTGTGTTGGCTGAAATTCAGATCCGTACCTTGGCTATGAATTTCTGGGCAACCATTGAGCATTCCCTTAGCTATAAGTATCGGGAAAGCTTGCCGGATAATATGCGGACACGGTTGAAAAAGGCAGCTGAGGCGGCCTTTGTACTGGATAATGAGATGTCTTCGATGCGTCTTGAAATATTAGAAGCGCAGAAGAAGTTTGAGGATGAAGCGAATATCGTATCCAAGGTGCTGACGGGTATGCACCGTCTGTATTTCTATCATAAGATCAGTGAAACGATTGATGCGCAGCGCAGGTTCAATGAGCTGTGGGAACGGCACGACATGGAAGGGATCAAGCTGCTCCATGATGAAGTCAAGGAATTGCTGGCGGCTTCTACCAAGGAGGAAGACAGGGATGAGTATTAAATGGTGAATGTTTCCTATGAACCGTTGTATGTGGCTTATTTGGTATACTTCAATCGGGATCGGGATTATTTTGAATGTCACGAGGTACTGGAAGAGCTGTGGATAAAGCTGGACCGTGACCCTGTATATAAAGGTTTGCTGCAAATTGCTGTTGGGCTGTATCATTTTCGCAACGGAAATTTTCGAGGCGGACATATGATGCTGGACAGCGCGGTACACAAGCTGGAGCATGCGTCTCCGCAGGCGCTGGGCATTAATATGGCGAAGCTGGTGGACGAGGCGCGCGCTTGCGCCCGCCAGCTTGCCGCGGCTGTTGTAGGTGGCTCGGCAGATCCCCAGCGCCAGCCGCCGGTTTATCGGGATTTGACGATTGAAATCGTCAATCCCGGGCTGCGTCAGGATGTGGAGGACGCATCGTCGTCCATACCAGCCAACATCCCGCAGCAGAGAGGCCCGCGGCGTGGGGAAAAGCATGAGCAGCGTCAGCAGGCGCTTGAGGCTTCGGTGAGGCGCAGACAGGCGGCTCACCGCTCCTGCTCTGCCTCGGCTAGTACGGAAGGGCACGACGTAATCTGAGGCGTGTCTATAAAGCAAGCAGCCCGATCCGTTTCAGGGGATCGGGCTGTTTTATCGTTCAGTAGTCTAAACCGTGTGAACGTCGTTTAGGAGATTGTTTAGGAAGTTACATTCTTTTTATATTTTTCAAAAAAGGCTTTGAACTCATCGAGTGTGTAGCCGTTGTCGGAAGGATTTTCCTTCAAACCACCTACCATACGCTCTTTTTCTACGCCTTTTTCGTAATAGATGAGCGTAGGGGTGTACTCGATTTTGTACTTGTCCCAGCCGTCCTCATACTCACGCAGGTTAAATTCGTGCATGGTGATGTTCTCCTGCTTGCTCAAAGGCATTAGCTTGGGAGTGGTGGCGCGGCAATGTACACAGTCGGATGCAAAATGATAGACGAAAAAGTTTTCCTTTTTGTCAATTTTGCTTTGAAGATCCTCCGGTTTAATAATCTGCTGATAGTTGGGATCATTCAGCAACTCTTGGGTGGCAGGCTTTAATGAGGCTGTGGAAACGCCATACAGCTTGTTTTTAGTGCCTGAATTTAAAGCGAGCAGCACCCCAAGCAAAATGACGAGCACAACAAAAAAGCCAATGACAGGTATAAGCTTTTTTTTGTTGGATTTTTGGGTGTTCAATGCCATCTCTCCTATCAAAATACAAAATATGTAGCTATGAATCATATTATTATACAACATTACAGCTTGTAGTGAAAGTTTGTAAATCACACGGATATTGCAGCTTAACAGGCTGAGTATGGTACAATAAATTTTATTTTAACTGGACAGGATGATTACAATTATGGGTGTACAGCTCCCTACTGCATTTGTGAAGCGCATGGAGCAACTGCTCGGCGACGAGTTTGAGGCTTTTATGGCTGCTTATGATCATACGCCTCATGCTGGGATACGCGTCAATACGTTAAAAATTTCGGTGGAGGCGTTTAAGGCGATTTCGCCGTTTGAACTGCGACCAAATCCTTGGTGTGATACAGGTTTTTATGTTCCCTACGGCACCAAGCCGGGGTTGCATCCTTATTATCATGCAGGACTGTACTATGTGCAGGAACCAAGTGCAATGTCTCCTGTAGAATTGCTGAATGTTGCTGAGGGTGAGGCTGTATTGGACTTGTGTGCTGCACCGGGTGGGAAATCGACCCAAATCGCGGCCAAGCTGCAAGGAAGCGGTCTGCTCGTAACGAATGATATTAGCGCTGATCGAACCAAGGCGTTGGCTAAAAATGTGGAATTATACGGTGTGCGAAATGCTGTGGTGTTGAATGAAAGCCCGGATCGAATCGCAGATGCCTTCCCTCATTTTTTTGACAAAATATTAATTGACGCACCTTGTTCGGGGGAAGGGATGTTTCGCAAGGATGAGGATATGGCGAAGCAATGGGAAAACCATTCGGTGGACAAATGTGTAGTTATGCAGCGGGATATTTTGCGAGTGGCAGCAACTATGTTAAGTGACGGAGGAAGAATTGTTTATTCGACCTGTACCTTTGCACCGGAAGAAAATGAAGGGATGATTGCTGAGTTTCTGGAGGCACATCCTGATTTTGACGTTGTTCCTGCTCCTTCAGGAACGGGCTTTGCTTCAGGTCACCCGGAATGGGTGAGTGAAGCAGTCGCGGCAGCCCATCCAGAACTGCGTGGAATGGCACGCCTTTGGCCCCATCTTATAGAGGGTGAGGGTCATTTTATCGCTGTGTTGCAGCATCAAGGCAGTCGTACAGCTAAAGCGGATAATCGTTTACTGTCCATCAAGGAAGCGCCAATGGCAAACGGACAGGACAGCTCTGTAACTGGAGATTACAAACGGAATGGAAAAGGGATGGACGGGAAATCGGGTAAAGGAACGAATGCACGCGGTTTTGGTTTCGGGAACAAGTCTCGTGCTGGTAAAGATACGGCAAAATGGGATGGACGCGGACAACATGATGTACTGGAGTCCTATCGCTATTTTGTACAGGAGCAGCTTGAGGCGTCATTTGCAGGCCATACGGTAGTCTATGGAGATCGGATTTATCAGTCGCCGCTGGAATCCTATCGTCTGGACGGGCTTAAGGTGGTCCGTCCGGGCTGGTTTATGGGAACAGACAAGAATGGTCGGTTTGTGCCTTCGCATCCGCTGGCGGTAGCTTTGCGCCCTTCTGAGGCGGTCAGGAGTATAAACCTTTCGAGTTCAGACACGGATGCCATCCGTTATTTGAAAGGTGAAACGTTATCCATCCCTGCTCAGCAAATGACGCTGCAGAACGAAGCACAGCCCAAAGGTTACACTCTCATATGCATTGACGGATATTCTGCCGGATGGGGCAAATGGCAGGACGGTATGCTCAAAAATGAATACCCTACAGGCTGGAGGTGGACATCAGTATGAGTGGGAAGGGAAGACAGACGCAGCGTTTGGACAAGGTTCTAACCCATATGGGTTATGGTTCGCGCAGTGATATCAAGAGACAGGTAAAGCAAGGGACGGTCACCGTGAACGGTCGAACCATCAAGGATAGCGGCTTGCAGGTTCATCCTTATAACGATCAGATTGAAGTGAACGGGGAACGGGTTATTTTTCGGGAATACATTTATATCATGCTGCATAAACCGCCAGGCGTTATATCCGCAACCGAGGATACAAGAGAGCGAACAGTGCTGGATTTGCTGAGTGCGGAGGAACGGCATTTTGAGCCCTTCCCGGTTGGACGGCTCGATAAGGATACGGAAGGACTACTATTGCTAACGAATGACGGTAAGCTGGCGCATGAACTCTTGTCTCCACGGCGACATGTTCCCAAAACGTATGAGGCTACGGTGTCGGGACATGTCACGGAGGAGGATATACGTCAATTTGCAGCAGGGGTAGAGCTGGATGACGGCTATGTTACCCTTCCGGCTCAATTGACCATTCTTCGTCATGAAAAAGCACAAGAGGCAGATGAAGAAGTCATTTCAACCATTTCACTTGTGATCCATGAAGGAAAGTTTCATCAGGTGAAGCGCATGTTTGAGGCGGTTGGCAAAAAGGTTACGTATTTGAAAAGAACGGCGATGGGTCCGTTAACGCTAGATGATCAGCTACCCTTGGGCAGCTATCGTGAGCTGACAAACGAGGAGCTGGCATGGATCGGCCGGGATTTGGCATCTGCAACGTCAGAGGCTTGATGGGAGTAGGGGAAGCAACAATGACGCACAGGCTCTTATGGGAGTTCCCTGTGCGTCATTTTACTATATGGACTATGATTTACAGCTAACATATGGCAGACTGCATGTTTATTGTGCGCGCGCTGCACGGCTTTTCTTCACTTCTGTTTCCTTATAAGCCGTGACCTTGTTTTTGCCTGTTGTTTTGGATATGTACATAGCCTGATCGGCCTGTTTAACCAGTTCATCCGGGTTCATTTCCTTTTTTAACGTGCTATGCCCGACGCTGATGGTCACGATACTTTCGTCTGCAACCCGTTCACGGATTCGTTCTGCGACCTGTCCGACCTTGGCCCGCCGATCAACCACCATCGCGACCAGTTCCTCGCCGCCGTATCTTCCGGTCAGTCCGATTTCATCCAGTTCTTCTTCCATAATCTGTGCAACCTGTTTAAGCACATCATCCGCGCGGGCATGGCCCTGTGTATCATTCAGTTTTTTGAAATTATCAATATCGCAAAAAATGACCGACACGCGGATTCCCTGCTCCATATATCGCCGCAATCGCCCAGCGAAGTATTTACGGTTATACAGGCCAGTCAAACCATCAGTAATGGAGGAACGGTAAATCCGTTGAAGCAGCTCCACAATCCGTTCGAACAGGATTAGAAACAACGTAGTGTAATACAGCAATGGCAAAAATGACATCCATAGGACTGTACTGGTTGCACCTTTTCCTGCCGGAATGTCGCCTCGCAACCACAGACATCCAAGCCAAAGTAAATAGAACAGCAAGCCCAGTGCAAACTTTTTGGGCTGACCGATTCGTGGGATGATGAACACAAGGCTCACAGTAAGCACAATGAGTCGATAAAGCAGGGTGAACCCGACGAGATTTGCTGCACTGATCCAATTGGGCAGTAATCCGGCAGCCCATGCGCCAACCGGCAATATCAGTAGCGCTCCCAGCAACAGCAAAGTCCATGCTCCCGCACGTTTTAGCTTCCGGTAGAGCTGAAATACGGCGGCATTGGTAAGCACAAAGGCAGCAGCTTCCAGCGTATTTTGCCACACGATGCCTTGTAGCGGCATGTTGCCGCCACCTGCCGAATAGAGATTCATGGCTTCATATGTCATAATAAAAATAGCGGCAACCGAAAAAAGGATATAGGCTTTTTTTCGCTGTCTGCTATATATGATCACGCACATCAGCGCCATCATGAGTATAATATACAAACCGCAGGCGGCACTTACAGCCCCGGCCAGAGATGGGAAACCGAAGGTTCCCGATAAGGACAACAACGTCAACGTCACCGACTCCATCTGTATAGATAGTGAGTCTATTGAACGGGGAATCTGGTTCCCATACAATAGACAGGAATTATTCCATTTAAAATGTTATAATTTTCTTTTGTACTTAGCAATTATTCTCAATATATCATTTTTCAGAAAATCCGGAAACCTATACATACAATCTGTGTTCCGGGCAGTACAATGCTTGAAAGGGGAAGCACGTCATGAAATTGCTACAGGCTCTCTTTTTCCCACCCGAGCAACCGGGCGGCGTTTCATCTATGATTCCATATCTACAAGAGCGATTTATGTCCTCGCGTTGGGAAATGGAGCTATTTTCAATCCCTAAACGAATTCGCAACAAGGGCAGGGAAGAAGTATTGTTTGATACCTTTGACTGGACGCAATATGAACAATATCCGATTGTCCAAAAATATATACAGACGTACCGTGACTATTTGTGGTGGACCCGGCTTCGCATTCAGAAGCCCTTTGATCTCATTCATGCTCATCATCCCATTGCCGGGATTGCTATGAAAACTGTTTTTCCCGATATCCCGCTCGTTCAGACGATTCACTCTTCTTATGAGAAGGAGTTAATTCTAAACGGTAAAATAGAGGAGAATGGGCCTGAGCATCAATTTCTGGTGTCCTTATATCGGGAGTTGGAGCATAAGGCGGATCGCCTGATTGCAGTATCCCGCTCTTTCCAGCATTACTTGACGCCTTATGTACAAAATTCGCAAGATATTGTGGTCATTCCGAATGGATATGATGAGAAGCGCTTCAAGCCCATACCACATGAAAATGAAGTGACACAGCTTATAACTGTCTGTCGCCTTGTCCCTGCCAAAGGGCTGGATACTTTGTTACAGGCCTGTGCCGAGCTGAAAAAGAGAAATCAGAATTATGTTCTGCATATTATCGGAGATGGTCCCATTCGACCCGAGCTGGAAGAGATGGCGCGGCAGTTGGATATTTACCATGAAACGATTTTTTATGGATACACCCTTCATCCAGAAGAATTTATGCCTTTCTTTGATGTGTTTGTTTTGCCTTCACGAGCGGAAGCCTTTGGTTCCGTATTTGCGGAGGCGGCTTTGAGCTGTTTGGCTTTGGTGGGTACAGAGGTGGGAGGAATACCGGAGCAAATTGAGGATGGGGTAAATGGTCTGCTTGTGCCACCCGACAGTCCGAGGGCACTGGCAGACGCATTGGAAAAGGTCATCGCAGACCCTGCTTATCGTTATGAGCTGGCGCGATCTGCTTGCGACAAGGCTAAATCGAGCTATTCCCTGAGCAGGGCTGTTAATGAGCTAAAGAAAATGTATTTGAAATTCCAGCACTAGCCATGGCGTGTATCACCTGTTTTTGAATCAGAATGCCGGAAGCTGGAGCGAGGACGCGAGGAACGGAAGGGTCTCCCCCGTCCTGCCATGATCAGCTTGCCCACCCACATCAGGCTAAGTATCCCGAAAATAGGATATAGAACAGACAGCAGTGAGCTGAAACCAAACTGACTGATTAGAAAACATGTGAGCATAATGAATAGTGTGATGAGCTTAGGTGAAATTTGGATATGCTGGCGGATTTGCAGACTGACACCGTAAATGTCGGCCACGAAGGTACTGAAAATTTCCATGAAAATGAGTAAAACGTAAATGATCTCGACCAGGGCCCCTAGGCGGTAAGCAATGCTTCCCATCGGGATCTCAAATTGCCGAATTCCTGGCATATGTGCCGACATGGCAAAGTGAGCAGACATGAGCATAAACCCGACGCCAATCCCGCCCAAAATCCCGCCCCAGCGGATCGTTTTGCGGGAGAAGGTTTGGCTGCCGAGTGGTACAAGCACTGCTTGGGCCATTGCCAGATTGAAGGAAGTATACAGCAGTGGAGAAAGCCAAGCTCGCAGCATGCTATAATCGGACGTATTTGTAATAAAGCTCTGGGGATTTGGCATAGAGAGTGTGCTGTGAACAAGCAGGATAGACATGATCATCATCATAGGGACAACAATGGTGTTCATATGCAGGATAGCCTTGATGCCTTTACTCAGGAGCAGATACGTTCCAATGAGTGTAATGAGCAGTCCGGTCTGGTAATGCAGGTGAAGGCGTTCCACGAAAACGGAGCCGGCACCTGCCAGCATGACGCTGTTGACGCAGACCAATATCATGAGCGTGAACCAGCTGATCCATTTTCCGACTTTGGTGCCAAAAAGGTGTCTGTTCAGATCCTCATAGGACCGGGCTGAAATATCATGAGCGATCAGCATCATTTTCGTACCCAGCCATACAAATATGAGTGTGGACAGCATGATGGTGAGTGTAGCCCAACGTCCGTACTGTGTAAAAAACTGTAATATTTCTTGTCCGGTAGCAAATCCGGCACCGACGACTGTTCCGATGTATGTAAAAGCAATCTGCAAAACATGAATATTACGTTTCATCCCCAGTCCCTCCTTGCCTGCTTGAATAACGCTGTAGCGAGCATATAATACAAACTATGTTCAAATGAAATAGGACATGACTGGATGAGACTGAAATAATTATAGTGCATTCAATGAATAGCTTGACGGGAGCGTAATTTATGGGTCAAATCCTTGCATGGATACTGGAATACGGATATTTGGCAATGTTCGGCTTGCTTGCCCTTGGAGTAGCTGGTATGCCGATCCCCGACGAAGTGCTGATGATCGCCTTCGGCGGGCTCGTGTCTCAAGGACACTACAACTTTATTGCCGCGCTGGCAGTCACATTTTCCGGAAGTATGACGGGCATGATGCTTAGTTATACGCTCGGTCGTTTGCTAGGCAAGCCGTTGCTGCACCGATACGGTAAATGGGTGAGGCTTACGCCATCGAGAATTGCTTCTTCCGAGAACTGGTTCGGACGCTATGGAACTTGGGGCATTCTGTTCGGTTACTTTGTCCCGGGCTTGAGACATGTGTCCTCATATCTGGCAGGTACGACCCGTTTGAATATCTTTCGCTATATGATGTATGCATCGGCGGGCGCATTGCTGTGGTGCGGCACGTTTCTGGGAATTGGACATGCGGTGGGCATGCACTGGGAACAGGTGGCGAAGCTGATGGAAAAGGTGACACATCGGATAGGGCTGGCGGTCTTTCTTCTGATTATTTTGGGAGGAATCGTCGCGTGGTTTTGGAATAAGCGTAAAAAAAATGTCACATGAAGGTATGGGAAAGCAAGCTATAGCTTGAAAGCGTCAGGTGATGTATGGTACTTTTACCGCATAGGAATGCCGTGGGAGGTCATGGAATGGAAGTATTGAAGGAACGGATTTTACAAGAAGGCGTCGTTGCGTCGGATCAGGTGTTGAAGCTGGATGGATTACTTAATCACCAGGTGGATCCGGAGTTGACAATGGAAATGGGACGAGAGTTCGCAGCCCGTTTTCGGGAAGAGAATATTACGAGAGTGGTAACCGTGGAATCCTCGGGTATTGCCATAGGTTTCGCAACAGCATTGGAACTGGGTGTACCGCTGGTGTTTGCCCGCCGCAAAAAGACTTTATTGGCCGACCCGGACGCATTATGCGAACGTGTGCCTTCCTTTACGAAAGGCATTGTCACGGACATTATGCTGTCCCGTCAATTTATTCATGAGCATGACCGTGTTCTGTTCATTGATGATATTATCGCCAATGGTGATGCCGCAAGAGGTATGGTCAAAATCATTCAACGCTCCGGTGCGGAGCTGGTGGGATTCGGCGTGGCTGTGGAAAAATGCTTTCAAGCCGGGGCGAGAACGATCCGTGAGCAGGGTATATGGGTAGAGTCGCTTGTCAGAATTTCATCGTTAACTGACGGCAAGATTGAGTTTGCCGAATAGTAACAATTCAAAAGCTGCTGATCCTTATTTCTAATAATAACCTTTGCATGAGTTTCGATTTCGCTTATAATATAGTTAAGGTTTTGGGAGAGGAGGCAGCAACATGGGGAAAGAGCAATTGACCGAACAGTTTTTTCTGGAAAAACTGGCAGCGGCTAAAGTACATTTTGAACGTGCCTTGGATTGTAAGCATACGGAATTTGACGATTTATATCCCTATATGATTGAACATCCTCAGTTTTTTTGGTACAAACGCTATGTGGCTTGGTCTGAGTTGTTGACGTTGGTTAACTTATGCGAAGAATTGTCCTTCTCTTGGAAAGAAGAATTTACTGCCCACCAAGTGGAATACGTAGATCAGAGAGTGCTGTCTGCACAAGTGCTGGACTTCTGGTATGAGAAGAACGATACAAAAGAACATGATCACAGTGTAAATCAGTCGGGATAATTTGTCGCTCTGTTGGCAATCCATATAAGTAGTAAATGGGAAGAGACCTAAATGATTTCGTTTAGGTCTCTTTTTAAACTTTTTAATGTGCATAAATGACAGCTGCCGTGTTAGAAAAGATTGTATAAGGGGGGACAGAGATGATTCATGATGAAGAATTAGACGCCTATCGGCTTTCCGGTGAGAAGGTGCGCGTCGTGCGGGATGGGCTGGAGTCCAACGATGTGGTAGGCATAGTGCTGGCGTGGGACGAGGAACAGGTGCTTATCCGCCGCCAGAATCGGCGTGTGGTCAAGCTGGATCGCAGCTATACATATCAGCCGTTCAGCGAGCCGCGTCACAATCCGGTAGAACTGGATTAGAGGAATGGGCTTCGGCTGGCTGGATAGAAGGATTTGAAGTGACTGGATAAAATAGGTGTATGTGTCGATGGCATATGCAGCCTGTAAACCGGACACAGTACATAAGAATATACTCTATATGAGAGGGTGTGCTGTGTCTTGACGGTTATGAATGAGAAAATACATGCTTATAAGGATCAAATCAGTCATTTGGAAGATAAGTTGCCGGAGGTAGTTCATGCCTATCATCGTTTCACTGGAGAGTGCTTTCAAGCCGGGAGCTTAGACGAGAAAACCAAGCAACTGATTGCCCTCGGCATTGGCTTATTTGCCAACAACGAGGTATGTACGTTTTATCACGTGGACGAGGCTCGGTCCAAAGGAGCAAGTGATCAGGAGATTATGGAGACCATTGCTGTAGCCGCAGCGGTAGGCGGAGGACATGCTCTTAGCCAAGGGGTTACTCGTGTACAGAAGGTACTGCAATAAAGCGAATGCTTTATGGGAATTCTTCATACTCCGTTCATAGCGGGTATTGATGGATATATGATGGGTATGTAAAGAAGCTTCCGAGCACGGTTGGTGTCTGCGGAAGCTTTTTTTGTATGCGCGCTGTGCGTGGATTATGCACTTCCGCTTGCGGCAGAAGCAGCAGGGCGAAGCGATTTACGCTTGTAGGCCAAGGAGGATGTAACCAGACTTCTTTCAACAAACCGTAGGGGCTTGGAAGCAGAGCGGCTGTTTGGAAACTCGGGGCGTTGCTTTTCGGGTAAAGGGAGGGCAGCTGTATGAGGCATAGAGGTAGAAAGCCCCAGATAAGCGCGCATTCGTTCATACATTTCTTTGCGGAATGCAGGCATAGCCATACTGAACTGCTCTTTATTTCCTTTACTTATATAGGTGGCGTGAACGCCTGAGTGGTTTTGTTGTATGTCCAAAACACGAATATGACATTTATTAAATTCATGTTTTATTTCAGATAGTAAGATTCCGGTACGATCTACTCCTGCGTTAACCATTTCGACATAAAGATCAGGCGTTTTCAGCATACCGCTTTCTTCAAGAATAAGACTGTCCCGCTCAAATACCTTTTGAATAAAGGTAAGGAGCAGATAATTTTTCACAAGAGACAATTCATTCTGAGTAGTAACTGAAGAGATCATAACCATTCACCGCCTTAGGGAAATGTGATAATAATCCATATCTGACTGAATAAAAAGAACTAGCGTTCTCAGGAACTTATGTTCTTATTTTAGTGTATTATTCCTAATTTATCAAGAGGGAATGAAAATATAAAGTGTTTGACTTCTTTTTATGAGCATGGTATGATCTATTTTGTCGCCAAGAAAGATTGACCTTTTGAGGACAAACGACAATATATATGCGGTCGTGGCGGAATTGGCAGACGCGCACGGTTCAGGTCCGTGTGGGCTAACCCCCGTGGAGGTTCGAGTCCTCTCGACCGCATCATCTTAAAAATGAACGCTCTTGAATTTCCCTTGTGGAGATTCAAGAGCTTTTTGCATATTCTGGATATGTAAAGTGGTACTCATGACACCCAGATGTAACCCCTAATGATTGTTTCTGAAAAATCCAACTTTATATTGCACCAACAAAAGAGTCTGTAGTCCTGAAATGGTATGGGGTCCTTTTTGGCGTTTAATGCTTAACCACGACAGCAAGCGGCACATCATTTCCTCGTACTGGCGTTCATATAATGTACATCATGACGTTATTGGAGGTATAAGAGAATGGGAGATGTACGTAGCGCAGTCGATGAGGGGACAAGGAAGCTAAGGAACTTTTTTATGCGCCAGCAGCATCAAGACGGATCATGGCATTTTTGCTTTGAGAACGGGGTGGCGATGGATGCTTATGTCATGATCCTCTTTCGGATATTGGATATACAGAATGAAGAGCTGATCCGGCGTTTGCATGATCGCATCCTTGCGGAGCAGCAGCCGGAAGGCTGTTGGCGTTGGTACAGGGACGAGCAAGAGGGTAATTTATCCGTTTCCATTGATGCCTATTATGCCCTGCTCTATTCCGGGTACAGTGAACCGACAGACGAGTCGATGGAGCGAGCCAGGCGTTACATTCAATCGCAAGGTGGACCGGGGAAATCGACCAGCATTCTGACAAAGGCGATTCTCGCTGCAACCGGGCAGCGCAAATGGCCAGCATCAATCTCGCTCATACCACTGGAGATCATCCTTTTTCCTGCCTATATGCCAATTAATCTGTATGAATTCTCAGGTTATTCCCGTATCCATCTGATCCCTATGATGATCATGGCGGACCGGAATTTCTCTATATCAACGAATAAGGCTCCCACTGTATCCGATCTGTTCGATTCACGCTATGATGACGATGAGCCGCAGCCCCAGGAGCACCGGGAAATCGCGGAAAGCATACGTGTCGGACTCAGCAGACTTCTCGGAACTCCCCGGTATATCCATGAAGCAGCTCTAAACAAGGCGGAGCAGTTCATGCTGAATCGAATCGAATCGGATGGCACCCTATACAGTTATGCGAGCAGCACCATTCTCATGGTTTTTGCCCTGCTTGCACTGGGCTATGATAAACGGGATCCGCTTATTGTAAAGGCCGTTCAAGGGTTGACAGAGATGCAGTACCGCTTTGACGGTAAAGCTACCATTCAGAATTCACCCTCAACGATCTGGGATACGGCCTTGATCTCCTATGTGCTGCAGGAGTCCGGCGTCGCCGGGGATCATGAGGCCGTGAAGCGGTCGGCAGCCTATCTCTTATCCAGACAACAGGACAAAGCGTCGGATTGGAGTGTTCATAATCCGGTTACGGTTCCTGGCGGCTGGGGATTCTCTGAGACCAATACCTTAAATCCCGATGTAGACGACACAACAGCCGCTTTAAGAGCGATTCACTGCCTGTCCCGTACAGATCCTAAATATCGTGACTCATCCACTCGGGGGCTCAACTGGGTTATGTCTATGCAAAATAAAGACGGCGGGTGGCCTGCGTTCGAAAAAAACACCAATAAGAAAATGCTCACATGGCTGGCTATAGATGGTGCCAAGTCCGCCGCTATCGACCCTTCGGGAGCCGACCTTACAGGACGCACATTGGAATACCTCGGAAATTGTTGCGGATTCGACACGAGGCACGATTTCATCCAACGGGGGGTTAATTGGCTGATCTCCCATCAGGAGAAAGACGGATCATGGTATGGAAGATGGGGGATTTGTTATATTTACGGCACTTGGGCGGCACTGACTGGTTTAGAGGCTGCCGGGCTCCCGGCGGACCATACTTCGATTCAAAAAGGAGCGGAATGGCTCTTGCAGATTCAGAATTCGGATGGGGGCTGGGGTGAATCCTGCATCAGCGACCGGGTGATGAAATACATGCCCTTAGGGGAAAGCACGCCATCCCAAACTGCGTGGGCACTCGATGCACTCATCGCGGTTCAGCCGCAGCCGTCTGCTGCCGTAAATAGAGGAATATACAAGTTGATGGAATTGCTGCAAAACGACGATTGGCCGACCGCATATCCCACGGGCGCTGGGCTTCCGGGTAACTTCTATTCTCATTATCATAGCTATCGTTACATCTGGCCGCTTCTGACCCTAAGCCATTATAAGAAGAAATACGGGGAATAAGGAGCCATACTGCGTCTATGTGGCAGGAATGGTTATATGGTGTGAGGGCTTAGCTCGTACAGGATGACTTTATTGCTCGGAATGAGGTCAATATTCCCCATAGAATGAGGGTATTGGTCAGGGAGGAGAGAGGCCTTCCCCAAGCTGTCGCTTCGTTAATACGCGGTGGAGTTGCTCAGCTATTTCGCAGAAAAAAATCCGGACGACTATGTAATACGGATATCGGTTGAGGTTTGTAAAGGGAGAAAATTTCTTTTATAAGGTTACCCTTTAAGATAGGATAGAAAATAACACACTCGATGATGAAGCTATTGAAAGGTTGGATGAGAGATGGAGAAAGCAACTTTTGCAGGAGGATGCTTCTGGTGTATGGTGACTCCGTTCGAGGAGCAGCTGGGCATTCATGGCATTGTCTCAGGTTATACTGGAGGGACGATTCCCGATCCGACCTACGAACAGGTTAAAACAGGAACTACAGGTCACTATGAGGTGGTGCAGATTATTTTTGAGCCTGAGCTGTTTCCTTATGAAAAGCTGCTCGAATTGTATTGGCCCCAAACGGACCCCACAGACGGAGAAGGCCAATTTCAGGATCGGGGTACACAGTACAAACCCGCTATTTTTTACCACACGGAGCAGCAACGGGAACTCGCACTGCAATCCAAGGAACAATTGGCACAAAGCGGGCGCTTTGACAAGCCTATCGTGACGGAAATTCTTCCGGCCTCCATATTTTATCCGGCAGAGGATTACCATCAGGATTATCACAAAAAGAATGTGAAGCATTACAAGGAAGACCGCGCCCAATCGGGTCGTGATGAGTTTATACATCAGAACTGGTAAGCAGGTTTAGCATACATTTTGCGTACGATAGGCAGATCAGGGATAACCCCTTGGGTCTGCCCATACATATTTAGGCCTCGTTACTCACACAATGAAGGGACAGAGAAGGAGGCTGACCTGAATGAGTAAACGAACGAAACAGCACCTGAGAAACGTCATAAAGAAGGCTATACAAGCTACTCGCAGCCGTAAAGAGCCAAGCTGTGCACAGGTGGTTTGCCAAAATCCGAAAATGAAAAAAAACTTAGTTGCTTGTATTGTGGTAGGTCTTGTTTTTACGGTATGGGGGAATGTTTGGAGCATGGATGTTGCAAGTGCTACGGGTAAGCGGGATCAGCACCAAAAGATGGTGGCCGTCATTATTGACGACTTGGGCAACAACATGAAAGGAACAGAGCAAATTTTAAATTTGCCGGTTAAAATTACGGTTGCGGTGATGCCGTTTCTGCCTTCCACCAAGCAGGATGCCATGGAAGCTCACAAGCGTGGTCATGACGTTATTGTGCATCTTCCAATGGAGCCAAAGCAGGGAAAACCCGAATGGCTTGGACCTGGAGCGATTAAGGCGAATATGTCGGATGAAGAAGTACGCGCCAAGGTGACAGCAGCCATTAAGGAAGTCCCTTTTGCGATAGGTATGAATAATCACATGGGCTCCAAGGTCACCTCAGACAAACGCATTATGTCCATTGTTCTGGATGTTTGCAAGGAGCATGGACTATTTTTTGTCGACAGCCGTACGAACTATTGGTCAGTAGTGCCGGAGTTAGCCGTAGAAAAGGGAATGCCACCGGTGCGAAATGACATTTTTCTGGATGATACCCATTCACTCGCACATGTGAATCGGCAACTGACCAAGGTGGGAGAATGGGTGGACGAGCACGATACCTGTGTAACGATTGGTCATGTTGGTGTATCCGGCATGCACACGTCCGCGGCACTCCATTCATCGGTTCCCGCGCTAAAAGATCACGCCAAGTTTGTGGGCATCAGTGATTTGGTACGTTCCGTATGGGGATGGAAGGGAGCTCCTGCCACCCATACTACCATACCGTCAAATGAGCAATAATGCCTTTGGCTATCGCTTCTGCGACGTTTTTTTGACCGCGATCTCCGGAAAGAATGGCCCTGTCCTGTTCATTGCTGATAAATCCGGTTTCCACGATTACAGCGGGAGGCTGGATTTTGTTCAGAAGATAGAAGGGTTTTCCGTAAACCGTTTCTCTGTTCATGCAGAATAAGCGGTTCAATGAATGTTGAATCCGTTCTGCCAACAGATAGCTGCTGCCTTCGTCCTGGTACAAAACAATCGGCCCCCGTTTTTCGGCACGTTTGGTCCAATTCACATGCAGACTGACGACTAAAGCGGTGGGCAACTGTTCTGTCAGGCTCTTACGCTGGGCCAAGTCTTTCAGATGCCGGGATTTGGATTGAAGCCAACGATTATCGTCGCTTAGAGCATAGTCCTTATCCCTGTTTAAGACCGCGGGATAGCCCTGTGAGCGTAAAATCAGGTACAGTTTTTGACCTATTGCGAGATTGATGTCTTTTTCCAGAAGCCCTTTATGGCTCGTTCCACCGTCCACGCCTCCATGACCGACGTCAATAAGCACAACGGGTTTTGCAAAAGCGTGATAGGACGAATGTACGTTGGATTGACTTTCTGTGTCCTTGTTCGGATTGGTGCTTTTTTCGCCGGTCTGGGCGCTTGCATAGCCAAAGGAGGCAAATACAGCACTGCAAAGGATACTTAAACTCAATCCCATTCCTATTAGCCATATGATGTTTAACTTTTCTTTTCGCATGTTCTATTCCTCCAATAGACGGATTGATTATTTTCTGAAAACAAACCATATAAAGCAGCATAGCTTCCTTAAACAAAATTATTAGCCTTCGGGTAACAATTTTATTTAAGATAGTATGTACCATTTAAGGGAAACCATGCATAGTTAGTCCCGCAGGGTTAGACTTTTTGGAAAATGAGCAAGCTAAACTTATCTGCATCCAACGCGTGAATTTAATGTTTTCCTGCAATGTGAACCTCATGTCAGGGATGCAGATTGAAGGAGGTCGCGGAGGATGGCCAAGAGTGACGAGCTGGTGACATACATTACGCAACGAATTGTTCGGTATATGGAAACGCCACGCGATGTACGCCGTAGCCGTAAACAATCAAGAGAGCCATGGGTATACAAATGGTTCGGAATGCTGCCGCTCGCTCTGAATATGTGGATTAAATCCGCACGCAAAGGGCGAAAGGAACGGCATTGAACTCGCCAAAGAGACCACAAGAGGCATACGGAATGCCGTTTGAGGTCTCTTTTTGTGTTAAGAAATGATTAACGTGATTACATAAATGAATAATTAAGAGTGCATACGATAAAATCCACCGCCAGATAACAGCTGATCCAGCGGGACAAAGCGTGAAAGCCCGGTGCGGCAGGTTAACGCATACATAACAGGATGAGAGAGATCATGAGAAGGGTTCCAGGACTGATATCCGTTAATAGCTAAGGGGCCTCCAAAAGCGAAATTGATGTCTGTAGCTGAAAATACGATACGTGATGATTCACTCAGTGTGTTAGTAAACTGCTGTACGTTATGGATGGAAAGCTTTTGTTTGGGTAGAAGCCAACTAAGATCGTCATAGGGGTCAAAAGGCTCAGCAGAAAGGGTAATCGCCTGCGGCCCTGCTTTCAGAGAGAGAGCAGATGAAGGAATTGTACTGCTGTGGAGCTTATTTTTCCAGTTCCCATTGGCTACCTCCGCAGGCAATGGATCCCCCGTAAAAGCATCGATGCACACTTCGCTGCCAGAGGAGGAACGCACCAGCCAGTAGGCTAATAGCGGTTCCTCATACATGGGGGTAATTTGCAGCTTGTCGATGGATGAAAGCTTGGTTTCTGTGAGGGATTTAAGGGATTGGCGGAGTAAATTCATACTGTACGGCCCGCCCGGTCCGTTACCGTATTCATTAAGCTGATAAGCGCCGTTATGATCTGCCCCGATAATCAGGTAGCCAATGTATTCACCTGCACGATTCACCTGCACGAGCCAGCTATGTGTTCCGGGACCGAGCGGGTGGTAGCTAAGCTCGGCATCTTTCCATTGGTCAAAAGACGGCTGTGTGGATAGCGACTGCACCGTATCGGTGGAAACCCGCTTTACGTCCGCTGGTATCCCTTGTTCCTGAGCAGGAGGGCTTACAGTAGTTGCCTCGATTTGCCCCTGCTTCCCATCTTGGTTCTGGTTCGTTGGTTCCGATGAGGAAACCAATGAAGTTGCTTCGTAAGAGGGTGACGGGTTGGCGTTGTGGTCTTGGGTTGCTGAGGGGGCCGCTTGAATGGAAGCAAACGGACAGACTGCGGACAGACCGATCAGAACAGCCGCAATCATACCAACGCTATAGTGTCCGAAATTTTTTTTCAATGGAATCCACCTTTCTGACGGCCAATGCACCGATGGAAGCTTTTTTATCCAGCATAAAGCTTGTCCGATAAAAAGACTGCTACACCTTGTCGGCACATCCGTCCTGAACGGGTTCGTTTTTTGCTGTCGATAACTAGCGGCAGGTCTGGCAAAGCTTGTCGGTATCGCAATAAACCCGATATAGTCTGAAGCAAGATGTTAAAAGCTGACGATACTTCTGCAACCTGCCTGCGAAGGAGCGTGAGATATCGGTTACCGCAGATGAAATATCCCGCAGTTAATGGCGGATACAAGCACCTTGGGTTCATATTGCCATACCATTTCTTTGCGGCGGGCTTGATGCTGCTCTTGTATGGCTTCTTTTTTTTCCTCTTCTTCTTTTTGCTCCTTGACCAAATCATCGTAATAGTGATCAATAACCTCCAATTCCTCGCGCAGCCGTTCTCTGGCCTGCTCAGCCCACTCGTAATCCTGCTGGCTCAGCTGAGCATTAAGGTAGTTTTCCAGCGAAATGGAGGCCTCCGGAACAGATAATTTTGCAGGCTGCACATGCATATTGCCTGCCAGCAGCGGGCTGAGCTGCCGGGATTCAAGCATGCTACCAAAGTCAGGTACGATGGTGCCGCTTTTGAGTGAAATCCCAAGCCAGTGGAGTTCTTCCCGCTTCAAATCACAGGCAAATTCGATCTTGTAGCAGACGCCTAACCAAGCTTCATATACTGCGGGAGAACGGGCGGATAATTGACGAGCATTAGGTTGCTCGAACAAATTGACATATTTTCCTCCATCCCGCGCAGCTTCAAAAATTTGGTGCAGCCGACGACTCCCATAGTGAAGTTCTTCCTGCAAAATACGTCCGGGTCCCAACTGTGGTAACGCTGGAACATGGCCGAAGTAACGGCCCAGGACCTGATCCTGTGCCGAACTGCCGGACGCTGGAGCCGGTTGAGATCCTTGTCCCGGTTGTGCTTGTGATGGGGGGAGGGGCAGATTGTCCATCGAACTCTCCTGTGCCATTCGGTAGGCTTCCCCATCGAAAATAAAGGTGAATGACATCGTTTGCGCCGGAACGCCAGTACGCTCTACATAGCCCCAATAGTAAGGGCGGTTCGTTAGAGCTTTATCCGCTTCGGGAGAAAGCTTGACAGTCACATGGTTTGGCGACCTCTCGATCACACTGCATCCGGTGGCTTCCAGATACGTAAGGACATAACGCTGTACCTGCTGTGAATTCATGGTCATATCAGCGGTCTCCTTTCGCGCCGCGTCTGGCTTTGGCTGGAGGAACAGCGCTACCTGATAAGCCTAGCAAATCAGCGGTGCTTTGGCTTGTTCCCGTCAGGCGCCCGTTGATCTGGTCTGTCTCGGATGACATATCGCTTGCCGTATCCGAAGTGGATGGACTGTCCGTACGCTGCTGCTTCATTTCCTGCTTGATGGAATCCAGCGAATGGCCGAGTTTTTGCATTTTTTGGCGTATTTCATCGTCATTGCCGGATTCAAGCATAATTTTATACAAACTTTTTTCAATGGATTCTTTCTTCTCAAACTTCTCCAGAATAACGTCCAATCCGCCAATGACCATTTCGAACATGTTGATTTTTTCATGCAGCAGATGTAGGATATGCTCCTCAATCGTTCCGGTTGTGGACAGGTTGAAAATATTAACATCATGCGTCTGTCCCAGTCGATGCACACGTCCAATCCGTTGTTCCACGCGCATGGGGTTCCATGGCAAATCAAAGTTAATCATATGGTGGCAAAATTGCAGGTTAATGCCCTCGCCGCCCGCTTCGGTGGCAATCATCACCTGAATACGTCCACGGAACAAATCCATCATCCAATCCTTGCGTCCTCGGTTCATGCCGCCTCGGTAAGGAACAGCGGATAGCCCCCGGTCGCGAAAATAGTTCAGCAAATATTCCTGTGTAGCCCGGTATTCGGTAAAAATAATCACTTTTTCGTTCATTTGACGAATGAGTTCAAGCGCTTTTTCGGCCTTGGAATTGGCTTTAATCGCCTTGATGTGCGCGACCAATTCCCAGACGCGATCGCGTAGAGGGGAGTCGGGCGCCATCTTTTTAGATAAATTGACAAGCGTTACGAATACCGCATCACGGCTGCTGCACACTTCCCGCTGAAGGGTAACGAGAGACAGCATGCTGCTCAAATTTCCGCCATTCGCCTGATATTGATCCTTGACAAAGGAAGTGACTCCATCGTATAGCGCTTGTTCTTCCGGCGAAAGCTCCAAGTGAATGTTGGAAACATTTCGTTTGGTGAATTGGACCGGGCCTTCGCCGCGACGGTTGCGGATCATGACTTTGGACAGCTCATCCTTGAGCTGGTCCTCATTTTTGGGTAGTCGTTTATCCACCACGAAGTTGGCAGAAAAATCCCCATGTCGTCCTAACTGACCGGGCTTGAGCAATGTAATGAGATTGAAGAGCTCGGACAAATCGTTCTGTACAGGGGTGGCGGTCAGGAGCAAACAATATTTTTTACGCAGCTTCATAATGAACTGATAGTTGGATGTTTTTTTATTTTTCAGCTTGTGTGCTTCGTCGATAATGAGCAGATCGTAATCGGTATCCAGCAGGATGTTACTATGTGGCTCTCTCTTGGCCGTATCCATAGAGGCCACGACAACCTCGGACGACCAGGAATACGCTTTTTTCTGAGCGACAGCCGGAATGCCAAATTTGCTGTTCAGCTCACGAACCCACTGTAGAACCAGAGAAGCGGGTACAAGAATAAGCACTTTGGCGGCAAGCCCGCGAACCAGATATTCCTTGAGAATCATGCCAGCTTCAATCGTCTTGCCCAAGCCAACTTCATCGGCGAGGATGGCGCGGCCGGACATTTCAAATAATACCTTACGGGCCGTATCCAGCTGATGGGGCAGCGGAGTGAGATCTTGCAAATGCTTCAGACATTGAAGCTCATCAAAGCTGGGTACCAGCTTGGCCTTCTCCGCCTCAATTGCCAACTGATATAGATCCCAATCTCCCCAAGGTCCTCCTTTGCGGAGACGTTGGTCCAACTCATCCTGCCAACTCCGGTCAAATTGCACCGGAACAGGTGGTGGTGCCTGATTTTGTGATTGTGAGGAACTTGTCGATTTGGCTTTCATGATGAATTCCCTCCCTCCTTTTTGCACAGATCGTAGATGTAGTATGGACGGAAAAAGATATCTTCATAACAGGAGGGGTGAAATCCTTTAGCTGCCTTCCATCAGCTTTTGGAGTTTACTTTCTGTAGAGGTTTGTGCGTTCGGGGTGTAGATGCTGCAACGCAGATCGACGCTGCCTTGCACCTGAAGGGAGGTCAGGTCAAACAACATTTTGCCTGCCTTGGCATGACGAAATTCAATCAGCACCTCCGGCGCAGAGCTGACCTCACTCTGATTCCAAAGTTCATTAAACTCCGGATAAGCCCGGCTCATGTTCTGTATGAACTGTGCATACCAAGGGTCCGTCACATATTGTCCGTAATAAGCGCGGAAAATAGCAAGGAATCCTTTGACGAAATGCTCCCAATTTACAGCGAGACTTTTAAACTCTTTTTTGGTAAACAGCAGCTCAATCATGTTGCGTTGTTCATGGGGCAGCTCGGCAAAATCCATAAACACATGAGCCGCGGCTGCATTCCAGCCGACAATATGGCAGCGCCGATCTGAAATAATAGCAGGGCAGTATCGCAGCTCCTGTACTATTTTTTGCAGGGATGGAGAAATAACCGTTTGTTCTGCAAGAGCAGGAGGTGTCTGAAATCCGGTTTCAAGCGCTAAATCATACAAATACTTACGTTCATCCGTGTTTAGCTGCAAGGCGGCGGCAATGGCATCCAGTACAGAGGCGGACACCTTGATATCGCGTCCCTGCTCCAGCCAGGTGTACCATGTCGTGCTGACGCCTGCTAGCTGAGCGACTTCTTCTCTACGCAAGCCAGGTGTTCTGCGGCGTGATCCGTTCGGCAGACCGACCATATGCGGGTGTAAACGGGCTCTTTTTGTTTTAAGAAAAACAGATAGTGCTTCCAGACGTGCTTCCGGTTTCATAGGCGAGTTCTCTCCATTCGATGGGGGATAAGTAATGAGCAGTTAAGGCTCTAACTATAGTAGTGTTCATTATACCAGGATAAACAAACACTTGTAATAGGATAAGCCGAGGGTAAAATGAGGATTATAAGTAAGTAAACGAGCAGGAGGAATGAAGAGCGTATGCAAAGAGTTGTAATTACAGGTATGGGTGTGGTTTCGCCACTGGGCAATGACGTGGACACGCTGTGGAAGAATCTGCTGGAGGGTCGTTCAGGTATACGAAAAATAGACACGTTCGATGTGTCCGATTTGAAAGCACAGATCGCCGGGCTGGTACAGGATTTTGATGCAGAAAAGCAATGGGGACGTAAAGACGCCAGACGAATGGATCGCTTCACGCAGTTTGCGTTGTTTGCGGCAGAGCAAGCGCTGAAGGATTCCGGTCTGGAGCTGGATAACACGAATCTGGAGCGAGTTGGTGTCTATGTAGGATCAGGAGTCGGCGGTCTGGATACGTTGGTGGACAATGTGAATGTATTGGAGAATCGTGGGCCGGGCAGAGTCAGTCCGACCCTGGTGCCTATGATGATTTCAAATATGGCTGCAGCGCAAATCAGTATTGCGTTCGGAGCGATGGGTGCCACGCTTTCGCCGGTTACGGCCTGTTCCATTGGAAATACGGCGATTGGAGAAGCGTTTCGTACGATTCGCACAGGAGATGCGGATGTGATTTTTGCAGGTGGAGCGGAGGCAGCGGTGACCAGACTGGCGCTTGCGAGCTTCTCCAATGCAACGGCCTTGTCGACTCGTAACAAGGAGCCTTCGATTGCGAGCCGACCGTTTGATCAAGACCGCGACGGCTTTGTTATGAGCGAAGGGGCGGGCATTCTGGTACTGGAGTCGCTGGAGCATGCTGTTCAGCGTGGCGCAGAAATAGTTGGGGAGGTCATTGGCTATGGCGCAAGCTCGGATGCCTACCATATGGTTGCACCGCACCCGGAAGGGACCGGAGCTTATCTGGCGATGAAAGCAGCCCTTCAATCCGCCCATATCACGCCTGAAGAGGTGGATGTGATCAGTGCGCATGCAACGAGTACGTCCGTTGGCGATCTGGCCGAGACTCTCGCGATACACAAGCTGTTCGGTGACCATGCCTACCAAATTCCGGTTACCGCGAATAAATCCATGCTCGGTCATATGCTGGGAGCCGCAGGCGGTGTCGAAGCCATTGCACTTGTACAGAGTCTAAGGGAAGGCATCATTCCGCCAACGGTTCATCTGGACAACCCGGACCCGGCCTGTGACCTGGATTATGTGCCACACGAGGCACGCAAGGCCTCATTAAATATCGGGCTATCCAACTCCTTCGGCTTTGGCGGCCACAATGCGGTCATCGTAATGAAGCGTTACGAGCTATAAGTGAAATAAATGATTTAACCTCAGGAGTTCTATCCAACGGGATGGAATGCCTGAGGTTTTTGCTATTGGCAACGGGTTCTTTTTAGATAAGAGATAGAGTAAGATGGAGGAAAACATATGGGGACTTCTATGTTTATTAACAGTTAGGAAAGGTTTTGGAGAGATGAAAATTGAACGGTTGCTTTCTATCGTCATTTTGCTGTTGAAAAGAAATAGAATTCAGGCGAAGGAACTGGCAGATTTGTATGAGGTTTCGATACGGACGATCTACAGAGATATCGAAGCGATTAGCCTGGCTGGTATTCCGGTGGTAACTTATCAGGGGGTGAATGGGGGAATCGGCCTGATGGATGGCTACCGCCTGGATCGCAGTGTGCTGACGGATGGCGATGTGAAGGACATTGTGATGGGCTTGCAGAGCTTGTCCTCGTCGTTAGGTGGACCGAATGTAACCCGATTGCTCGATAAATTTGAAAGCATTATACCGGATTCGGGAAAAGCGAAATTCAGTGTCAATACCACACAGTTTATCGTCGATCATTCGGGTTGGGGAAATCAGTCTGCGCAGGAGAGTAAGCTGGTGAAGGTGAAGGAGGCGCTGAGCCAATCGCGTACGATTGCTTTTACTTACAGGAATGCGCAGGGAGCCGTGACCGCACGGAAGGTTGAACCGCACACGCTTGTTCTGAAAGGACAGCAATGGTTTGTATATGCTTATTGTCTTGACAAGGAGCAATTTCGTCTGTTCAAACTATCCCGCATGAGTGATCCTGTCGTGACGGAGTTGGCTTTTACTCGTCGGGACCTTTCCTATGAAAAGCTGCCATGGAATGAGGAACGGCTGGCGGCAGTTAAGACGGTACAGCCTTTTACGCTGCAATTTAATCATAAATCCCGGCATCTGGCGGAAGACTGGTTTGGAGTGGAAGCATTGACTGAGCAGGAAGAAGGGATGTATACAGTTTCGGTTCCTTTTCCCGAGGATGCGTGGATGTACGGATTTATTTTAAGTCTGGGGCCGGATGTGATCGTCAGGGAACCCGCTCATTTACGGGAGAAGATTCGGGATATGGCATTACGTATTGCATCCAATTATGGAGAGCCTCCTATAGAGAACTCTGAAAAACATAGAATATAAAAAAACAAACCTGACGGATAGCTGTCAGGTTTGTTTCGTTATACTGATGTCATATCAACCAGGAAAGGGGATTTACAAAATGGATAAAGCTTGTCAAAGTTGCGGGATGCCGCTGGAGCATGAGGAACAATACGGAACAGACGCACAACAGGTGAAAACAGATGTATATTGTAAGTATTGCTATAAGGAAGGTGCGTTTGTTCAGCCTGATTTGACGATGGAGGAGATGATTCAGCAGTGCGTACCTATTCTCGCAGAGCAAGGGATGCAGAAGGAAGAGGCTGTTGCAATGATGCGTAGTTATCTGCCAAATTTAAAACGCTGGCGTTCACAGGAGGATATGGGACGTGAAGAAAATGTTGAGCCGATCCGAGAGGAAAGTCGGGGAGAGATTCGCCTGATCGGGCTGGCAGCATCTACAAGCAACCGGAACGAACAAACATCCCAAGCGATCATTCCGGGCATGTGGGAACGTTTCTGGAGTGAGGATGTGCCTGGACGGATAAGCGGGCATGAAGAACTCGGTTCTGTCTATGGTTGCTATACCAACTATGAAAATGGAGTTTTTGGCGAGTATACTTTTTTTATCGGGAAGGAAGCGGCAGCAGATTTCCAGACTCCTGAGGGTCTTGAACAACTCGTGATTCCGGCTGCGCGTTACGCTGTTTTTCAAGCTACATCCGAACCTTCCTCAGTTTTTCGGGTATGGCAAGCGATTTGGAACTGGGCTGCCACGGGACAAGCAGAGCGGACGTACACAGGTGATTTTGAAGTGTACGGCAATCCTGATGAGCCAGTGCTGATTTACATTGCGATCAAGTGATGATCTGCTTCATACTAGAAAAGAAGAACCTTTGTGTGCTACTTGGCATATAGAGGTTTTTTGCTCCTCCATCTTGAGAATTTCTTGATATTTCTGTTTTATAGTATAAAATGTCACAATTCAAAATAGTAGGTGAATAGTTATGAGAGCATTGTATGACCATACGAATCAGTTTATGGTTCGTTTGCCATTACAAAATAATAGTTTGGACTTTTTGAATAACGAAGATCAAGACAGGCTTTTGACACAGCTGTGTGAAGATCCTGCCTTTAGAGAACAAGTATTAGTATCCAGCAAAACATTGTATGAAACGATGAAACATTTCTTAAATAGGCCAGAGAAGCTGACAGGTAAGAAGAAGAGAAACTTTGTTGAATCCATGATTAAATATGCGATACGAAAAGCAATAAGAACGACACCTTTTGGACTTTTTACATCTGTCGGAGCGGGTCAGTTTGCATCAGGAGAGCAGTTTACATTTGATCAGCATCAATTTTACAAAAAAGCCAGAGTGGATCTGGAATGGCTCTTTAACATGATTAAAAAACTGGAAAAAGAATCTGCCGATCGGCTTGAATTCAGAATGAATGATGCATGTTACGTTAAGGGAGATCGTGCTTTTTTATTATACAGTACAGATGGAAAAGCAGATGAAATCAGTATTCGGGCTACTCCTGTATTTAGGATTGTATATGAGAGTTGCGGAGAATTTGTATCCTTTCAGGATATCACACGAAGGCTAAGTCAGAAGTATCCTCATACGGAAGGAGGAAGAATCAAGGATTATGTCATGGAATTAATAGATAAGGAGTTTCTTCTATCCAATCTGAGGCCGCCCCTTACAGTGTTGGACCAGTATCAATACTTTATTGAACAGGCGGGGAAGGTAAGCGTTGCTGAAGATAGACTGGCAGAGCTAAAGGCGATTGCAGTACAAATGGAGCATTATAGTCAATTGCCTTTGGGACAAGGGGAACACGAATACATAGCTTTGTTCGAAAAGATGAATCAATTGGAAAAATCATCATCACCTTTACAGCTTGATTCAGGCTTAGGAAAATCAAGCTTCACACTGAGCGAACAAACAGCAGCTGAGATTTGTAAGCTTGCAAGCATCCTGACGATGCTTGCACGACCTTTTGCCAAGCAGTCTGGTTATCTTGAGCATTACAAGAATCAGTTCATGGAGAAGTATGGGATGGATCGTGAAGTCGCTATTATGGAAATGCTGGATAGCAGTTCGGGCATCGGGGCGCCATTATCGTATGCGAATCCGTATAACGATTTCCATGAGGTTCTTCCTATGGATGAAGAGGATTCATCGGGTCTGAAAAATTATTTCCTAAATAAATATGTTGATGCGTTGAGGGAACATGGGGCTATCGAATTGAATGATGCGGAATTAACACCATATTGCGATTCAGCCATAGATCCTAACGAAATTCCAGTGTCATTAGAGCTGAATTTTCTTATCAAGAGCTATGATCAACAGCTGATGCTGTATATGGGACCGAATACAGGCTCTACTGCTGCGGGGAAAACCTTTGGAAGATTCTCATACTTGTCAAAAGAAATGGCCTCGATCGTGCAGGCGCTCAATGATAAAGAAAAGGAAATCAGAAACGAAAATTTCAGCTTATGTGAGCTGAGTTATATTCCGAATCAAGTTAGAGCCGGCAATGTAACCAGGAATTTGAGCTACAGGGCCAAGGAAATGTCTCTTTTTACGAACAGCTCGCGTTCTGAACAAGACCGGGTCAAGATCGAGGATATTTTAATTGGGATAGATGAAAATATGTTTTATGCAAGGCATAGGGCAACAAAGGAGCTTTTGGTGTTTGAGTCCAATAACATGCTGAATCCATTAAGCGCAAGTAATGCCATTCGATTCTTACAGGAAATTGCATTAGATGGAAAGCGAAATTGGAGCTTGCTTCCATGGTTAGAGGTATACAAAGGATTTAAGTATATTCCAGAGATCAGATATAAAAGCATCGTCTTATCAAGTGCGCAATGGAGCATTAGCTTGGACGATCTGCACGGAACGCCCAAAATGGATTTTAAAGAATTTAAAAGCCGTTTTATCCAGTATCATACTCACAATGGCTTGCCGGAGAAGTTTTATATTGTACGTGGAGATAACAGGCTGCTTATTGCAGTGAATCATGATGAATTACTGAAAATTTTATATGCAGAAATGAAGAAAAGCACACACACTCCCTTAAATCTGGTAGCTATTGAGCAGGGAGAAGATGTAGCCATCGATGAGCAGCAACATCTGCATGCAGCAGAGGTGGTTGTTCCTCTGTTCAAGAGACAATTCGAAGATCAGCAACATAAGCTTCGCGTCCGAATGTCTGGTTGTACCCAAGAGGATAGCAGGGTGAAAATGCCATTCGATGATTGGTTGTTCCTGAAGTTGTATGCCCAATCCTCTAGAGAGGAAGAGTTGATTGCTTTTGAAATTGCGGATTTTTGCGGGTCATTATCTGAAAAATACCCCATTCAGTATTTTTTTATGAGATATAAAGACCCAAAATCCCATGTGAGGCTAAGATTTCATGGCGATTCTTCGATGTTATTGGAAATATATCCTGCTATTCTAAATTGGCTCAAAGGGCTAAAGCAACGAGGGCTTGTTGCAGACACGGTTCTGAGTTCCTATGACAGGGAGTTGGAGCGGTATGGGGGTTCCGAGCTAATGGAAGCAGCAGAACAGGTCTTTTTTGTGGATAGTAAAATCGTTGAGCAAATATTAAGAATGACCAGAATGAAGCAGCTGACGATGAGTAAAGAGATCATCGGTGTGATTTCCATTATGAACTACATGAATCAGTTGAGTTTGGATTTTGAAGCACAGCTTGATTTTATGGAAAATAACAGCTCTCCAGCTCAATATCGCACAGAATTTAGAGAGGACAAAGACAACTTGCTGGCTCTGTGTAATGGTGACCCACATTGGATGGAGGTCAGGAAAACGGAAGCTGGAAATGTGCTTATCCATCTGCTGGAACAAAGAAATGAAACAGTGGCTAATTATGCGCAGCTTTTAAAAGAACAGGCGGATCGTTTAACTACTCCTGAAGAGCATATTTGGGGAAGTATCATTCATTTGCATTGCAACCGATTGTTGGGAACCGACAGAGAGCTGGAGAACAAAGTGATGACATTAACCCGACATATCTTGTACTCACGTCGATACCAGCAGACGAAAGAGCCGTTGTTATGGAAGTAAAGGAGCGAATCAGCTTTACGGAAATCTGGGCAACACTGCAACAATTGCCCAAGACCGTTCGATTGGTATTTAAACTCGAAAAAAAGCTATTTATCTATATCGTGATGCTCCGTTTATTGATCGGTTTTAGCCCAATTGTTTCTTTGTATATTTCACAATTATTAATTAATTCTCTCGTTAATATACAAACCGAATTCAACCGCGTTATCTATATATTTGCCATTTTTATGGCAGTATCCTTGCTAACTGAGATCATATCTCAAGTATCTGGCTATAACGAGGGAAGATTCCAGTTTCTTATGAACTACAAGCTTAATTATAGGGTGATGGAAAAAAGCGGTGATCTTTCACTTGCAGATTTTGAGAATTCGGAGATTTATAACAGATTGGAACGGGTTACGGGAGAGGTTGCATTTAGACCCTATCTGATTTTTCAGGCGGTTATATCACTGATGACCTCATTGATCACACTAGTTTCCGCCATTGCTTTTTTAATGGCATGGAATCCGCAAGTGTCTGTTCTATTACTGGTGATTCCGGTCATTTCATTATTTTATTTTTTAAGAATAGGTCAGCAAGAATTTTTTATACAGTGGAAGAGAACCAGTTCGGAACGAAAAGCATGGTATCTCAATTATATCCTTACCCATGATTTTTCGTTTAAAGAAATTAAGCTGTATAAACTAAAAGATTATTTGCTTCAAAGCTATTGGGCAATCAGAGAGGCGTTTATTAAGCAGGACACCTATATTTTACGAAAAAAAACAATATTTAATTTAGTGTTTGAAGTTATAGTCCAATTGGTCGGGGCGGTTGTTATTCTGACTGCCATTATGTCGGCCTATGCAGGTGGAATCATGGTGGGTCATGTGATCAGCTATATTCGATCCGTCTCTCTGGTACAGAGCAATTCCCAGTCGATGATGGGAAATATCTATTCTATTTACAATAGTGGTCTTTATATGAACCAATTGTTTGAGTTCCTCGAATATGAAAGTGAAAGAGAAGCTTCAGAGAACATACCGTTGCAGGAAGGAATCGGGCAAATTAAAACGATACAACTGGAAAATGTCTCATTCAAATACCCGAATCAGGCAATGGATGCATTGAAACACGTGAACCTTTCCTTTAAGTCAGGAGAGCGAGTTGCCATTGTTGGACCTAACGGTTCAGGTAAAAGCACTTTGATAAAGCTGCTTACGGCTTTGTATTCTGTGCAAACGGGAGACATTTTAGTGAATGGCAAGCCTATTCAACAGTGGGGGAATGAAGGCTATCAACAGCAAATTGCGGTGTTGTTTCAGGATTATGTGAAATATGAGATGAAGCTTCAGGAGAATGTAGGCTTTGGTCAGGTGAGTGAAATGGAGCGCAGAGACAAAATCACTTCGGCTTTGCACACGGCTGGCGTCAACTTCATGAAGAAGGATGCCGCCTCCTACGATCTGGATGCCCAGTTGGGTCTATGGTTTGACGAAGGGAGGCAGTTGTCGGGTGGACAATGGCAAAAAGTTGCTCTCGCCCGAGTCTACTTTCGGGATGCCTCAGTGTATATTTTGGATGAGCCGAGCGCCGCGCTTGATCCGATTGCAGAAAAGCAGACATTCGATACCTTTTTCAACCTGTCTAGTGAAAAGATAGGCATATTCATCTCACACCGCTTGGTGGCGGCTCAACTGGCTGATCGTATCATTGTAATGGATCAAGGGGAAGTCGTTGGAGAAGGCCCGCATGATGAATTACTGGAAAATTGCTCTGTCTATAAGCAGATGCATGATTCGGAAAACTATCAAGATTCGGATAGGAGTGGCGTGGTGTGGGAGCAGGTGTTTTAAAAGAAACGGATCAGGACGTAATAAATATCATAAAAAAAATAGCTCTAAATATTCAGGATTATGAGGGACTACTGGAAATTGTGAATGCACAGAAAAATATCTATACGGTGAGCGGGTTAAGCTTCCATCCTTGGAACGCTGTCTCCCTGAGTCATGGATTGCCTGGCATCTGTATGCTGTATGCGGAGCTGCATGAACATTTTCCCGATGAAGGATGGGACCAATTAGGGCATCAGTTTCTGGGGACTTTGGTCCAGGAAATCTCGGAACAAGGGCTGCAATCATCCTCTATGTTTTCAGGTGCGGCAGGGGTCGGGCTGGCAGCTGTATGCTTGTCTCAGAACTTTAAACTGTATCGTAAATTTACAGATCGTATACATGATTATCTGTTGCAGCAAGTCCCAGTCATGATTAGCGAATGTACAAAAAGAGATGTGACTATGAGTGACTATGATGCGATAGAAGGCCTGAGCGGAATTGCTAATTATCTACTCATTTTTTCTGAAGATAAAAAAATGCGTCCTTTACTTTTGGAAGTCATACAGTATTTGGTGAATTTAACTCACGATCAAGAATATGATGGCGTTCAGATTCCGGGTTGGTATATCTCGGCGAAAAATCAGTTTACGCCTATGGAGCAGCAGCTATATCCGAATGGTAACTTTAATTTGGGATTGTCTCATGGGATTTGCGGACCTATCATCATTTTGTCCAAGGCCTTGCTGCAAGGAGTAAACGTACCCGGTCAAGCTCTGGCGATTAAAAAAATGGTGGATTTTCTGCTGCAGTTTGCCAATCGGGATGGGGATGAGCTTTCCTGGAAGGGATTTATCAGTTTTGAAGAATTTAAGAGGGGTCATGCTTCCGAACAAGATAATGTAAGAAGAGATGCCTGGTGCTATGGCAGCCCCGGTGCCTGTATGTCCCTGCTGTATGCGGGAAAGGCGTTGCAAGAGCGGCTCTATAGCGACTTAGCCATTCAGGCGCTACAGCAAACCGTGCAGCACGCGCAGCATTTGGTATCACCTACATTTTGTCACGGTTACGCAGGCATTGTTCAAATCCTGATGGCAGCGCGTGAATTGAGAGGACAAGCTGTTTTTACAGATGAGATTATTTTCTTGAAGGGCAAAATCCTGAGCTTCTATGATGATACGTATCGGTTCGGATTCCATAATTTAGAATATAGTGAGGATGATGGCGGAAGGGTGAAGCAACTGGACTATGTTGGTTTACTTGGCGGTGTAACGGGGGTGTTGCTGCCCCTTATAAACATCGAGCTGGGGCAGAAAACCAGATGGGACCAAGCATTTATGCTGTGAAGCAAATGCTATGAAAGGAGGTGAATAAAATGGCTAAATTTGACGATTTTGATTTGGATATTGTAGCTGTTTCCAAGCCGGCACAAACTTTCCCAGCTACATTTGGATGCTTGACAGGCCAGTGGTTATGTCCAGGCACCAGACCAAGCACAATTACTTGCCCGTGTATTTTTAAGTAACTTGATATGATGAAGATATCTAAAAGGGGATAGGAAAAATGGGTAAATTTGATGATTTTGATTTAGATATTGTATCTGTGTCCAAGCAGAGCGCCTTCATTCAACCGCAGGCTGCTACGGATCGATGTACATTCGGATGCTTAACAGGTGCTCTATTATGTCCAAGCATCAAACCATCCACACTTTCCTGTCCATGTCCGGTGACTCTTTCTTGCCGGTAAGATTCTTAATCATTTCTCTACAGGTTTAATCAGAATAATGATTTCAAATTTGAATTTTTTCGTTTTTTTATCAGCTATATGAAAGCCATATCGGATATTCCAGAAGCTAGTGCAGTTTCTGGAATATCCCCAAACGAGTGAACAGGGCCTGTGAATCTATCTTCCGATTTCGGCGCCCACTCACTCGTTTTTTTATATCAGCATTTTGCATCATTCGATTCCCAACGCTTAAAAGTACAATATATAGACAAACTAGACCGTTTTGATCTATGGATTGCTGCAAAATACTCATATGTAGCATTAATAGTTTGAGAAATGAAATTAATTAAGGAAAAAATATACTTATTTATGATACAATTATTATATTAACCTACAAGTAGGAGATAATTACAGGATAGCTGTCATAATAGGGGGATCTAGGTGGCCAGCATACTAGCAGTAGATGATGATTTAGACATTCTGATGCTGATTAAAAATGTATTACAAAAAGACCAGCATCTCGTTTGTATGCATCAAGTGGTAAAGGATTTACCGAAGGAGGCTTTTTTGGGCTACGATCTGATTCTTCTGGACGTGATGATGCCTGATTTGGACGGTTTGGAGCTTTGTAAAAAAATTCGGAATGTGGTTGAATGTCCGATTGTTTTCTTGACAGCCAAAGTGGGCGAAGAAGCCATTGTCGAAGGGCTAAAGGTGGGGGCAGATGATTATATTGCCAAGCCGTTCGGTGTTCTTGAACTTAGTGCGCGAGTAAGTGCACATTTGAGAAGAGAGCATCGTGAAAAACACCCTGACCGAACGATAGTTTCAGGTGTGACCTTTGATTTTGGTACGAAAAAGGTCTCGGTTGAAGATATTCATATTCCCCTTACGAAAAACGAATATAAAATATGCGAGTTCTTGGCGAAAAATAAAGGGAGAATTTTCACAAGAGAAGAAATATATGATGACGTTTACGGTTTGGACGGTCATGCACAATTTGCAACAATTACAGAATTTATCCGATCTATACGTAAAAAATTCAGCTACCATCATTTGACTCCCATCAAGACGATGTGGGGTGTAGGATACAAGTGGGATTAAGAAAAACGACGATCCGCAGAGAACTGCTAAAGTATATATTTTGTCTATGTTTGAGCTGTGTGGGTATGATTATGCTATTTCTAATATTGTACGGTAATATAAAAGAGGGTGATCCGCGTCCTCAATTTCAACTGACAAGTATAGTTTTTTTGATGGTATGCATTATGGGGGCGCTGTTTGGAATCATAACTATTTTTGCGAAGAAAATGAAGAGAAATCTGGCTAAGATAAGTTGGATGACCCGTCATATCCAGAATAATAATTTGGATTTTGAAGTGGAGTGTTCTCAAATTCAAGAAATAAATGACGTCATTTTTTCCTTGGAAGAAATGAGAGATACACTGAAAGGTTCTTTGCAGACACAGTGGGAATTGGAAAAAAATAAGCAGGAGCACATGGGGGCACTGGCTCATGATATTAAGATCCCGATTACGATTATTAAAGGAAATGCAGAATTATTAAGATTATCCGACCATAGCCCGGAGCAAGCGATTTATATTGAGTATATTCTAAATGCGGGTAATAAGATCGAACAATATATAAGCTTACTTATTCAATTGTCGCGAAGCGATTCTGATGTATTGGCGGAAGCATTGTCCTGTATATCTATTCAAAAGTTTGTAAAAGATTTGGTCGGAGATACAATTGCCTATTGCGGAAAAAAAACAGTTCAGTTCGTGCTGAAGGATAATAGACTGCTGGACATCAAGGTATATATGTATCAGGATTTGTTACAACGGGCCTTGATGAATGTACTTTGCAACGCTGTGGATCATACACCTGCCGGGGGAACGGTAGTATGGGAGATAAGTTATTTAGGAAACTCAATAGAGTTTGCAATTAGAGATAGCGGCGAGGGATTCTCTCCAGAAGGCTTGAAGAGAGCTACACAGCTTTTTTACATGGAGGATAAAAGCAGAAGTTCAAAAGGGCATTATGGTATAGGGCTAACGTTTGCAGCTAAAGTGATCAACCACCATCAGGGTACAATGATGTTAGAAAATCACAACGAGGTAGCTCCTTATGGTGGTGGGGTAGTACGTATCATAATACCCGTAAAAATGAACATGGTTTTAAAAATGGAAATGTAGTCAGTCCGCTATAAAGCGGACATTTTTTATCATGGAGTTGTTTTAGTTTTAGTGTGTGACAGCTGATCTATAGATGTGTTACGGGTTACGGCCCAAAAAATAAGTGCCAAGGTGCTGACGCCAGCACCCAACAGACATACCCCATTCCAGCCGGCATATGTGTACATATGAGTCGAGGAGATGGCTCCAGTGGCGCTGCCGATGGAATAAAATATCATATAGCCTGCGGTAAGTCGGCTACGTGCTTCAGGACGCACAGTGAAAATCATACTCTGATTCGTCACATGCACAGCCTGTACCGCCAGATCCAGAAGGATAACGCCAAGGACCAAAGCGAACAGCGAGTGCTCGGCATAGCCGATAGGCAACCAGGATAGCAGCAGCAGAGCCAGCGCAATACCTGTCGTCCGCTGTCCTGAGCCTTGATCGGCAAGATGTCCTGCCCGCGTAGCCGCTAATGCTCCAGCGACTCCGGCCAGACCAAAGGCCCCGATGGCAGTATGTGAAAGAGATAGCGGCGGGGCACTGAGAGGCAATACTAGCGAAGTCCACAATATGCTGAACGCAGTAAAAATGAGCAAAGCCAGCACAGCCCGAACACGCAGAATCCGTTCTTGCACGAACAGTGTGAAAACCGAACGAAGCAGTTGAGGATAGGATAGCGTTGCTCCTTTGGATTCATTCTGTGGCAGTACTCGAAACAGCGCTACAGCCATGAATAGCGTCAATGCGGCGGAAATAAGGTATACCGAACGCCAACCTGTCAAATCGGTCAATACACCGGCAACGGTTCGTGCCAGCAGAATGCCGATAACGACTCCGCTGGTCACCAGACCTACGATACGTCCGCGTTCAGCCGGGGCGGCCAAGGTTGAGGCGAACGCGACAAGTGTCTGTGTGACGACAGCCAGCATTCCAACCGCTGCCATGCCCATAAGCAGGATTGTACGCGTCGGGGCTAAGCTAACCGCGATTAACGCCAGCACGGATAACAGCATTTGTCCGGTAATCAGCCGTCGTCGATTCAAAAGATCGCCAAGCGGGACTAGCAGCAGCAGTCCCAATGCATAACAAATCTGTGTCACTGTAATGATGATGCCAACTGATGAATGCGTGATGCCAAACTCGTCCGCCAGTGCGTCCAGCAATGGTTGCGCATAATAAATGTTGGCGACAGCCAGTCCACAAGCTATGGAAAATAAGAGTGCTACAGACCGGGAAATGGAAGGAACGGGGGAGATTTTTGCAGCGTTAGTTACGGTTTGAGGCGATAGGAGTACCGCTTTTTCTTCTGACGTCTTCATTTTCACATACCACATCGCTTTCTATAATTACATACCGATAAGTATATAATACCGATTGGTATGTAATAAATTTAGGTCAATATACCTCGATTCCATATGAGATGTCAAGCATTTATCATGTACATACTTGACAGATTATTCTGACGATCATACAATTTTAATATACTGAACGATACGAAAAGAAGGGATTATTTATGGTTCGTCCACGGAAATTTGATGAGGAAACGGCATTGGATGCAGCAATGTAACTTTTTTTTGGGAAAAGGATTCGAGGCTACGTCTTTCTGCTGTATTTCAAGAATATACGATCAGGAGAGCTTGAGGCTGACACCGATGCCAAAGCTTTGGCCCAGACTCTGGTTACAGCCGCAAGCTTCAAGATGAAGTAATGGATATTAAAAAAGATACGGTTGAATGAGAGAATGCACGAGTGGGTATAAGGGGGATAAGTGAATGCATGAGGAGCAAAATCAGGAACATTGGCCAGTGTGGGCTACGGAGCCTGTAAAAATAGTGAATCCTGATCCTGACTGGTCAGAGCAGGGCTTGCAGATCATTCACCAGTTGCGGGAGCTGCTACTGCCGTTTAAGGTGACGGAGATGGAGCATATAGGAAGCACGGCAATTCCCAATCTTTCCGCTAAGCCCATCATAGACATTATGGCAAAATTGGAAGCTTGGGATAGGCTGGAACAGATTGTGTCCGTCTTACAACCAGCAGGCTGGAGCTATGTTCCGCCTGAGCTGGACGGTCGGGAATGGAGAAGATTTTTGGTTAAAGTGGAACAGGATCAAAGAAAGGGACATCTGCATCTCATGCTGGAACATGAGGAGCATTGGGATCAACAACTGTTATTTCGGAACCGTCTTCGTGAACGGCCTGAGCTGGTTCAGCAATATGACGCCTTAAAAAGGCAGCTGGCGATGGAAAATCAGCATGATCGTGAAGCGTACACGGAGGCTAAAACCGATTTTGTGCAAAACGTTCTGGATGCCGGACCATCCTAAAGATTAGGACAGCCGGACATCCCTGATTTTTACATTATTACTATAGAAGGTAGAATCGCTGGATAGTTTATAGGAAGGGAATTTCTCGTCTGCATCAAGGCGCATGGATTCCTCAAAATAAATCGCCTGCTGACCGCTAACGAGAAAAGGCAAGCTGCCCGCCTGTACTTCTATATCGCCGTTGTCGGGTGCGCTGACGATCTTGAGCACTGTAATACCATCACAGCCGCAGCCCTCTGTGTCGTAAAAAAGCTTGATATAGCCCGGTTGATCACCGAGAATTTGTGTAAGTCGCTGCTCGGCTAGTGGACTGATTTGAATGTTCATGATGTCATTTCGCTCCTTTGTGTATGGGGTGCAACAGTTTTCATCCAGTGTTCATGTTCACGATATGAAGGGCTGATTACAGACGTCTCAAGAACACGCTGATACGCTCCAAAGCGATTTCCAGTTGCTCGTGCGATGATGCGTAGGAGCAGCGGATAAAGCCCTCGCCACCCGGACCGAATGCGGAGCCGGGTACAGTAATGACACCCTCTTCTTCCAGTAACCGCTTGGCAAACTGCTCTGAGCTTAATCCCGTATGAGTAATGGAAGGAAAAGCGTAGAAGGCACCGCTCGGTTCATGGCAGGGCAGTCCTGCCTGACACAAGCTTTCAACAAACCATTTTCTGCGCAGATTGTACGATTCTATCATGCGGTCTTTTTCTTCCAGCCCGTGGCGCAGGGACTCAATAGCGGCAATTTGCCCGATTATAGGAGCGCACATCACGGTATATTGATGGATTTTCAGCATGGCTGAAATCAGCTCCTGCGGGCCGCAACCATAGCCGACTCTCCAGCCTGTCATTGCAAAGGCTTTGGAAAAACCGCTGATGAGCAGGGTTCGTTCTTTCATGCCCGGCAGAGCGGCGAAGCTTACATGCTTCTGTCCATAGGTCAGCTCACCATAAATTTCGTCCGAGATCACGACTAGATTATGCTCCTCCACCAAGCGGGCAATCGGTAGCCAGTCCTCATAAGTCATCACTCCACCTGTCGGATTGTTCGGATAACAGAGAATAAGCACTTTGGATCGTGGAGTCAGCTTGGCTTTGAGCGCTTCAGCCGTCAGCTTGAACTGCTGATCAGCAGAGGTTTCAACCGTTACGGTATGCCCTCCATTCAGAAACGTGATCGGTGAGTACGAAATATAGCAGGGAGCAGGAATGAGAATTTCATCGTGTTCCGTAATCAGGGCGCGGAGCGCCAAATCCAGCGCTTCACTGCTGCCGATCGTTACCATGATTTCATTTGCCGGATTGTAGGACGTGTTAAAACTTCTCTCCAGATACCCGGCAATCTCCTCACGCAGCTCGGGAAGACCAGCATTCGGTGTGTACGAGGTCTTGCCATTTTCCAGTGCTAGAATACAAGCTTTTCTGACATGTTGAGGGGTCACAAAGTCCGGTTCGCCAACACCAAGCGAAACGATATCTTTTCTGCCCGTACTATATTCAAAAAACTTACGGATGCCTGAAGGCGGCATTTCCCGTACAGCTGGAGTTAAAAAATCGCTTATAGATACTGTGGTCGATACGTTCGTCATATTGATTTCCTCCTTTTTGAAAAACAAAAAAAACCCGCCCCTGTAAAGGGACGAGCTTATACCCGTGTTACCACCCTAGTTTCATTCCATAAGAAATGACACTCTGTTCACGTATCCATCAATACGTGTTCCGGTTAACGCTGGAAAGGCGGCAGAGCTTACTTCAGGTTCAGCCCGCTTCTCGGAGATGGCGTTCGGCTACCCTCGGAATGTTGGCTTTCACCTGCCCCAACTCTCTGCAAATCCGCTGTATAGCTTACTCGTTCTCGTCATTGAAATTTGTTGCCGTATCAAGTTAGGTGTAATTATAAGCACAACATTTCAGGATGGCAAGTCTTTTTTTATAAATTTTAAAGACAGGAGCATCATCATTGACGATTGGAAAATAACGTATATAGTGGTATCAAGGGGGATTGGGCCCCCGATTTCACCATGATATTTGACAATATTGGCTAGAGAAGGATGGTGTCCATATGAACGTATTTGAACGCTTTAACGGCAAGGTTTTGCCTACAGGATGGGGCTGGACCAACGAACCGACTGTATGGAGATTCGATGATTCCAAGGCTTTAAAAGTATCTGCACCTTCACAGGCGGATTTCTTTAGAGATCCGTCCGGCGCGGCGATAAAATCGTCCGCACCCTTTTTGCATACAACGCTTCAAGGTGATTTTACAATATGGACGAGGGTTCGTGTCGATATGAAGCAGCCTTATGATTCAGGATGCTTGATGATTATGGCGGATGATACCCATTGGGCCAAGCTGTGCTTTGAATACTTTGAAAGCACCCCCTCTATCCTTAGTGTGGTCACACGGGATACGTCCGATGATTGTATATCTGGGACGATGGACGTTTCCAATCCGTATTTGCGAGTGGCAAGAGCCGGAAATTGCTTTGCCTTTCATTATTCATCAGACGGGCAGCAATGGAAGTTGGCGAGATATTTTGGCATGGATGTTCCAAACGAGCTAAAGGTCGGGGTCGTTGCACAATCTCCGGTCGGAGAAGGTTGTGATGTTACTTTTGATGCCTTGAATGTGGAAAATCATGTATCCGGGGACATACGAACTGTGTAATAAATGGATATAATTATTAAAGGACGTATATACGTATATTCATGCAGGGGGTTGGACGAGAGTTTGCTGTTTAAAGGGAAGAGATATAAGCTGCCCGGCTTATTGAGTGTACTGCTTTTAGCTTCGTTGGGATGTTATGGACTTATTATGTATGTGCAGTCCACAAGTGGGACGAAAATGTATCAATTTTTGTACTGGGATATATTTCTGGCATGGGTTCCGGTCTTGATTTCTCTAGGAATGATCGCCTTATCCAGACTGGGAAACATAAGAGTGAGAAGGCTTCTTTTATTAATTGCCGGAGTCGTATGGCTGTTTTTTCTGCCGAATGCACTCTATTTGCTGACTGAATTACTGCATGCATTCCGTTTTTATGAAGTGAATCCTGACTCGCGTTTTTGGCTGGATATTCAATTTTGGTTGATCTTATTTACGCCTTTTTCGGCAGCAGGGATTGGTCTTTTTCTTACTTCCATTTGTATATTTACGATCCACCGTATGCTGCAAGAGGTTTGTTCCAGCTGGCTTGCGTGGGTTATCGTTTTTATATTCCTGTGGCTGTCCAGTGTAGGTGTATATATCGGCAGATTTGCTCGCTGGAATAGCTGGGATGTGGCGTTGCAACCCATGGTGATCGTGATGAATGTTTGGAAATGGGTGGTGCATGCCGGAGCAAGGCTTCATTTGTTGTCTTTTAGCTGGCTGGTGTTTGGAATCGCGGTCATTTTTTATCTGTTGATCTATATCTCTTTAAGTGAGGAGAAGCACGCTTAGGCCGAGGAGACGTATTCCACGAATACGGGCTTCGGCCTTTTTACATATGGGAAGTCATCAGCTAACGTTGGCCTCCCCGTGTTCTTCATAAAGCACACGCACCAGCAGATCCTGACTGAAATTGCCGAATCTTTTGCCGAAAATGGTGAGACCCCCTTTGTTCTCCGACTGATCGGATACGGATAAGCGCAGTGTAATATCGCTTTTATAGTTAAGCCCAATATCGTCTATTGTGACTTCTGATATACGGCACCCGTCAATGAAGCTTCCATGTTGATTGATGCGAATTAATTTGAGCATGCCATATTGATTCAAATGCGGTGGCCACCAATCGGGATTCAGAACCCCCGGTACTTCTCCAAAATCTCCGGCGCTAGTCCAGTGACCAATCGGGATGCCGTTGACATGAAAACAAATGTCGGAAGGATATACCTCACAATAACCCGGTGCTTCTGAGCCCAGCTCTGCGGAAAATTGAATTTCGGTAAAGGATTGATTCTCTTTCAGGTAGTTAGGAATCCGATATTCCAGAAAACCATCTGCCATCCAGATCATTTCCGAGTCCAGCCTTCCGGGATCTGCAAAATAGCGGGGATCATCAAAATCACCAATAATGCTGTCTCTGGTCACCAAGCCACAGGTAGGTACTGCCTGGTAGTTACTGTAATGACCGATACGAATTTCAACCTCGTACACATTTTTCTGCTCTCTGCTACGCAAGTCCACCATCAGTTTTTCCTTGTTCAGATAGCACATTTTTCGGGTACCATGCTTGCCGCTTACTGTATTGATCTCGACAAGGCCACATTCCTCCAGCTTACGAATATGCATCGTAATCGTACCGTTGCTCAAATCAAGCCTGTTAGCGATGTCATTCATACTTTGTCCTTGATGGACGGCGAGCAATTCCAAAATTTGAATGCGGATTTCCGAGCCGAGCGCTTTGAAAATATCTAGCCCTGACATTAAGTCCTTAATATAAATCATAGCAATGGACCTTCCTTATCTATAAAAAATGTAATGTAAGCGCTTATATATTTGTTTTGATTTATGTTAAAATAAAAACAGAAAGAAGTAAACCGCTTTGGAATAAATTATTTTACAAAAATAAAAAGGGAAGTGAAACAAAACTCAGAATAGATTTTTTACCTAAATAAAATCGTGTTTAAGTTCATTTACTCTAAATTTTTCAATAAAATAACTTAAATACGATTTTATTTTGTTTTTCATGCTATTCAATTCTATACTTTATATTTATTTAAAAAGATTTATAAATGCATTGACGAACCGTAGAATGCCGTGATATATTTTGTTTGTAAACGAATTCATTATTGATAAAGAAAAATATTAATTATAGGTGCATGAGAGGAATGATGATCACAGGCTCGAGTGAACAACAGGATGATGTACCGCACAGGTGAATAAAGGCCAAATGGTATGAGTTTATTTTAACACTATATGTATGCGGTTTCATTTCAATTTTAGGAGGGGTCGCGTTAATGAAGAAAATAGGTTTTGCAATGACAATGGTTGTACTGTTGTTGATGGTTGCTGCACTGGCTGGCTGTAGTGGAGGAAGCTCCAATAGTGATGGAAGCAAGGAACTGACATTCATGTTCCGTGGTGGTACGGATGAGCAGAAGGCTTATAAGGAAGTTATCAAGAAATTTGAAGAGGAACATCCTGGCGTGAAGGTTAAAATGGTCGTGACGGCCGCGGATCAATATGCTACAAAGCTCAGAGCAGCGATCACAGGAAATAATCTTCCAGATGTCTTTTATTTTAACCCTGGAGATGTGAAAGCTTATGTAAATAGTGGGATACTGAAGGACCTCACTCCTTACATTGAGAAGAACAAGGATATAAAGCTGGATAACATTTGGAAATACGGTGTGGATTTGTACCGCTATGACGGTAAAATGGCCGGCCAAGGAAATATTTACGGTATGCCAAAGGACTTGGGTCCATTCGCCTTGGGTTATAACAAAACCATGTTTGAAAAAGCAGGCGTTCCGTTACCTGATAAAGACAAACCGTATACATGGGATGAGTTTATCAAGGTCAGCCAAGAGCTGACAAAAGATACGAATGGTGATGGCAAACCGGATCAGTATGGTACAGGTTTTAACGTTCAGTGGGCATTGCAAGCCTTCGTATGGAGCAATGGTGCGGATTGGCTGGATGAAAGCAAAACGAAAGTAACGATTGATGATCCTAAATTTGCGGAAGCGCTTCAATACTTTGCTGATATGCAAAACAAATATAAGATTACGCCTGGTATTGAACAATCACAAACACTGGACACCTATCAACGCTGGATGAAGGGCGAAATGGCATTCTTCCCGGTAGGTCCTTGGGATATGAGTACATTTGAAAAACTGCCATTTGAATATGATCTGTTGCCATTCCCGGCAGGATCGACTGGCAAATCGGCAACATGGATTGGTTCTCTGGGTATTGGTGTTTCCTCTAAAACAAAGTACCCGGATGAAGCTGTAGAACTGGTCAACTATCTGACGACTTCCAAAGAAGGAATGAAGCAGCTCGTAGATGCCAAGGTACAAATTCCGAATCTGCTGGATATGGCGGATGAGTGGTCCAAAGATACGAAAACCAAGCCTGCTAACAAACAAGAATTTATTGATATTGTGAATGACTATGGTCGCTCATTACCAGGCAACTATACGTATAACGCCGAATGGTACGATATTTTCTTCACCGATATTCAGCCTGTGCTGGACGGAAAAATTACGGCAGCGGATTATGTAAAGCAGGAGCAACCGAAGATGCAGAAACTGCTGGATAAAGCGGTGGAGCAAGAGAAAAAATCACAGAAATAGTACGTAAATAACGGATAAGGGATGATGTTAGTGGCTGATATTATGCTGCTGACATCATCTTCATTCCAAATTAGAAACAGAGGTGAGCCCTGTGATAACCAAATCTAATCTCTACCGCAAAGAGAAAATATATGGATACTTATTTATTCTTCCACCTATTCTCGGTCTGCTAATCTTTACGTTGTTCCCGTTTGTCTATTCGTTATACGGCTCTTTTACAGATTGGGACGGATTGGGACAAATGAACTTTATTGGTCTCGACAATTTCAAAGATTTATTTACCGATGAACTCTTTTACAAATCGATGTACAATACTCTTTTCTTAATGCTGGGTATTCCAATCGGTCTTTTGTTGGCTTTGCTGCTGGCACTGGGGTTGAATCGCAAGATTCCGGGCACGACAACGTTTCGTGTGATCTACTATATTCCGGTTATTTCTTCTTTGGCTGCTGTTTCTATTATGTGGAACTGGGCATACAACGGAGACTACGGTCTGGTGAACCAATTCCTCGAATTGTTTGGTATTAAAGGTCCCAATTGGCTGATGGATAAGGATACGGTTAAGCCTGCCTTGATCCTTATGACGGTCTGGAAGGGTCTTGGCTACACGATGTTACTGTATTTGGCAGCCCTGCAAAGTGTATCTCGCTCTTACTATGAAGCAGCAGAGCTGGATGGAGCCAGCGGATTCCAAATGTTCCGCAACATTACATGGCCAATGGTAAAACCAGTGACCTTTTTCCTGGTCGTAACCAATATCATTGGTGGTTCACAAATCTTTACTGAAATGAACATTATGACTCCTACAGGGGGTCCGGAATACTCATCCGCCTCAATCGTCTTCTATATTTGGGATAAGGCATTTAAAAACCTTCAAATGGGATATGCCTCCGCGATGGCTATGATTCTTGGCATCTTCATTTTTATCGTAACTTTGATTCAATTCAAAATGAATGAAAAATCGTCCTATGATGGGGATTGATTTTCGCGGAAAGGAGTGAGTCTGATTATGTCCCATAGTCAAAGAACGAAAGTTACCAATATCATTATTTTTATTGCACTGGCGATTGGAGCGATTGTGATGATCGCGCCGCTGCTGTGGATGCTGTCCACTTCTGTGAAAGAAAAGCAGGATGTCTTTGCTCTTCCACCGGTATGGATACCAGAAGTATTCCATTTTAGCAAGTATAAGGAAATTTGGGAAGCGGGACCTTTGTTAAGCGGGATCAAGAACAGCGTGATTGTGGCTGTCAGTGTTACCGTTGTGGGTACCTTTACATCCAGTGTGGCTTCTTTTGCATTTGCAAAACTGAGATTCCCTCATAAAAATAAACTGTTTCTTTTACTCATCGCATCGATGATGATTCCATACCCAACGGTTATGATTCCACAGTTTATGATGTTTTCCAAGCTCGGTTGGGTAGACACGCTCTTGCCCCTGATCGTTCCAGGTTTGTTCGGGAATGTGGTTATGATCTTTTTCCTGCGGCAGTATTTGCTCAGTGTACCGGACGCCATTATCGAAGCAGCTAAAATTGACGGAAGCTCTTATTTCCGACTGTATTCGTCCATTACATTCCCGCTTATTAAGCCGGCAGTAGCGGCACAGCTTATTTTATGGTTCATGGGAATTTGGAACGATTATTTGGCACCGATTATTTACTTGAATTCACCGGAAACGCAGACGTTGCAGTTGGTCATAGCGAACTTTAATGCGACCTATGCCATTCAGACGGATTATCCGCTCATTATGGCAGCTTCCATAGTCGCTTTGTTACCTGTGCTGATTATATTCCTGATCTTCCAGAAACAGATTATTGAGTCGGTTGCTATTTCCGGTGTCAAAGGTTAAGTGTAGCCACTGGAGGGCACGGATGAATGATGCAAGGCAATCACAATATGTAATGGGTAAAGGAAGGAGGAGAATAACAGTTATGGTAATGCTGCTTATGCTGGGCCTATCCGGCTGTGGAGATAATACCCCGGACCCTGTATATCCGCAGGCTCCGCCTCCCGATCACTTGTATAACCAAAGTACGATAAATGATGAGCAGCGCTGGACGATTAACAATGCGCATGATCCTGCGATTATCAAAACAGATCAGGGCTATTATGTATATTCCACGGATGTAAAGGCAGGCGGAGAACTGAGGCCGGGGGTCATGGTACGTAAATCGACTGACCTGATTCACTGGAACTGGGTGCAGTATGCGCTGCCTGGCATTCCAAAAGAAGCAGAGGCATGGTCGTCAGCAACCAATCTGTGGGCACCGGACGTTATTAAAATGGGCGATATCTATCGGATGTATTATTCAGCTTCTACTTTTGGCAGCACACGGTCAGCCATCGGATTGCAGACATCAAGCTCGCCGGAAGGCCCGTGGAAGGATGAAGGGCTGGTCGTTAAAACGAAGGAGCATGACAAGCTGAATGCAATTGATGCCAATCCGGTGCTGGATGCGGAGGGGAATCCGTGGATGGTATACGGCTCGTTTTTTGGAGGCATTTATATTACGCCACTTGATCCCCAGACTGGAAAGCTGAAGGAGTCTAGCTACGGGAAAAATATTGCCGCCAGAGATCGAGCAACAGAGGATGGTGCTGTGGAAGGGCCATACATTGTGTACAATCCCGCATTCCGCAAATATTACTTGTTTGTCTCATATGATTCTTTGTTCGAGGACTATAATGTACGCGTTGCCCGCTCGGATTCGATTACAGGTCCGTATGTGGATATCAATGGACATGATATGGCAGATACCAGCTATTTGCCCCAATATGAGATCGGAAACAAGGTATTGGGTGGCTATCGGTTCAGCGAAGGAGAAGGCTGGGTTGCGCCAGGTCACAATTCCGTTCTGAAGGACGGAGAGGATTATTATATCGTGCATCATGCACGGGGAGAGACGGATAAGCGATGGCCGTATCTGCATGTACGTAAAATATTATGGACCGCTGAGGGCTGGCCTGTCGTATCGCCGGAACGGTATGCGGGCGAGCAGGAGCAGGATATACCTCAAAGATTATTATCCGGCAGTTGGGAACGCATCGTGATGAAGCAGGAAGTGGACGGTCAAGTGGAAGCTGAACCGCTTCGTCTGGAAGATGGAGGTCGGGCAACCAGCGGAACGCTTGAAGGCCAGTGGAGCTTTGACGGCAAGCGTACTTTAACACTGGATTGGAGCGATACATCCGAAAGGACCAAGGAACAACTGCTATTGCTTCCTTCATGGGACTGGGAGCTGGGTCGCCAAACTTTAATTTTTACGGGTATGGACGACAAGGGAGTTTCCATTTGGGGTAAGCGTATCGGCGATTAATTGTATGAACTTACATACTACACATAGAGGAGAGAAAAACCATGAATCAACCTGTATCTTTTACTAATCCGGTCATTGAGCAACGTGCAGACCCTTGGGTTTACAAGCATAGTGACGGATACTATTATTTTACCGGATCTGTACCCGAGTATGACCGCATTGAGGTTCGACGGGCGCTTACCATTCAGGGCTTAAATACGGCAGAGCCTGTCGCCGTGTGGCATAAATATGAAACAGGCCCGTTAAGCGCCAATATTTGGGCACCGGAAATTCATTTTATTGATGGCAAATGGTACATTTATTTTGCAGCAGCTCGCACCACTGAAACGAAGGAAGGTCTGTTTGACCACCGGATGTTCGTGCTGGAAAATGCTTCGGCTAACCCACTGGAAGGAGAATGGGTGGAAAAGGGGCAGATTAAAACCCGTTGGGAAACGTTCGCGCTGGATGCCACAACCTTCCAGCATCATGGAGTGCTGTATTATGTGTGGGCCCAGAAGGACCCGGACATTGTCGGTAATTCCAATCTGTACATTTCTGAAATGAGCAATCCGTGGACGCTGCGCGGTGAGCAGGTGATGATCTCAACCCCTGAATATGATTGGGAAGTCATCGGTTTTAAGGTGAATGAAGGAGCGGCAGTTCTGAAACGAAACGGACGAATCTTTATCAGCTATTCAGCCAGCGCCACAGATTATAATTATTGCATGGGGCTACTGACAGCGGACGAGAATGGAGACTTGCTCCACCCTAAATCATGGGCGAAATCGCCTGAGCCCGTATTCTGCACGAATGAGGAAACGGGCCAATTTGGACCCGGTCATAACAGCTTTACGGTTGGGGCTGACGGTAATGACGTCATCGTGTATCATGCACGGAATTACAAGGAGATTACGGGTGATCCGTTGTATGACCCGAATCGCCATACACGTGTTCAGTCGTTGAACTGGCATGAGGACGGGACGCCTGATTTTGGCATTCCTGTACCGGATGGAGTTCCTGCTGGTAAATAAGCGATACGAATGTTACAGAAGTGGCGTGTTGTATAACAGCGGCGAAGTTTTCTGAACAATGCAGGAAATGATAAATTAACTACGTATAACAAGGATGATTAGATATCTTCTAAGCCGTAAGGCTGGGAGATATCTTTTTGTTTTCGCGGCAGTGGGAGTCCCCTTTTCAAAACCTCGGTTTATGATTGTTAAAAAAGTTTAATATTTTCCACGGGATGTAAACAATAAATGTATGGTAAAGTGTATTTTATACAAGGCTCTTATCTACACGTATTTACCGAATCCGAATCAATCGAGGTGAGGAAAAATGCTGCAATCGTTAAAAGCCATTGCCAACTATCGAAAAGAAAGTGATCTGGCCTGGGATACGCCGACTTGGCTGAAACTGCTCGTTTCGGCTGAGGAGCGCATTGTGAATCTGGAACGCATCCACTCCATAGGGGAGTTAAAGGATGCTAATCCCGTACTGGATTATGTGGAGCGTACGTTGCTTATTTTGGACGGGCTTCCATTGTCTTTCTGGATTAAGGAGCTGCTGGAAGACGTGCTGGTATGGTCTGAGACGGCCAAAGGAGGCACAGTTCGCGAACGGCTGCGCTGGCAGCAGGAGGGCATCAATTTATTTGTGCATAATATTGGTTCCGCCCAGCTGTACGTCAGACAGGCTCAAGCGGAGAAACCGGCGTTCCCCCGCAACACTATGACTCGGATTCTGATTGAGACCCATGGATTAATCGGGCAGTATATACGGGGTGAAATTCCTTTTGCGGAAAATCGGGCGCTGCTGGAAATTACCCGTAAGGGCTGGTTAAGCCACGAAGAACTGGAGCTTGCCTTACTTGCGCTAAATGAGTGCATTATCGCCGGGGTAGACCCTGAGTTATGGGAGCAGGTACGGAGTGAAGTGGAGCAACTGATTGGCTGGATCGCATGGGATAACGCGCCTGTGGCCTGGAGTGTGAAGGAACGACTGGAGAGATTACGGTCGGTTTCTATTCATGAAGGGGAACCCTTCGAGCAGGCTTACGCCGAGCTGGAGCACGAGCTGAATGTAGATAAGGCGCTGGCTCCGTTGGAGAATCGAACGCTTTGGTATGTGGAGTCGGCTTTACAGGATTTTTCGTTGCAGGAGCTGGTGAAGGTATTTTTACTTGCGTTACGGGATGGTACGGGACAGGAATTGCCTGCAACGGTGCGACATATCAGCTTTGAATCTCTCATGAACACGATGCATTATGACTATCGCGGCATCAAGAAAATTAACGTTTATAAAAAACGGATGATTGAGAAATATTTACACGCGCTATCCTGGCAGGATATCTTGCAAGGAAAACGGAAGCATAATCCTCATTTGAATGTGGTCGTGGAGCATAAAGAGGAGCTGCAGAGTACCGTGTTTTTTAATTTTCATTTTTCATCTGCGGCTGAGAAGCTGATTGACTTTTGCATCGAGGCGGAAAAAACGCCTTTGTATGACAAAGCCATATTACTACTGTTTGACCTGTTCGGCTTGCGCCGTGATGCTTATGATCGTTTTCACAATGAGGAAACATACCTTGCGGATATGAATCAAACCGTAGATTACAAAAAGGTCATTCTGGATTACGTGACGGGAACTCGTGTATTGGATATCGGACCGGGCGGGGGTGTGCTGCTGGACCTGATTGAACAGGAGATACCGGACGTGAAGCCGCTGGGACTCGATATTTCTGTGAATGTTATTGAAGCGCTCAAACGTAAAAAGCAATTGGAGGGCCACCGCTGGGATGTGATTAAAGGAGATGCTCTCCAACTGGAGGAATTTATAGAGCCGGGGAGCATGGACACGATCATTTTTTCGTCCATTCTCCACGAGCTGTATTCTTACATGGAACGGGATGGAGCCCGGTTCAATCTGCATACGGTGGAGGCTGCTTTGCAAAGCGCCTATCATGTGCTGGCACCGGGCGGACGTATCATTATCCGTGACGGCATTATGACTGAACCGGCAGAACAGCGCAGACGAATCCGGTTCCTGGAGCCGGACGGAATGGAATGGTTGCTGCGATATGCCAAAGATTTTACAGGTCGCCACATTGAAGTGGAGCGTGTGAGTGAGCATGAGGCTATTTTGCCTGTGAACGATGCGATGGAATTTCTGTATACCTACACCTGGGGGACGGAAGCCTATATGCATGAAGTGCAGGAGCAGTTTGGGTATTTTACCCCTTCACAGTATGAAGAGTGTATTCGCCGCACGCTTGGATCGCAGGCTATAATCCGGGAGAGCCGTCACTATTTGCAGGAGGGCTATACGGAAGCGCTTGCCGGGCGTATTGGATTTACCGATGAGCAGGGTCAGCCTGTTCCCCTGCCGGATAGCACCTGTCTGTTTGTGATTGAGAAGCCGCAATAGAGTAGGTTAAGCTGATCCAGTTGAACCAAAAAGCCTTTTGATTGCGCCAAGTGCGATCAAAAGGCTTTTTGGCATATTGGATTGGCTTATAGAGAGATTTTTAGCGTATTTGTGTTTTCATCATAGACTAACTGCGCCCCCCAATCCTTTGGCGAATACCTGTACAGGTACATAAGTGGTGTCATTGATCGTCTTGGGGGCTACAGCGATTTGTTCCGCTTGTCCGTTGTAAAATACGGTTTGGCTTCCCAGGGTTAACGTGACTTTGTGGTTGGCCTTGGTAATTCCTATGGTTCCAGTACCGTGATCCCATACGACCTCTGCCTTCAAGCTTTCTGCTATATCGCGCAAGGGAACAAGATTTGTATTTTGGTAGACAATGGGCTTGGCTGTAAAAGAAATAGGCGTTCCATTCACGAGTACTTTCAGATTGGATGTAGTATAAGCGGGTTTTTGGCTCTGTTGTGTACTTTGCTTCTGTTTTGATTTTTGCTTTGATTTCGTGGTTTTCTTGGATGCAGAGCTACTGGAAGAGGAAGAACTGCTGGAGGAAGAACCCCCGCTATGATAGTGATATTCCCCGTAGGAAAGGCCCCATTTCGAGCAGTTGGTCCAGCAGGTATGGCCGCCACTGGAGTCTGTTCTGCCCGGATGAGCAGATACGGATAAAGAACCGGTTAGGGCGAGCAGTAAGACGGAAGCGGTTATGCCGATTTTCTTTTTCATGAATTGTGATCTCCTTGTTATTCGAAGTTTTTATATGACCCTCAAAGTAGAAGAGAACGTTTGCAGTGTTGGGTTCTATAGAATATATCGGTAGCAGTATTCCAAAAATGTACCATAATTAACTCCTTTTTTCGATACCAAGAAGGCAGGTGTGTTCGTGTATGTCCTCGCATGTGGAGCAGCAGCTTGGCATATCGGTAGAAGAAAGATAACAAACAACTCTGTTTATCTTAACATTTTTTGCATATAATACAGGAGAAATGACAGGATAGCTTTAAAAATGAAGGAGTTGTGTTGAAAATGTCAAAGCGTTTGATCCCCTATATTACGATGAATGGAAATGTGAAGGACGCGATTCAATTTTATGAAAAGGTATTGGATGCCCAACTGCTTTTTATCCAAACCTTCGGTGAAATGCCTGAAAATCCGGAATTTCCGATTCCCGCAGAGATCAAGGAACGTGTGGGACATGCCACCCTCAAAGTCGGTGAGACAGAGCTTATGTTTTCCGACACCTTTCCTGGCTCGCCGTTCAGCAGCGGGAATCAGGTGAGCATCTGTATTACAACCGACAGTGTCGAGCAATCCAGAAGAATGTTTGACGCTCTACAGCAAGGAGGACAGGTGGGGATGGCTTTGCAAGAAACCCATTTTAGTCCGGCTTATGGGAATGTAACGGACAAGTTTGGTATTACCTTTCAAATTTTCACGGAGGCTCGGTCTTAAACAATGGAAAACGGCCCGATTTCGCTACCTTGGCGATCTGGCCGTTTTTTTTGTATGAATCCTCGTTCAAGATGTGGGTTGGACTTCCTTATGATCAAAATGGAGAAGCGAAGCGTACGCCTTTGCCCGGGGATTCTAACCTTAATACTAATCCAAAAGAATCCCTTGACAACAGCGATCGGAAGAACTATCCACTTGCGGAGTGGTCTCCCTCAGCATTACCTAAACAAACTATTTTCACATATATCTATTACCTACACTCCAAAATTAAAATCATCATCAGTCAGCGGCTCCACATTCATTGCACGCACGTAGCCGTTTCCTTTTTTAGAAAAGAAATCATGCTGCTTGGTGTGGGTGCTGATGCCGTTGAACACAATCGGATTGACTTCTTCTTCTTCAAATAATGGATCAAAGCCCAGGTTCATCATGGCCTTATTGGCGTTGTAGCGTAAAAAGACTTTGACATCGTCCACAAGCCCGATAGGAGCATAAATTTGCTCGGTGTATTGTTCCTCGTTATTGTGCAAGTAGCGCAGCAACCCTACCAGCGTCTGGTACAGATCGCGTTGCTCTTCCTCGTCCAGCTCTGCATAAATCTCCTGTGCCAGCACACCTACATAAACACCGTGAATACTTTCGTCCCGCAAAATCAGGTCGATAATTTCTCCGCTGCATGTCATCTTGCCCTGACCCGCCAGATAGAGAGGGTAGAAGAAGCCGCTATAAAATAAATAGCTTTCTAACAGCACTGACGCTGCCATAGCGAGATACAAGTCTTTTGGCGTATGAATATTCATATAATACTGACGAATGGTTTCCGCCTTGGTCTGGAGATGCGGATTTTCCTCTACCCAACGGAATATATTATCAATCTCTTCCGTAGAAGCCAGGGTTGTAAAAATGCTGCTGTACGACTTCGCATGAATTTGTTCCATCATCGCCATAAAGCTCAGCACAGCTTTACGTTGCAGCCCGTCCACATGCTCCATAATTTGCGGCATACCTACGCCGCCTTGAATCGTATCCAGCAACGTCAAGCCGCCTAATACTTTCATGTAGGCTTCTTTTTCAATATCACTGAGGGTTACCCAGCTCATTTTATCGTCGGACAGCGGAATTTCATCATCCGTCCAAAATTGCATAATGTTCTGATTCCAGAACATCAATGTGAAATCATCGTCCGAGCGGTTCCAGTTTACAGCTTGTATACCTGTCATTTTTTGGCATTCTCCCTTCAGCTTCCGAGATTTCCTAGAGTCACAATGAAATGATATAGGCGAATCATCGTATGCTTGACATACGGAAGCTGCATCCGCGAGGCCGTGTCCCAACCCATAAAGGGCGGAACATCACGCTGGGATACAGCTTCTAATGAAAAGCATCCATTTATATGAGGACTTCTAATGTTAATTTATGAGTACGGTCTTAGATCGAGCAGGTAAGGCACTCTTCTACAGACAGCTTTTTGGTACGTGTGTAGTACAACGATTTGAGTCCCTTGTGAGCAGCATAGAGATAGCAACGCGCCAATTGGCGTGTAGTCACGTCACTGTTCACATGAAGCACGGTCGAAATTCCTTGATCCACGTGAGGCTGAATTTCGGCAATCAGGTCCAGCACCTTGAACTGATCCATTTGATACGCGGATTTATAAAAGAACACATTATCTCGTTGCAAGTAAGGCATTGGATAATAGGTCGTCGAGTTCGCATAGGTACGTGTTTCAATTTGTTCCACGATAGGCATTACGCTGGACGTCGCATTTTGAATATATGAAATGCTGGCCGTCGGCGCAATCGCCATACGGTACGCGTGATACAGGCCATGCTTCTGCACGTCTGCTTTCAGCTTGTCCCAATCCTCTGGAGAAGGAATATAGATGCCGCCAAACAGTTCTTGTACGCGTGCCGTTGTCGGACGGTAATCGGTGTTCAGATAACGGTCAAAATACACACCAGTCGCATAATCCGATTCCTCAAAGCCATAAAAGCTTTGTCCGGCCGCTTGCGCGATTTCCATGCTTTTCTCCAAAGAGTGATAGTTCATCGTCATAAAAAAGGTGCGGACAAAATCCTTCGCTTCGTTGCTTTCATAAGCAATTTTGTTCTTGGCAAGGTAGCCATGCAGGTTCATGACACCCAGACCGACAGAATGCATCTCACGGTTTGCCTTGGCAACACCCGGCGCGTTCGCGACTTGGGTCATATCGCTGACCGAGGTCAGGGCAATCATACCCTCGTGAACGGATTCGCGGATTTTGCCATGCTCCATCACATTTACAATGTTGAGAGAAGCCAGATTACAGCTAATATCCCGACGGATTGTATCCTGTTGGCCGTAATCTGTAATTTCAGACGTTTCCTGTAATTGGAATATTTCCGTGCACAGATTCGACATTTTAACCTGGCCCACGTTTTTAAGAGCATGTGCCTGATTCGCGTTACTTTTGTTCATCATGTATGGATAGCCGGATTCCAGCTGGATCATGGCAATTTTGGTCAGCATGTCACGCGCGCTCATCGCTACTTTTTTCTTCACCCGGTCGTCAGCGAGCAGTGTATCGTACATTTCATCCAGATCCATATCGTCCAGATGCGTACCGTAGGCCTTGAACACACTATAAGGAGCGAATACATGCAGCGGCTCATTATCCTGAGCCAGCTTATAAAAGCGGTTCGGAACAATCAGTCCGATGGAGAGTGTCTTCAGGCGTACTCTTTCGTCGGCATTGATTTTTTTACTATCCAGGAACTCCAGTACATCCCAACCGAAAATGTTGTAGTATGCAGCGCCGGAGCCTTTACGTTGACCCATCTGATCCGCATAGGAGAAGCCGTCCTCCATCAGCTTCAGCACAGGCATAATGCCTTTAGCCGCGCCTTCTACACCTTTAATCACTTCGCCACGTGACCGCAGCTTCGACAGGTTGACCGCGACACCGCCGCCGATTTTGGACAACTGCATGCAAGTGTTTAGCACGTAGTTAATCGAGTTGAGGGAGTCGTCCATTTCGAGCAGGAAGCAGGATACCAATTCCCCACGACGGCTTTTGCCTGCATTCAAGAAGGTTGGCGTAGCCGGCTGGAGACGCTGCTCCATCATCGAGCGGGACAACAGACGTGCCGTATCGGCGTTACCACGGCCCAAATGCAGGGCGACGACCGCCACCCGGTCAGGATAGTGCTCCAGATAAACCTTACGGTCATTGCTTTTCACTGCATAATCCGTATAAAACTTGGATGCTGCCATATAGGAAGGGAATTTAAAATGATAACTATGAGTGATATGGAAAATATCCTTAATTTCGTCAGCTGTATAGCTACTATAGAAATTTTCGTAATAATCATTCTCAATCATGTAGAGCACTTGAGCCGCTGGATCTGCAAACTTCAAGCTCCGTTCTTCGACTTCCTTCATAAATTCGTCTACAGCCTCTTGGTCCTTTTCCAATTGGAAAAAGCCATCTGTATCGCGTTTCATCAACATGTTGTTCAATTCAATATGCCGCAACTCGGCTCACCCCCTGTTTGAAACGCTCTACATCGCCGAACGTTCCGGATAATTCAAATTTACTGATGACAGGTACGTTATAATGGTCGGAGATCAAATCCGCGCTTTTGGCAAAGCTCTCGCCCCAGTTACGGTTGCCGCTGGCAGCCACACCCACGAGGTTTTGAGCATTTTTTTGCAAAAAGGAAGATACCCTCTCAGGTATCTGTCCAAACCCCGTTGTATATGTAATGAGTACGTATGGTTCCTCTATAGTCATTTGCTCCTGGATTTGGACCGCCGGAAGCTTGAGCTTCCCGATAAATCTTTTTACATTGCCGGTCTTGGAATCATAGGCAATCAGCATTGTATTCAACCTCCTTGACATTTGGCAAAACAGCATCTGTCCAAGGCTCGAAATCCTGTAAAGATTCGCAACCCCTTGCTGGCCGTGCTTCGCCAAAATTTTAACGCCTATTTATATTGGTATTTCCATATCTGTATTTTCAAGATATATGTGTAAAATACGCGTTGTACACTATATTTAGAGTACGATTTCTATTTTATATCTATATATAGGTGAGGTCAATCACTTTTAAAAGGTTGGGCACAAGGATTGAGGGCAAGTCCAAGCGGGGTGCGGGATAAGCAGAATAACTTTTTTTTTCGTGCCAATTTTACAAATGTACTGGAGTTTTGGAGTATGAAGATGTACGATTTGTCAATAGGAGATACAGCAGTAAATCTACCTTTTACTGTAGGAAAATAAGTATGATGGGAGAGAAGATGTAATATGCCACATATTATTGGGGAACGCATCGTGCTGAGAGAGTATCGTCAGGAGGATATACCGGAAATACGAAAATGGGTCAATGACCCGGATATTACATGCGGTTTGAGCGATGCTTTTACTTATCCTCATTCTCAGACGAACAGCGAAGCCTATGTACAGATGATGATTGACGGCAGTTCGGAGACGAAGGGCTTTGTCATTGCGCATAAAGACACGCTGGATTATATCGGACAACTGGATTTATTTAGAATCAACTGGATGAATCGGCATGCCACACTTGGCATAGTGATCGGACGCGACGATAACCTGGGCAAAGGCTACGGACGTGAAGCGATCCGGCTATTACAGAAATTTGTATTTCATACGCTGAATCTGAATCGGTTGGAATTGGAAGTCTTTTCATATAATGAACGTGCATATCGCTGCTATCTGTCCTGTGGCTTCAAGGAGGAAGGTCTTCTGCGGCAAAAGCTGTTCAGGGAGGGCCAATACTATGACGTTATTCAAATGGGCATTTTGCGAAGTGAGTATGAGGCTGCGGAGCAAACGACGGAATCTTCGCAGAACGTGTAGGGAAACAGACAGTCATCATCGTGTCATGTATATATGGAACGAAACAGAACGTTCAATGTAAAAGGGCTGAACAGCATTAGGCTGTCAGCCCTGTAATCTTTCATTCATATAAGCCAAACTCGAACTATAAGCTGACTTGAAAAAATAAGCATCAAAACGGAGTAGGCGGAATGGTGCTGTACAAGCGAAGCACCATCCGACTGCGTAGTGGCACAGTAAGTAACTTTTAAGTTCAGCTTATTTGATCGTTATTTTTCCGCGTTCCACAGCTTCAGCCGATTTTGGATCAGTCCGGTGTAGGTTTCTTCAGCCTTCGGCACACCTGCCTGATCCAGCTCTTGGAGCATACGGTCATAGACAGCATCAAATTGGTCGGGCTTGGCGAGTACAGCTTCGGGAATCCGTTTGCGCACAATGTCCTGCGACTTCTGATAAATGACATTGTAGTTCGTATTGGTCGGAACGGGCATGTTGTAGGCGGCGCCCCATTCTTTCACTGGAAAATCCTTTTCGTTCGGGAACAGGTCCTTCCACGTTCGAGCATTGTAGGCTTGCAGGGATTTTTTTTCGGCCCGGCTGTAATTTTCGGTAATCATCTCTGGATAGTTCGTCGTATAGTAGTTGCCGGAAGGGTCCTTGATGCCGTCACCGTAATGCGGCCCCCATATCCAGTATAAACCGATGCCCGACTCTCTCATAAAAGCGGAATTATCGGTGTTTTTACGTTGCTGCACATCGGCCGGAATAACCCGTTTGCCATTCTCTACATTGTAATGCTGGCCTTCGATTCCCCAGTTGCGCAAAATTTGTCCTTCGTCGGAGGCCAGAAAATCCAGAAATTTGATGGCACGCACGGGATTTTTGCACGAGGTCGTAATTCCGATCCCGTATGCAGCATCAAAGCCAAGCGGCTGGAGGGAATGATCCTCGTATTTCTCGCTTAACGTAACCGGGAAATGAGCGTAGGTAAATTCATCCTTGCCCGACGCTTTGAGCGCGTTTTCGGCATCCTGATAGTTCCACTCCTGATCAATGAGTCCAATCACACGACCTGCGGCGATTTTGGACTTGTATTGATCGCTTTTTTGCACAAAAGTATCCTTATCCAGCAGTCCTTCGTTGTACATGTGATTCAGCCAGCGAAAATATTCCCGTTCCTCCGGGCGTTTGTAGTGGAGAATGGCTTTATGCGTCTTGGGGTCGATATAATATTCTCCATCATCCGGGCCGCCTGTAGCGGTAACTGCCGGATTTGTTACGGTAATTTGAATTTTCCAATCTTCGGCATCCAGGGAGAGGGGAATGGTGGGCTGGCCGTTAGTGGTGGGATATTTGGCGACATAGTCCTTGAGTGCTTTTTCAAAATCCTGAACCGTACGAATTTTCGGATAGCCGAGCTTCTCCAGCGCCTGATGCTGGATTTCGAACCCGGCTTGTGCGTCAAATGCGATGTGATCTACACCTAAATTTGTCGGAATGGTATAGATGGCAGGGTCGTCATTGCTATATTTAATACGGTTAAAATAGTCTCCGTACACTTTCTTGATATTGGGGCCGTATTTATCAATCAGGTCGGTTAAGTCAATGAGTGCCCCGGCATCGACCAGCTTACCGACATCGCTTTTGGGATAGACTAGGTCAGGATACTCTCCGCTGGCAGCCATCAAAGCAAACTTTTCCTCACTCCGGCCATTGACGGCATGTTCTCCGTTCAGTGTCACGCCCGTTTTTTTGATAATTTCCTGTCCAATTGCATCCTTCATGTTATTCCAGTTCGAGCTGGCGTCACCACCAAAGAAAGTAAGTGTAACAGGACTGGTATCATCGGGATTTTCATTTTCTGCTGTACCGCCTGTTCCGTTTGCGCAGCCCGTCGTGACGAGCAGCAACAAAGCCAGGAGCAGGATGGAGCCTTGTCGTACCGACCTGATCTTGAACATCTGCAAAATCCCCCTTTATAAGTATGATTTACATAATGTAAGTGCTTTCAATGGTAAATTGTAGGGAATACCGAACCTTCCGTCAAGTCATTTATGTTGAATTGTTATGTGTTTGTTTTTTTATTATGCAAACATATTTTGGTGGATGGTGTGGATTTGTGCTAATCTATCGTTTGATGATCTGAAACAAAGTGTGCTACGATGATACCAGTTTATGGGTACACCCTTGTATTGGAAAGTCAGAGGCAAAAAAAGATTCCGAATAGGGTTGGGTGAGAAGATGCGTGGAAAAGTAACGTTGCAGGAAATTGCGGATGCGGCTGGTGTTTCAAAGTTCGCTGTTTCACGTGCATTGTCCGGCAAGCCCGGAGTAAGTGAGGAAACGAGGGCAGTGTTGGTCAAGCTGGCTGCCCAGATGGGCTATTTTCGCAATCATCCAAAGACAACGGGGGTGGAACCTCGGGACACGGATGCCGGGGAATGGTCGGGAACTGTGTTGGTGTTATTTCCAAATATACGTCACCAAAATAGAGAATCCAGGTATTGGGGTCCTGTGTTTGAAGGCATTTCTGAGCGCTTGAATGGAAAGGGATTGAACATGCTGACGTTAACGGAGCCTTCAACAGAGGATATGTTTACTTTGCTGAATCCAGAAGCGATCAGGGGCATTATCACAGTGGGGTCGATTTCTACTTCTATATTGCTGAATATTTATCGGATGAGCATTCCGGTCGTCATGGTGGACCATTGGGATACTGCGTTTCTAAGCGATACGGTGTTTACAGATAACCGTACATGTATGTCTGAACTCATGAGAAATGTGCTGTCCAAGGGCTATACCCGTTTTCAATTTGTCGGAAATGTCGACGATGCTCACAGTTTCTATGAACGTTGGGAAGCTTTTCGCTCCACACTGGAGCTTGGAGGAATAGACTTAAAGCAAAACGGAGCGTTGCTCCACATGGGAGCGCAGAAGCTTGCCGAGGAATTGGACAAGCTGTCCGAGGATGAATTGCCGGAGATGTTTGTAAGTGTGAATGATGTGACTGCCGGGCAGGTGGTGGATGCGCTCAAACGAAAGGGAGTTGATGTCCCAAGGCGCTGTGGAGTGACTGGTTTTGACGATACGAGCGAGCAGATGCCGATTTATGCTACGGTGAGAGTGGATAAGGAGCTACTGGGAATGCGTGCGGTGGATCAATTGCTATGGCGTATAACCAACCCGGATTCGCCCGTCGAGAAAAAGCTGCTGCACGCGGAGCTAGTCGTACGGGAGGGGTATGCGCCGCGGCTCAGTCAGGGAAATGATGCTCATGAACACCCGATTAGTACAATCAAATATAGTCGATATCCAGATGTAAATGATTGAGCTCTGTACATGGGGAAGATAAAAAAGTCGCTTTTAGCCTTTTTTGGGAGAGAGCGACTTTTCTTTGTTGTTTTGCAATTTGTTTTTTTTGAAAAACAACGATTTGATCAATTTGTTAGCTTGATGTTATTTTTGTTATGTTTATAGAGGAGTCAAGATGTTCCCAATCATCCTTACAGGGAGGCTTGCGAAGATGTTCAATGTGACAGGGTTGGATAACTGGAGGTTTAGGGTAGCGCAAGGTGATGAGTGGCTTAGCGCGAAGGTACCGGGATGTGTGCATACGGACCTTTTACGACATGGCAAAATTCCTGATCCTTTTGTCGGAACGAACGAGGAGAAGGTACAATGGATTGACAAACAGGACTGGATATACGAAGCCCATTTTGAAATGAGTGTGGAACAGCTTCAGTGCCCGTGTATAGAACTGGTGCTGGAGGGCTTGGACACGTATGCGGAGGTAAAAGTGAATGGCCACCCCGTTTTGACGGCCAACAATATGTTTCGGATGTGGAGGCGGGATGTGAAGGCATGGGTTCAACAGGGAGAGAATCGGTTGGAAATCGCGTTCCGTTCTCCAATAGCTGAGGATGTGCCCAAGCTGGAACAACTAGGTTACGCTCTTCCTGCGCCGAATGATCAGTCCGAAGCGGGTGGTTTGGCGGACAAAAAGGTAAGCGTTTTCGCGCGTAAGGCTCCTTACCATTACGGTTGGGATTGGGGGCCGAGGCTGGTGACGAGTGGCATTTGGAGAGAGGTGCGCGTGGAGGCATGGTCCGGCCTGATCGTAAGGGACTTGTTTATCCGGCAGGATGAAATAAGTGCAGAGGGAGCCAGACTCACGGCTGTGGCAGAGATTGAGAATGCGGGTGAGATCAGAGAATCCGATCTGCGTATTTCCGCTGACGGCAGGGAGTGGTCGAAGCCTGTTCGTTTGCTGAAGGGAAGGCAAACGGTGGATCTGGAATTGTATATGGAGCAGCCAAAGCTGTGGTGGTGCCGGGGGCTTGGAGAGCCGCATCTATATACGTTTGCAGCCGAGCTTGTGGAGCGGGATGAAGGAGCTGTAATCGCGGAAAAAACGGTGAAGACGGGCTTGCGTTCGATTCGTCTTGTGCGTGAACGGGATGTGGCGGGAGAGAGTTTTTATTTTGAACTGAACGGGGTTCCAGTGTTTGCGAAGGGAGCCAACCATATTCCGAATGACAGCTTTGCCCCTGAAGTGACACGGGAAAGGTATCGGCATGAGATTGCCAGCGCTGCCGCCTCTCATATGAACATGTTGCGGGTCTGGGGCGGCGGTATTTATGAGGAAGACGTATTTTACGAGCTTTGCGATGAATACGGTTTATTGATATGGCAGGATTTTATGTTCGCGTGCAGTATGTACCCGGGGGATCAAGCTTTTTTGGACAATGTGGCTAAGGAAGCGGAGGACAACATCAAGCGTCTGCGCAATCATCCATGTATCGCGTTATGGTGCGGCAATAATGAGATTGATTCGGCTTGGGCGCATTATGAGGAGAAGGGAGGCTGGGGCTGGAAAAAGAATTATACGCCAGCGCAGCGAGAGCGCTTGTGGTCTGATTATGAGACGCTCTTTCACCGGATTTTACCGGAAGTGGTACACAGCTGGTCCCCGCAGACGGCATATTGGCCCTCGTCTCCACTGATTGGCCTGTCTGGAAACCGAAATCAGCATGCTCATCCGTCCTCGACGGCTGGGGATGTTCATTACTGGGGCGTGTGGCACGCATCTGAGCCTTTTGAGCATTACCATGTGCATGTGGGGCGCTTTATGAGTGAATATGGCTTTCAGTCCTTTCCCGAATACAGGTCCGTGCGCGCTTATGCGGAAGAAAACGATCTGGAGCTGGAATCTACGGTAATGCTGGCGCATCAAAAGAACGGGGCGGGCAATCGCCTGATTAAAGAATATATGGAACGGTACATGCGGGAGCCGAAGGATTTTAAAGCTTTTCTTCCCATGAGTCAGATTTTACAGGCGGAAGCGATGAAAATGGCCATCGAGGCGCATCGACGTCGCAAGCCTTACTGCATGGGCACATTGTATTGGCAAATGAATGATTGCTGGCTCGTTGCCTCCTGGTCGAGCATGGACTATTTTGGTCGCTGGAAGGCGCTGCAATATACGGCTAAGCGCAGCTTTGCCGATGTGCTGCTGAGCGTGGCAGATACGGAGCAGGATCATAAGGAGCTGCATATTGTCAACGATACGCTAAAAACTGTTCAAGGCACGCTGCGGCTGACGCTTTTGCATATCCGGGGTAGTAAGGCCATCCGTGAAGAGGACATTCAGGTAGAGCAGCAAGCTAATGCAGCGGGGCCGGTACATATACTGCCTGCCGACAAATGGCTGAATGGCCTGAACCCTGCTGAGCATATGCTGGTCGCACGTTTGATACAAAACGGTGAACCGGTGGCTTCCTGTGAAGTTTATTTTGCTGACACAAAAGAGATGGATTTGCCGCAGCCGAATATTGAAGTAACAGAGGTGCAGGGAAGCGGAGGAACCAGCTTTAACCTTCGCTCGGATGTACTGACGAGGCATGTATGGCTGTCAGCGGAGCGGGAAGGCATTTTTAGCGACAATCATCTGGATTTGGCTCCCGGTATTCCTAAAGCAGTGGGGTTTTTGGCTAGGGGCAGTGAGGGCTTGGCTTTTGAGGCAGCTTCTCCAGGCAAACTGACCGTACACTCGTTGGTAGATTGGGTACAGGGATAGAAAATAAACAGATCAGGTTTATCCGTGGCTGCAAAGGTATTTTGTCAGTGGCGTGATGCTTGGAGCGGTGAAAGGATGATGACGATGAAGGCGAAGGGGGAATACTCCTTTTCCATCTGTTGGAATATTAAAAAGCATACCGTTGGCATAGAGGTTGTGGAGGAAATCCGCGAGCTGGGCTTTGGCCGGGTGGAGCTGAACTATAACATTACCCGGGAAATGCTGACGACGATTGAGCGGGGAGAAATCGGAATATCGAGTGTGCATAATACGTTTCCATATACGCCTGACCCGGATTACGGTACGGATTCCGTTCTGCTCGGATTTGATGATGAGACGAAGCGAAAACGCGCGATAGAGCTGCTGGTACAATCCGCGGAGTATGCGTATCGTTATGGTGCAAAGGCGGTGGTTGTGCATCCCGGGGAGGTTCCGTTTCCTTACGATATCAGCGGCGAGCTGGAAGTGATTTACCGAGAGCAGGGCAGGGATTCGGCTGCTTATCAGGTGTTGTGGGCACAAATGCTGGAGCGGCGGAATACGCTGAGCGGGCATTATGTACAACGTATCCGCGACAGTCTGGAAGAGGTGTGTGACCGTATCACCTCCAAGGACTATGATGTAGCAATTGGTATGGAAACGCGTTCACGCTGCTATCAGATGCCTACCTTGCAGGAGGCCAAGACGATCATAGACGATTTGAAGGGCGCCCCTGTATATCTGTGGTAAGTTTGAGGTACGATGAGCACCTGTTCCGAGGATGAGGTCAGTCTCGGAGCAGGTGCTTTTTCCCGTTTTGATGCATGCTGAATGGAGCGCTTCCATTGAGCTTGAAGCGATTGTGGTGTACACTGTCCAGAACAGGTGTAAATTGGAACGTCAAAAGGCTGGACGGCTACAAAGGAGGATAAGACACACATGTATGCCCGTTTAAGATCATTAAATTATCCTGTAAAAGGGTATGTTTTTATCGTATTGGCTGTATGCTCGGTGATCAGCACTCTATGGATCATTAACGTGCAGCTGCCCTCGGGGGGACGCCCTTATCGTTTTATATGGTGGAATATGATGCTGGCCTGGATTCCCATGATTTTGACCTTGCTGCTGGACGTCGTTCATTGTTCCTGGAGAAGGGGAACGAGGACGTTATTGCTGTGGATAACGGGAGCGGTATGGCTCTTTTTTTATCCCAACACACCATATTTAATCACAGATTTGCTGCATGTATTCGCCCGATATCCATTTCTTGCGGAGCAGCGCTTCTGGGGAGAGCCGTATTTCTGGAATCATGTACTAGGGATGCTGTTGGTCGCTGTCCTTGGGTTGACGATGGGATTTGTATCACTTGAATCTGTACGGCAGCTGGTACGACGTGCACGCGGCGAGTTTATAAGCTGGTTGTTTGTGCTGGCGGTACTGCTGCTCAGCAGCTTGGGCATTTATATTGGCCGTTTCTTTCGGGGGAACACGTGGGATATTGTTTCTGCGCCTTCTCAGCTGTATGCGCAGGTGTCCTCCATATGGGCAGATACCCTACAGCGTACTCATTTTGTAGAGTTTAGCGGTATGGTATTTGCTATTTTGTTCATTAGCTATGTATCCACGATGTGCGTCGTTTGGATCGGCAATAGCCGTCGGGATGAATGGCGTAACTGGTGATTTCGATGCGACTGAGTAGCCGAGTAGCTCCATAAGATTGAATAGAGAGCTTGAATAGAGAGGAGGAATAGATTTCATGAACGGACAGAACCGATCAGATATTCGCGCAGGGCTCCAGGTGGATATTGTGCTTAAAAAAGATCAGCCTACCGGAAAGCTGACGCGAGGAACGGTGAAGGATATTTTGACCAATTCTCCGCGTCATCCGCATGGAATTAAAGTGCGTTTGGCAGACGGACAGGTTGGGCGAGTCAAGCATATCGTAGCTAATTAGAATAAAGCTGTAATGATAGTGGAGGGTGGTTACAGAATGCATGCTAAAGCATTTTGTAACCACCCTTTGATGTATCCTGAGATCCACAGTTTCCAAGGCTATATATACGTCATAGGGCGGCTGTCGAGATGCAGGGTTGCGGCATCCATGTGGCTGTCCAGTAGTCGTTCGAAAATGCGATCCCAAGTCTGCCGACATATAAAATAATGAATGCGTCTGCACGAACGCTCCATTTTCTCCATACTGCTTGACGTTCCACTTTAGGTTGGAAGCGATGGGTATCAATGCCCCGGCCCCAGATTTCGAGCTGACTCATTCCTTTATTGTGCCATGATTTTGTTTACGGGCTTGCCGGGTTTTGTAAAAGCTGACCCGCGGACGGGCGGTTTTCTCGGAACATCCAAAAGTAGACAAGGGAGGACAAAATATAAAACACACCTGTCATGCTGAATGTGATGGCATAGCCCCAGTAATTGCCGTAGGTCGTAACCAGATAGGCTTGTACAGGTCCCATCCCTGCGGTTCCTAGCATCCAGGTCGTCTGGAGAACCGAATTGGCAATCCCCCGGTTTTTATCCGATACACGTTCCACCAGAATGGCGGTTTGCAGCGGATTGGCGGCATTCATCAACGCTTGCCTGAACAGAAAGCTGATGGAAGCAATCCAGAGGACATTCGTGAAGCCGGTAATCAGAAGAAACGGGAGCGAGAGCAATTGAAAGCCAACGACAGCCTTGACCAGTCCGATTCGGCTGCCAAGCGTAGGCCCGATCAGCATAGAGAGGATCGTCATCAGCTGACCAAGAGCAATCAGCAAACTCATCGCACTGAGCGATACGGAAAAGCGGTTCGTAAAATACAAATTGAGATAAGGGATGACCAGACCTGAGCCCAACCCGAGAAAAAACTGGGCAAGGACAAATTGCCCGATGACTCGGGTATCCGAAGAAGCAGCAGCAGGTGGTACGGGTAAAGCGGGCGTGGATTTCGCCGTATTCGCTGATACCGGTTCAGGTGTCGATTTTGCAAGGGCCGCTTCTTCTTCAACATGAGTCGCTTTTGTCATGAACAATAATGGAATAAAAGCGGTCAATGTTGCCGTTCCTCCGAGGAACAGGGCAACCCGCAGACTGGAGAGCTGTGTGATTCCCCACGTTTGCAGCCCATCCGCAAGCACACCACCGCCAAAGCTCCCTATGACCTGTGCCGCGAGTACAAGAGCCGAGTAATAACTGAATATTTTCAAGCGCTGGGCTTTACTTATGCTTTCCGCCAAAAAGGGCACAGCCAGCACCTGAATAAAAGCGGCGAATACGCCCGAAACGACGGCGAAAACCAGCATACTGCCACTGGTATCCGTAAAGGTACGGATGAGAAAGGCGACACCGCTGAATAACGCTCCGATGACCAGCATGTGTTTGCGGTTCGTCCGATCCCCTAAAAAACCGACCGGAATAAACAGCAAGGCTGTAGCCAGCGCCTGCATGCTCACCACCCGGCCACTCATGTCATCCCCGAAGCCCAGCCCCTGGATATACAGGTTATACAGAACGGAAAACATCCCCGTACCCATCTGGTACAGCAGATTGGCGATAAAAAACAATTGGATATTACGCGGCCACTTTCGAGGCTCGTCTAACATTTTGCTAATCCATGGCACGATGCGGTCCTCCTGTGACGTTGATGCAGATCAGTAGATTGTATTGATATGTATTCTAGCAGGATCTGTGCATTTCATAAATATTCCTTGTCTCCGATTTTTTTGGGTAATAATAAAGCATGGACTTTGTCTTGAAATTTCATTATAGTAATTCGGTATGAATAAATTAGAAGGGTAACCAGGAGGGATGGCTTTGGCTTTTGGAGCACGGGTGTTAAAAACGGGAATCGCAGTGACGCTCGCCCTTTTTCTGAGCATGCTTTTGAACACCCATTCGCCTGTGGGGGCAGCGATAGCCGCTATTTTTGCCATGCAACCGTCAATATACAGGTCATGGCGTTATTTTCTGGATCAACTCCAAACAAGCACACTAGGTGCAATCATGGCGTTGGTGGGCGGAATGGTATTTTCAAATGAACCGATTGCGGTCGGATTGGTATGTGTACTGGTACTAATGATATGTCTGAAAATAAATATGGCTGATACGGTAGGACTAACACTGGTAACCGTTGTTTCTGTCATGGAAGCCTCGGATGACTGGAAATTTGCCGTGACCCGTTTTGTGCTTACTTTAATCGGGATTGTTTCTGCTTTTGTAATTAATATTACGGTGTTTCCTCCGAAACCGAAAAGACAGTTTATCAATCAGATTCAAAGTGTATTTAACACCATGTCCTTGCTGCTGCGCACCGCTATTTCCGATGAAATTAAGGAGTCTGTCTTTAAAGAGGAAAAAGGAAATCTGGAGGGAGCCATAAAATCGCTATCGGATAAATATCATTTGTTCGAGGAAGAGCAGAAGAAGCTCAAGCGCTCCCGGTTCAGTCAGACGAGACAGATGGTGGTATACAAGCAAATGCTCGGTAGTTTGCATAAAGGGTATGAGGTACTGGACGCGGTAGAAAGGCATTACTTCCAGTCTGTGCGACCGAAGGGAACGGATGCGTTTTTTGATAGTCATCTGGAACTGCTGATCCGGTTCCATGAACATGCGCTGCTGAAATTTGAAGATAAGCTGAAACCGAACGAGGAAGAAAGCGAAATGTTCCAGCAGGCGAACGGTGAGTTTATGAAGCAAGCGATTACCCGTTTTGACCACTGTCAGGAGGGAATGCTGAGACTCTCGATTGTGGCTGCTGCGATGTATGACTATGGTCATCAACTGGAGCGGTTGAGCAGACTGGCGGAACATATTCATCCTGTGGAAGAGAGCAAGTAGCGAATGTATGAAAAAGCAAAAAGCGGCCGTATTCATCTTATAGATGGACGACCGCTTTTACGTATATAAAGGCATAAAAAAAGCCCACTGGTTGCGAACAGGGGTTAAACTTGCTACAATAGAGAATGCTATGTTTATGATAAAACCGTGATTTTAAAGTCGTTATTAACACTTCTTATCACATTATAGCATGTTTCAAAGTGTAAGTCAATTTTCCCGGATCAGAGGGATGCCAGGGGTATACCCAGGTCCATAATAGAGCATAGTTTAGCCCTGCGGTGGAGCAGGAGGAAACGGAACAGGAGTGATGCCAGTGGCTACTGAGCAGCAATGGAACGAGGAACAACGGAGAGTAGAGGACGTGACTGCTGTCATTAGCGGGCGAATTCGGAGGCTTGAGACGGAGGTTGGCTCTGTACGCGGAGATGTCGTAGATATGCGTAAAGACTTTTGGGATGAGGTAACGATCAATTTCAGCGAGGCGGATGATGTGGGCGAGACCTCCACCAGCTTGCGTCAGCAATCCGAAATTTTGTCGGAAAGGGAGCGCAGGCACAAGCATTCCACTGAGGCGTTGGGCCGTTTGAAAAAGCTGCTGGAATCACCGTATTTTGCACGTATTGATTTCGCTGAGGAAGGGCAGCCCGCAGAGCGTGTTTATCTGGGGATCGCCTCCCTGCTGGATCATCAGGACGAGGAATTTCTGGTCTATGACTGGCGTGCGCCTATTTCCAATCTGTATTACGATCATATGCCGGGTCCCGCTTCCTATAAGTCTCCGGCAGGGGAAATGGAAGGAGAACTGACGCTCAAGCGCCAATTCTCGATCCGAGGTGGACAGATTCGTTTTATGTTCGATACAGGGGTAACGATTGGAGACGAGCTGCTCCAGGCGGTGCTGAGCCGCAGCTCGGATGCTCAGATGAAAAGTATCGTGGCAACCATCCAAAGGGAGCAGAATCGCATCATTCGTGATGATCGAAGCCGGATGCTTATCGTACAGGGGGCGGCAGGAAGCGGCAAAACATCTGCTGCGCTCCAGAGAGCAGCCTATTTGCTGTATAAGTACCGTGACCGCTTGCGCGCGGATCAGGTAGTGCTATTTTCGCCCAATCCGATGTTTAACAGTTATGTTTCAACGGTACTGCCTGAATTGGGTGAGGAAAACATGCTCCAGGCCACGCTTCAGGAGTATTTGGAGCGTCGGCTGGGCCGGGAGTTTCAATTGGAAGACCCTTTTGAGCAGCTGGAATATGTATTGTCCGCATCGTCACAGCCGGGGTATGAGGCCAGAATGGAAGGCATCCGTTTTAAGTCGTCCAAGACGTTTTTGCAAGCCATTACCGGATATAAGGCGTATTTAGAGCAGGAGGGTATGCGTTTTAAACCGATCCGGTTTCAAGGGCGCGAGGTGGTTCCATTGGAGGAAATGGTGCATAAGTTTTATGGATTTGATTCTTCGGTTCGGCTGGCGAATCGGCTGGAGCTGCTGAGGGACTGGATGCTCAAGGAGCTGGCCCGTTTTGGGAAAGAGGAATGCTCCGCTCCATGGGTGGACCAGCAGATGGACCTGATGGAGCCGGAGGATTACCAGCGTGCTTATAATCGCATGCGGCGTAAATCCAAGAATACAGGCCATACCTTTGACGATTTTACACGTGAACGGGAAATATTGGCGCGTATGGTGGTCAGTGACCGCTTGAAGCCCTTGCGTAAATGGATCAAAGCACTTCGCTTTGTGGATACGACCCGCTTATATAGCGAGTTGTTCCTGAATGAGACGCTACTAAGCCAGCTGGCCAATCACGCCGAGCTGCCAGATAGCTGGAGCGAAATCAGTCATCAAACCCTGGAACGGATGCAGGCTGGGGAGCTGGCGTATGAGGACGTGACACCATTTTTATATCTGCGTGAGCTGATGTTGGGCTTCCGTTCCAATAGCCATATCCGTCATGTGTTTATTGATGAAGCACAGGACTATTCACCGTTTCAACTGGCTTTTTTCAAGCGCTTGTTTCCGCAGGCTAAAATGACGGCACTGGGCGATTTTAATCAGGCGATCTACGCGCATGCTTCGGTGCTTCAGGATGCGGAACCTCTCTATGAGCTGTATGGAGCGGAACAGACTGAGATGATCTCTCTGACACGCAGCTACCGCTCGACTCAGGAAATTGTGGAGTTTACCCGGGAAATGGTGGCCGGAGGCGAGCATATTGTACCGTTTAACCGCAAGGGTGAGAAGCCACGTGTTACGGAGGTACGTTCGCGTGAAACGCTGCATCGTCTGATCGTCGGAAACATCACGGAATTGCTGGCAGAAGGCTATGAATCCGTGGCAGTGATCTGCAAAAATGCCGGAGAAAGTGCGGCAGCTTATGAAGCGCTTGAAGGAGAGTTGCCTGTGAAGCCAAGGCTGATCAAGAAGACAACCCCGGCTTTTGAAAAGGGAGTCCATATCATTCCGGCTTACCTGGCAAAAGGCGTGGAATTTGATGTGGTCCTGATCTATGATGGTTCAGCGGAGCAATATCAGCGTGAAAGTGAGCGCAAGCTGTTCTACACTGCCTGTACACGGGCTATGCATTTGCTGCACATCTATACGATAGGCGAAATTACACCGTTCGTGAGTTCGCAGGGATCGGATACGTATACCTATAAAGTGGAAGAAAGTGATCCAGTTCTGTAAGACTGGCATAATTGTAAGTATTCCAGTAACATAAGCAAAACAGGTCAGAAGCATAAACGGAGGTTACCAATCGTAATGGACATGAAGAGTGTATTTCAACGCCCGCCGCTGGCGGACTGTGTACCCGAGCTGGTAGCTACAGCCAGAGGGGAGCGCAAGGCATCGCTGGTTATCCGCGGAGGAACCCTGGTCAATGTGGTATCGGGCGAATTATTACCGGGAATGTCTATTGCTGTGCAGGGCTCCCGTATCGCATACGTCGGTCGGGACGTTAGCCATACCATCGGAGAAGACACAGTAATCATCGAAGCGGAAGGCCGCTATATGGCACCGGGATTACTGGACGGACATTGTCACATCGAAAGCACGCAGCTTACGGTAACCGAGTTTGCAAAAGCGGTGCTGCCGCTGGGCGTGACGGGCGGATTTTTTGACCCGCATGAAATTTCCAATGTGCTCGGTCTGAAAGGGCTTCGTCTGATGCTTGATGAAGCACGTACGACACCGCTGGCTGCTTACATGCAGGTGGCTTCTTGTGTTCCGTCCACAGGGCCGGAACTGGAAACGACAGGGGCCTCCTTCGGCCCGGCGGAAGTCGAGGAAGCCTTAAGCTGGGGCCCGGATATGATCGGGCTGGGCGAAGTTATGAATTTCCCGGGCGTCGTCTATGGAGACGATGTGATGATCGGGGAAATTCAGGCCACGCTGCGGGCGGGCAAGGTGGCGGACGGCCATTTTACATGGGCCTCCGACGATTGGCGGCTGCCGGTGTATGCAGCCGCAGGGATTACGGGCGACCACGAGTGTGTCACGCCCGAGGATGTAGCCGAGCGTATCCGGCTCGGCATGTATGCCAAAATGCGGCAGGGCTCCGCATGGCATGATGTGGCCGAGACCATCCGCGCCAGCACGGAAATGGGCCTCGACACCCGTCGCATGATGCTGGTGACGGATGACCGCAGCGCGGAATCCTTGCTCCATGAGGGTCAGATGGACTTCGTCGTCCGTCATGCCATTGCGCAGGGCGTCAAGCCCGTGACTGCGTTTCAGATGGCTACGCTGAATACGGCAGAGCGCTTCGGCGTAGCTCGGGATATCGGCTCGATTATTCCGGGGGCGATTGCCGATATTATTTTGCTTGATGGCCGTCTGGCTGAAGTGAACGTGACCGCTACGATTGCGGCGGGTCAACTGGTGGCCGAGCACGACCAAATGGTCGCCGATTGGGAAGGCTTCGTTTATCCTGCGGAAGTGATGGACACGGTCCGTCTGGGACGCGACCTGAGTGCTGCGGATTTCCGCATTGCAGCTCCAGTACAGGAGGGGAACGTAACTGTACGGGTCATTCGTGTCACGGAAAATCATGTGGACACGAAGGAAGTGCGGATGACCGTTCCGGTCCGGGGTGGTGAGGTCACGGCAGATCCCGCGCAGGATTTGTGCAAAATAGCCGTCTTCGAGCGGCATCATGCCAGTGGCAGCCACGCGGTGGCACTCGTGACAGGCGTCGGTTTCACCGAGCCAGCCGCCATTGCCATGACTGTGGCGCATGACAGCCACAACCTGCTCGTCATTGGCAACGATGACGAGTTGATGACCCAGGCGGCGAAGCAGGCCGTGGCTATGCGCGGCGGCGTAGTGGTCGTGTCCGCCTCGGGCGAAACGAGCTTCCCGCTGCCTATCGCCGGGCTGATGTCTCCTGCGCCGTTTGCAGAGGTGGCCGCGCAGTCCGAGAGCATAAGCCGGGCACTTCATCAATCCGGCTGTGTGCTGAACAACGCGCTGATGACATTGTCGCTGCTGGCGCTGGTCGTCATTCCTGAAATCCGCCTGTCGGATCAGGGACTTGTTGTGATCGGAGCAGACGGTATCCGCAAGGTATCGCTCTTCGTGGAAGAGGATGCTGCGGAAGCCTGACAGGCTACTTTGCCCATCCGGGTGTAGCTACGATATGTGTTTTTTGAAAGGGGGGTGTCCCACAAGGTCTGTAAAGACTGGAGGGATAGCCCCTGTTTTCTGTATTCAACTTATATCTGTGACAAAGGGGACTGCTGCAAGCATCTGCTCGGCTTCGTGCTGCTTGCGATATCGTGAAGGAGGCATGCCGTTCCATTTTTTAAAGGTTGCGATAAAATAACTCAGATTATCAAAGCCAACCTCCAGCGCAATATCGACCACCTTGCGGTCACTTTGCTCCAGCAGTCTGCAAGCCTTCTGAACCCGGTGATAATTGATGTATTCGACCGGGCTTTTTTGCACCATCTGCTTGAAGAAACGGCAAAAGTGTCCCTCGCTCATACGAATTTCATCCGCGATATCCCGCAAACGAATGGGCTCATGAGCATGACTGTTGATGTACGCCAGCGCTTTTTTGATTCGTTCGACTTTGCTGCGCTGACCTGCCATAATCACGTCTTCTCCGTTAGCCAGGGTCATATGAGGATACATGCTGGCGATGATGCCATAGAGCTGTGCTTTGGTCGCCAGCTCACGGGCAGGCGCATTCTGCTCATGGCTGGTGATGATGCGGCGCAGCGCGGTCAGTACCTCCTGTTCCCTGGGCAGGACTCCGCGAATGTGAGGGGGAACGACGAGCTTTTTGCTGATAAAAGGGTCGATAAACTGCTCCTGCACCGTATCCTGTGTCCGGCTGTGCAGCAGATCGGGATGAAATACCACAGCAGAGAATACGCAGCTTGGCGCTTTTTTTAAATATCCGGCGTGTAGCTCTCCGCTGTTGACAAAAAGAGCCTCACCTTCGCTGACCTCGGTGTATTCCATATCTGTCTGAAAGACGGCGCTACCCTGCTCCACGACGATAAACTCCATTTCCTCATGCCAATGAGACTCCAACACGCTGTTTCCGTTCAACTGCTCTACGCTCGGATACACGCTGACCGGATACATGGGATTACCATGAATACGATTTTCCCGCAACATTTCCCGATTCATTTCACCCACTCCCTTCCTGATTTTTGTTTTGTATAGAAAATATCAAAATATTGATACAATACGTCAAAATAAAAGAAGTAAACCCTTACATAAATCAATATTATTATAGTAAGGATTTCGAAAAAATCCAACCAGCGATTTTATTTGGGTTCAACAATAGATAGATCGAAACGGAGGAAATAAACATATGAAATTTACAGATGGCTATTGGATGGTCCGCAAAGGCTATGAGATCCAAAATCCTGCGGAAATCCGAGATATTGTGACGGACGATGCTTCCATGACGGTATACGCGTCGACCCACCGGATCGAGCATAAAGGAGACACCTTGAACGGAGCATTGCTAAAAGCGACCTATAGCTCGCCGATGCCGAATGTCATTCGGGTACGCTTTAATCACCACAAGGGGCGGGTGCATCATGGACCGGATTTTGAAATTCATACCTTGCCAACAGAGGTGGAGATTACGGCAGGTGAGGACGCAGCGGTGCTGAAAAGCGGTAATCTGAGTGTGCGTGTCGGTCGTGGAAAGAGCTGGGACGTAGGTTTTTATGTGGAGGATCGTAAAATCACGGGTAGCGGACATCGTGGGCCTGGATACATTACAGACCCGCAGGATCAGCCTTTTTTCCGGGAGCAGCTGGAGTTGGGAATCGGGGAGTATGTATACGGCCTCGGGGAACGCTTCACTCCATTTGTGAAAAATGGGCAGGTGGTCGATATCTGGAATGAGGACGGCGGCACGAGCAGTGAGCAGGCGTACAAAAACATTCCATTTTACCTGTCTAATAAAGGGTATGGTGTGTTTGTCAATCATCCGGAAAAGGTATCGTATGAAATTGCATCGGAAAATGTCTCGAAGGTGCAGTTTAGCGTCTCTGGCGAATCGTTAGAGTATTTTATCATTGGCGGAGCCAATCCTAAAGAAGTGCTGGACAATTACACCAAGCTGACGGGCAAGCCCGCGTTACCACCTGCCTGGACCTTTGGTTTGTGGCTGACCACCTCATTCACGACCGATTATGATGAAGCGACGGTGAATCATTTTGTGGACGGGATGGCTGAGCGTGATTTGCCGCTCTCGGTATTCCATTTTGACTGCTTCTGGATGAAGGAATACCAATGGTGCGATTTCCAATGGGATCAAGATATGTTCCCGGACCCGGAAGGTATGCTACAGCGATTGAAAGCGAAGGGACTCAAAATTTGTGCTTGGATTAACCCGTATATTGCGGAAAAATCCATTTTATTCGATGAAGGCATGGAGAACGGGTATCTGGTCAAAACCGCTGATGGCGGCGTGTGGCAATGGGACATGTGGCAGGCGGGTATGGGGCTGGTTGACTTTACGAATCCAGCTGCGGTGGCCTGGTATCAGGAAAAGCTGAAGGTGCTGGTGGATCAGGGTGTGGATTGTTTTAAAACGGATTTTGGCGAGCGGATTCCTACGAATGTGGTGTATCATGACGGCTCTGATCCGGTGAAAATGCACAATTATTACACGCATTTGTACAACAAGGCTGTATTTGACGTGCTGGAGGAAAAGCTGGGTAAAAATGAAGCGGCGTTGTTCGCACGTTCTGCTACGGCGGGGGGACAGCAGTTCCCGGTTCACTGGGGCGGTGACTGCTCGTCGACATATGAGTCGATGGCGGAATCGCTGCGGGGCGGCTTATCGCTTGGCTTGAGCGGCTTTGGCTTCTGGAGCCATGATATTAGCGGCTTTGAATTAACGGCTGCGCCGGACGTGTATAAACGGTGGGTACAATTTGGACTTTTGTCTTCCCACAGTCGTCTGCACGGAAATGAATCGTACCGCGTGCCTTGGCTGTTCGATGAAGAATCCGTGGATGTGGTACGCAGCTTTACGAAGCTCAAATGTTCATTAATGCCGTATCTGTATCCGTCCGCTGTGGAATCCTCGGTGAAGGGTCTGCCGATGATGCGGGCAATGGTGCTGGAATTCCCGCAGGACCCGACCTGTGCAACGCTGGATCTGCAATATATGCTGGGCGATTCCATTTTGGTGGCTCCGGTCTTTAATAAGGAAGGCAACGTACAGTATTACGTACCGGAGGGCCAGTGGACGAATCTGTTGACGAATGAAACCGTGTCGGGTGGTCGCTGGGTTAACGAGCAGCACGATTTTACAACCCTGCCCGTGCTGGTGAAGCCGAACACGCTGCTGGCAATCGGTCATGAGGACAGCCGTCCGGATTATGATTATGCAGAGCAAGTGGCTTTTCACTTGTTCGAGCTGGGTGAAGGGCAGCAGGCTCGGACGGTTATCGTGAACACTTCTGGTGAAGAAGAGCTAACCGTCACTGCCAGTCGCAAGGATGCTGTGATTACGGTGAAGACTGAGGGTACGGTTAAACCATGGTCACTGGTACTGCGGGGCATGCACGAGGCTATTCAGGTCGAGGGTGGTAGCAGTCAAGCGGGAGAGCAGGGTGTGATCATTACGCCAGCCTCAAGCGGACAGCAGGAGCTTGCCATTCACTTGAAATAGGTCATGTACACTCTCGCTCACAAGTAAAATTCGTCTTTCTATAGTGTAGCAATGTATTGCAAAAAGGGGCTTGCCTGATCAAACGGGTAGGCCCTTTTTGCTTTGGAGTCGTAATGGAAATTTTCAACGTAGGTTTCGATTTTTATTTACCCTTGCTGAATAAGCATCGGTACGATGTACTGCCTGAATATATCCACAGGAGTCCGCTTCTTTGTGAACTTGTCAGCAGTAACAACAACCACCATGTCATAAGACGGGACGACAACAATGTATTGACCGCCAAAGCCGAGCGCGTAATAATAATCCGTTGCAGCGCTTTGCTTCGTTTCGTCTGAAAAGGAAGAAGCCCACCAGTGCCAGCCGTAAAAGGCTTTTTGGGGTTTGGCCGTCGGAAGGAGCGCACGGGTGGACCGTCGGACTGTTTCTGCCTGGATGAACTGACGGCCTTCCCGGCTTCCTTCATTCAGGTAAAGCAGGCCAAATTGGAGCATGTCCATGGGTTTGAGATGCAGCCCAAAGCCACCCGTATGAGTGCCTTGAGGATCGGTTTCCCAGTGGTAGCTTTCGATACCCAGCGGTTGGAATAACTGCTGCTCAGCAAATTCAGCTACCGCTTGTCCAGAAGCATGACGCAAAATGGTAGCCAAAAGCTGAGAACAGCCGGAGTTGTACTCCATTCGCGTACCTGGTACATCAGCGAGCGGCTGCGACAGCACAAATTGCACCCAGTCTGATGTTTTGCTCATCGTCGGAAATGAATTTTGCCCGCCAAATTCAGTCCAGCTAAAGCCCGCGGACATCGTTAACAGATGTTCAATCGTAATATCACGCTTTCGTATATCGCTGTCCTCGGCAATCTGGGGAAAAAATTCGAGGATAGGCGTACCCGGCTGTGGTACGATTTGCTGATCCATGGCGATGCTGACTAATGCGGCAAGCACGCTTTTGGTGCAGGAATTTATTTTATAGAGTTCATTCGCAAATTGAGGTTCACGGTAGTATTCCAGCGCCATGCTCCCATGCTGGAAGATCAGGCAGCTACGGATTTCCAGCTCGGTTAGTCCGCAAACAAGCGGTGTAAGTTCCAGACTACTCAAGTAAGTCCCTCCTTGACATTTATAGTACATGAGCATTTTTCATAGAATGATGCAAAATGCTGACATAAATAAATAGTATATCATTTTTAAAGATCACAAATCCGACTACTCTCATGATCATCTAATAAGAGATGAATATAAGGATAGCGTTACTTTTTTTGTTTTTTATTTCAGAAAAGAACATATTAATTCACCATATTGTCACAATTATATCGGAAAAACTATACACTTTTCTTGTTTCGTTCAAAAACTTCACCGAATTAAACGATATATAGTAAGTTGACATTATATTCAGACATAACTGGGGGACCGATTCATGAATTTAACGATTAAGGCTAAAATGATTATTAGTGCGCTGCTTATTCCGAGTGTAATTGCAGCTATGCTGCTGACAAACTACATTCTGAGCGTACAAAATGAGAATAAATACAAGGATATTGTGAATCGTGAAGAGACTATTGTATATAATTCAAAGTCTCTTCAGTTTTTATTAAACGGGATATCTAATGACGAGCGAGGATACTTGCTAACTCGGGATGAACAATATGGAAAAGGGATTGAAAGCAAGCAGAGCGAAATTGTGAAGCTGCTTCAGCAAACGGAAGCTTTGCTCGATCTGAATGCAGGAGATACGAAGAGAACGATGGATGATTTGAAAATGGGAATCAATTCCTATTTCAACCGCGTCCATGGATTATTGAATACAGCGGGTTACCGGAGTACGATCGATACGTTTCCCCCGTTTTCGGATTTACTCGATATATATGAAAATGAACGGGTTTTACGGAAACAGCTTGATGTGAAAATGATGGCGTTCGTTAAATCTCAGGAGGACATGGTAGCGGCGAAAGTACAAGAAGCCCACCAAACCATGACCAACACGATCTGGATTACGAGCATTCTGGGCTGTCTTATTATCATTTACAGTATTGCACAATCGATCATTTTGATTCGCTCCATCCGGCCGTTGTACCACATGAATGAACAGTTGCTGGAGATGTCAGCGGGCGGCGGAGATTTGCGTAGTCAACTCGATATTACGACCAAGGACGAGATTGGCATGATTGCCAGCTCGTACAACAAGCTGATCGCGGGCTTTCGCAATATTATTGTGGATGCTCAGGATACAGCCCGTACGATATCTGTGACCGCCGAGCGGGTAAGCCTGAGCACTGAAGAAATGAATCAGGCCAATCGTCATACTTCCGGTGTGATGGAAGAGCTAGCGACTGGCATGGAGTATCAGGTCGATGACATCACACAGACCACAGATGCAGTAAAAGAGCTTGCTCATGGGCTGGAGCATATTGCGGTGACGAGCCAGCAGGTGTACAAGCTGTCGGATACGGCTGCCAAGGACGCAGAAGCAGGAGAGCAATCCATCGGTCAGGCGATGAGGCAGATGGAAAAGGTAAGCGAAAGTGTAGATAGCTCTGCTCGTGCTGTACGTCTGCTTAGTGAACAGGCTGAACAGATCGGAATGATCGGTTCTGTCATTACCGGCATTGCCAAGCAGACAGGGATGCTGGCGCTTAACGCGTCGATTGAAGCCGCCAGAGCAGGAGAACAGGGCAAAGGATTTGCTGTCGTAGCATCTGAGGTAAGAAGACTGTCTGAACAGGTATCCGTTTCAGCAGCGGAAATTACACAATTTGTGCATCATATTCAGGACCATGTGGGTAATGTCGCATCAACCATGCAAGCCGGAACAGTTGAAGTGCAGTCAGGTGTGAAGATCATGGAATCGGCCGAAACGGCATTTCGTCAGATTGGCAGCTCCATTCAGCAGGTCAGCGAACAGATTCACAGTGTGAATCGGTCTGTGGAACAGATGTCCACTGGATCGGGGCAAATGGTGGGAGCCGTGGAGCGTATCCGCGAAGTAGCGGAACAGTCCGCAGGCGGAACCCAGAGCGTCAGCGCAGCGGCTGAGGAGCAGCTGGCTTCCATGGAGGAAATCGCGTCATCCATTCATACGCTGGCAGAAATGTCGAAATTGCTGAATGCAAGGGTTGGAGGATTTAAGGTGTAGCTGTATAAATCCACACTAATGTAAACACAATAACACTTGTTGAACCATTTTGGACAGCTGTGTTATTACTTTTGCAAAGGTGGTAACGGGATGCAACAAAATAAAGGGAATCTGCTTGCATTAGGTTCCATCCCGCTGATGATGACGCTGGGCAATTCCATGCTGATTCCTGTTTTGCCGGAAATCGGACGTAAGCTACATGTCAGCTCCTTTCGCATTAGCATGTTAATTACGGTATATGCGGTAGTTGCCATTTTGCTGATTCCAATCGCGGGATATCTTTCCGACCGATTTGGTCGCAAGGCGGTGATTGTGCCCTGCTTGATCCTGACGGTGATTGGCGGGGGAATTTCTGCGGTGGGGGCATGGCTGCTTCATGATCAGGCAGCGTACTTGACCATTATTGGGGGTCGGTTGCTTCAGGGCGTCGGAGCGGCGGGAGCTTTTCCCATTGTCATTCCGCTCGTGGGGGATTTGTATGAGAACGAGGAAGAAGCCAGCAAAAACCTGGGTGTAGTCGAGACCTATAATACATTCGGTAAAGTGCTAAGCCCAATTCTGGGTGCGGCATTCGGCGCAGTCCTTTGGTTCTTGCCATTGGCAGTGATTCCGGGCCTCTGTCTGATTTCGCTCATTTTGGTGCTTTGGCTGATTCATGCGCCCAAGCGTAAGAACCAACCGATAATGTTTCGAGAGTTTCTGGGAAATGTGAAGCAGGTGCTTGACGAAAAAGGTCGCTGGCTATATGCGATTTTCGCCGTGGGCGGCATTTGTATGTTTGTCATTTTTGGCGTCCTGTTCTACTTATCCGACATACTGGAAAGTCGTTACAACCTTCGTGGGGTCTGGAAAGGGTTCGTGCTGGCGATTCCGTTGGTTTCTCTCTGTCTGTGCTCTTATATCGGAGGAAAAATCATCGGCAAGCACAAAAAACGGATGAAATGGATCGGTTTTTCCGGTTTGGCAGTGTTGACGATCAGCTTTGGCATTCTCGGATTTTTTCAACATATTTATGCGGTGATCGGACTGTTTACATTGGGGGGAGCCGGAATTGGACTGGCACTGCCTTGTTTGGATGCCCTGATTACGAAAGGGATTGAAAAAGAGGAGCGCGGAACGATTACCAGCTTGTACAGCAGTATGCGCTTTGTCGGGGTGTCACTAGGTCCTCCGGTTGTATCCTTGCTGATCGGAAGCAGTGGACATGGTTTGCTTTTTGGCGTGATGGCCGGAGTGGGCGGAATTGCGGCTCTGCTCATGCTGTTTGCGGTCAAACCGAAGCAAGATGAACCCTTAGACGAAAAATCCAGTGAACATATGAACTCCACTGGGGGGCTGACAGACGTATCCCGGAAAAAGCCGCTTTCTTCCAAGCTGAGACGCAAAACCCCGGCCAAATAAGAGCGATCTAAAACCAAAAAGCACCCGATTCCATGAAGCCATGGTGTTGGGTGCTTTTTTTGAAATATGCTTTACCCCTCGACAGGGACACGCGTTTTGGGCTTGCGACCTACAGCAAGCTGAATGATATAGATGAGCAGGAACAATACGATAAACAGCGAGGAAAGGCGATACATCCACGCATAATCGCTGGCTTTGGCGATAATACCAAGAATAAGCGCTCCGGCAGCGACCCCGAAATCAAGGGAATTTAGAAACATACCGTTTGCCATGCCCCGCTGCTTGGGCGACACGACCTGAATCATCCACGTTTGCAAAGTCGGCTGCATTACGCCAAAACCGATGCCATAGCAAAGGGCGGACAGATACATGAAGGCATCATTGTGCGCGTAGGAAAGCAGGATGAGACCGCCGATCAGGAACAGAGAACCGGGGATGAGTAGCGCTTTCGCTCCTTTTTTATCATAGATACGGCCTGAGAAGGGACGTACGATCAGGACGGACAACGCATTAAACAGGAAAAAATAGGCCGGGTGCGACAAATTTGCTTCATCCCCGTAAAGCGTCATAAAGCCGAGCAATCCGCCGTACGTAATAGACATGAGCATGTTCAGCAAGGCGGGAATCCAGAGCTTGCGGTTAAATGTCGGTTTTCGTCCTTCTTCCAAAGGAACCATCGGCGGCTCAACATGTCCTTTCGGCAGGGTACGAATCAGCCAGTAGGCCAGTGGGAAAATAACGATAATGACAGCTGAGGTCGTATATACCAGCAGATTAAAGCTGCCGTATTGCAGCATCGAAATACCGATAGTCGGGCCAATAGACATCGCCAGGCTGGTGGACAGACTGAAATATCCCATTCCTTCACCAAGGCGCTTGGCGGGAATGACATCCGAGGCCATGGTCGGAAAGGCGGTACTGCTCAAACCGAAGCCGATGCCAAACAGCATACGCATGAGAAGCAGCACCGTAATCGTCGGTGAAACGCTGTATCCGAGCGTACCCGCTAATCCGAACAGCAGACCGATGAAAATCAGGGTATTGCGATGCCCTTTTTCCAGCATACGGGCTGAAAAAAGCCTTGCCACAATCGCGCTCAATGCGAACAGCGTAGTGACGAGGCTGACCTGAACGGAACTGGCGTGGAATGTATTTTTAACATACGCAGGGATGGAAGATACGATCATCTGTAATTCCAGAAATAAAAAAAGATTAGATACGGTTAAAACGATAAATTCCTTGGTCCAAAGAGGCTGCTTGCCTTGTTGCATGTTAGTCGTTCTCTCCTTGTTTTTCCGATTGAGTCAGGTTAGCGTGGACTTGTAAAAGAGTTTGACGGAATTGCTCCAGATCAGCAGGGGAAATTCCATTCACAAAATCGTGGTTGGCGCCGCGCTCAACCGGAAGAGTTTCCTCCACGAGCTGTCGACCGGCTTCAGTCAAATGAAGCAAATAAGCTCGACGGTCCTGTGGGCTATTCACACGCTGCACCCAACCCTTTTTGTCCAACAAATCAATTATTCGGGTCGTAGTTGGCTGGTCCTTGACCGCCTTAGCTGCAATTTCCTTCTGATTCAGACCTTCTGCCTGGTAGATTTGATACAGAACCGACCATTGCTCAGGGGAAATATCATAAGGTTTAAGGCGATGCATAAGCTGCTGGCTCATCTTGCGATGGGTAATGCCGAGCAGCATACCGATGGAGCAATCCGGGGGCAAGTTATTCATGAGTAGCTCCTTTCTGTTTTCCGTACATAAATTAATTCAACAGTAAATTAATTGTTAAAACAATTATATGTAAAACAAGTTTTCTTGTCAAAAAAAGTTGTTCACCAATCTAAAAAACAGCCCGCAATATGCGGGCTGTTCGGGTTTAAAGCAATATAGGTTTGCCGTTTCGGGCGAATTAGGCTTTAGGTACAGTTTCCCAGTCCTTCAGGAAGCGTTCAATACCGCTGTCAGTCAGCGGGTGTTTCCACAAGGAAGGGAGCAGGGAGCCAGGAATGGTGGCAATATGCGCACCAGACAGAGCAGCATCTTCCACATGCTTGATGTTACGAATGGAGGCTGCAATGATTTCGGCTTTCAGACCATGAATGTCCAAAATCTGTCTCAGTTCACGAATCAGCTTCATACCATCAACAGCGATATCATCCAGACGTCCTACGAACGGGCTGATAAAAGTAGCGCCAGCTTTGGCAGCCATCAAACCTTGAGCCGCGGAGAAAATCAGCGTTACATTCGTTTTAATCCCGTTTTTGGTCAGTTCGTTACAAGCATACAAACCGTCTTCAGTCATAGGCAGCTTAATAACAACGTTCGGTGCCCATTTGGCAATCTCATAAGCTTCCTTGAGCATATCCTCGGCTTTCAAGCCAATGACCTCAGCACTCACGGGACCTTCAACGATACCGCAAATCTCCTGAATGACTTCCTTGAACACCCGACCTTCCTTAGCGATCAGCGAAGGGTTCGTTGTTACACCATCAACCAGACCCAAACGTTCAATACGTTTGATTTCTTCAATGTTACCAGTATCCAAGAAAAATTTCATTTGATTTCCTCCTCAGGTTTTTTAAAATTTTATAATACATATCACACACCATGTACATCAGCTAAATTAAAGATAGCATATTGCACACGTTAAACTTATAATTAGTATGTATTACATACTCAATTGTGACACATTTTAAAATTGAAAACAAGCTGTCTTTGATTAAAATTTGATGAATTGTCGGAAAATGCGGAAATTTACCGATCTATGCTCATCTATAATGTATACTACCCCATTCTATAAGGAGGTAATCATTATTCAACTGTCTGAAAGACAGCGTGAAATTGTTGATATTGTCCAGCGCCTGGCGCCTGTTACGGGGGATAAAATTGCTGAGGAGTTGGGGCTGACGCGACCGACCCTCCGTTCCGATCTTGCGCTGCTCGTCATGCTCGGTCTGGTAGACGCCAAGCCAAAGGTAGGATATCTGCCAGGCCGTTACCCTAAATACGATAGTCATGTTGGCACCATGCTCAAAAAGCTGACCGTGGCCGATGTGCTCAGTGATCCGATTTTAATTTCTGGTGACGCTACGGCTTACGATGCGGTACTGATGTTATTTCAGCAAAATACTGGTACGTTGATGGTCACAGGAGAGGATCAGGAGCTGATCGGAATTGTTACTCGCAAGGATCTGCTAAAGGTGACGCTGGGGCATACCGATCTTCACGCCGTTCCGGTAACGATGGCAATGACACGACGCGCCCAAATGACGACACTCACTCCGGGCGATTCTCTGCTGGAGGCGATATCCAGGCTCGTTCGTCATCAGGTCAATTGCCTTCCGGTCATGGACGAGCAGTGTATGGAGACCTCCTTCATTCAAACCAATGGATTGGTGGGTCGGGTTACCAAAACGGATATCATGAACGCTATTTTGAGCTTGACGGAAGAGAAGACGTGAAAGAAGAAAAAAAGGGGGCCTTATATGTACTGGTTGGCCATGCTGACCATGCTGATTGATCATGTTGGACTTGTATTTTTTCCGACTGATCCGGCCTGGAGAATTGCCGGCAGGCTTGCTTTTCCAATCTATGCATATGCGCTGTATATGGGGTATGCCCACACTCGGAATATGCGAAGCTATATGCTCCGCTTGCTCGGAATTGCCCTGATTTCTCAGGTGCCCTATATGCTGGCGTTTGATGTGTATAGGCCAAACGTGGTCTGGACGCTGTTGATCTCGCTGCTGACGCTGGCTGCTGCGTCGCGATTGAAGAATTGGGCGGCTATAACAGGCTTATATGTGCTGACAGCTCTGGTCATGGAGCTTAGCCTGATGGATTACGGGGCTTATGGACTGCTGCTCGTCCTCATTTACCGCTATACCCGCTCCTATACGATGGTTGCGGCGCATTTTGCACTGAATGTGGTGTATGATATGGTGCATCACGCGAATCTCCAGCATTTTAGCCTGCTGTCCACCATTCTTATCGAATGCTTTGCATCCGGGGAAAGTGGCTTCTACAGCCGGGCACCGCGCTGGTTGTGGCGCAGCTTTTATCCGGTCCATCTGGCTGTTATTGCAGCCATTCGTCTCTGGCTCAAGTCATAAGCTCATCATCTTCAAAATCAGCAAAAGAACCTTCAAAACCACGATATAGATGGTTTCAAAGGTTCTTTTTTATTCCAAAGTTTAGGACGCTTTGTTAGGACCTTGGGCAAACGGCAACGGTCGTTCCGGAGCGCCTTCCTTCATGTATTGCACCAATACTTCCGGAATATTGTGTATCCCACCTGCATTAACGCGATAGCCATTCGTTTGTCCAGGTGAGTTAATGCCACGCTTCACCGTGAAGGTAACGTCAATGCCCAAGGCGCGGCAAATTTCCAGCGTTTCCTTGGTATATCCTCCATAAGGAAAAGCCAGGACGTTGCGATCATTGTGAAGCTGCTTGATCAGCTTCTTGTCGGCGGTGTCCAAATCATTGTAAACCCGTTGCTTGAATTCGTCCTCGGTTTCCATACGCCCCAGCTTTTTCGAATATACCGGGCCCATGAGAAGCGGTTTTTCCTTGGTGCGTGCTACATTTGTGTATCCATACGCGTGCTGATCATTGGTGTGATTGTAGAAATCAACACCTTCGGCATGCATGTGCCGGATTTGCTCCCACGTCAGCTTCTTAATACCGATGTGCTTGGGATTACTGATCGTGGATGTGATGAGAAAATTGGTTGCAGGTACACGGTACTTTTTCAACACGGGAAAGGTGTCTGTATAAAAAGATTCATAGCCGTCGTCGAAGGTCATAAGTACAGCATTATCGGGCACCTTGGCTTTATATAAAATAAAGTCCGTATATTCTTTCATCGTAATCCAGTGAAAGCCGTTGGCTTTCATTTCATCCAGCTGCTTCGTAAAATTGCTGAGCTTGAGAGCACCGGAATCCGGTGGAGTTTTGGTTACTTCATGATACATCAGGACAATAACCTTGTTCTGGTAATATACTTTATCCGGCGTGGGTGTTAAAGAGAACAGGTGTCGTACCAGCCGATCTGCATTTGCTGTGCGTGTACGGTGAGTTCCTTTAACAAGGGGTGTATGATAGATGGTACGTGCTTCGTACACTAAAATCCCTAAAATAGCTAACATGCTCATAATAAGCATTGTTCTTTTGAATATGACGTGTTTCATATGAATGACATCCCCCGCATGCAGAAAATTCTAAAAGTATAGATATGTAAACCTCATATCAACTAGCAAAATCTAGTTTATCATACCTAATACACGCGGGGAAAATATCACAACTTTGTTACCTCTGTGTTGCTTTTGCGGATACCGATGACGCGATAGGGAAATAACCGATCTCAACCGCATGCTGAATCATATTTCGAATAAATTCCAAATCGGTTGGCGGGCACTTCACGTCAGCCTGCTCCAGTAGCGCGGCGGTCACAGGGCAGCCATATCGGTAAGCGGAATCCTTGGCTCCATCACCTTCCAGCTGACCCATAGCAAGATGCAACGCGTCCTCCTGAATACCGGAAGAGGGGTTCAGCAGCCAAGCGCTATAATCGTCAAACGGCATCGTATCTACTGCATATCCAAGCTGGTTGATCATAGCGATCAACTCATCATATGGCAGCGGATTCGGATTGCAGATATGGAAAATACGGTTCGCGCTTTTTTGATGCACAGACAGCTCTACAATGGCGCGGCTCGCATAGTCAATCGGCGTAAAGTCCGTATGCCAATCAGCCTGTGGCGCTTTGCCCAGCAGCAGCATGGCTTTCATCATCCGATAGTAAGCGTTGCTGTCGATATTGCGCTGGAAGCGTCCGTTAGCCGAATGGGCCGTCAAATTACCTGCACGGTAGATAGAGACAGGCGTGCCTGACTGAGCCGCTTGGAACAACAGCTTTTCCGCAGCGAGCTTACTGTTTGTATACAGATTGTCCACCTGTAGCTCGTCCGGGAAGGAGGACAGTTCCAATGCAGATTCCCATTGTCCTTCATTCGCCAGATCCTCCGGTATGCCCATAGTAGAGACATGATGGAAGGATACACCTGGCTTGGCCTGAGCAATTTTCAACAGCTCCAGTGTTCCGGTTACATTCGTACGGTCAAAGGCAGTCGAATCACCAAAATGGCGAACGTCAGCGGCGCTGTGAATAATGCCGTCTATTTGATGCTCCAGCATATGGCGGTCAACGGTAGAGAGGCCAAGGTCTGCCTGCTCCAGATCACCGTACACAGCTTTGACCCGTCCTTGGAACAGGGCAGAGATATCTTGCCCAAAATATCCTGTCAGTACGGCCTGAATACGCTCGATGCCAGATGGTCCGTCCTGAGATGGGCGTACCATCGCGTACACTTTGGCTGCTGTCCGTTGAAGCAGGTCGTACAGAATGTGCGAACCGAGATAACCTGTAGCCCCGGTCAATAAAACAACATTCATGTCGCGTAATTCGGCTACACCCGCAGTGCCTGACAGCTCGATAGGATGCTCATTCAGGTCTGTTTTTTCTTGTGGAATCGCTAGTGCTTTGCGTTGCGGCATTTGTTCCGTACCCAGTTGCTCCACGTATTCAGCAAGCTCGCGAACGGTTTTGTAGCGGAAAAAGTCTCCAATGCGTAACGCGCCATAACGTGGCTTTAAAATAGCCAGCACATGAATGACACGAAGGGAATCGCCACCGATCAGGAAGAAGTCATCCGTTGCGCCGATGTTGGTTTTGCCAAGTACCTGTGTCCATGCTTCAGCAATGAGCGTTTCTGTTCCTTCTCGAAGAGGTTCCCCGCCGTAGGCGCTGTCCGGCGCCTCGGGAAGCGGAAGCAGGGTCAGCTTCTTGCGATCAATCTTGCCAGTCGGTGAAATTGGCATAGCTTCCAGATGAACGACATGGCTCGGTACAAAATAGGAAGGCAGCTTGCCCGCAATATAAGACTGAATCACGTCTTGCGGAATAGATTGTCCATCCGAAGTGGTGTAATAGCCGACCAGCATATTTTGATCCGTGTGATCCTTGACGGCTACGACAGACACGTCCTGAACGCCTGGATGCTTGGAGAAATGATCTTCAATCTCTCCGATTTCGATCCGGTTGCCCCGGATTTTGAGCTGTGAATCCTTCCGGCTTACGTATTCAATCGTACCGTCTGGCAGCAGCTTGGCGATATCGCCTGAGCGGTACATTTTTTCACCCGGAACAAGTGGGTTGTCCACAAACGATTGTGCTGTCCGTTCCGGCTGATGGAGGTAGCCATGAGCCAGTGCCGGCGTAGCAATGCATACTTCTCCCGGAATGTTAATCGGGCATAGCTTGTTGTCATCGTTGACGATATAGACTTTGTAGTTGTAGATCGGCTTGCCGATCGGGATGTTGACGACGTGCTCAGGCACAGCACCACGAACCCGGTGGGTCGTGGTCGCTACAGTGCACTCGGTCGGTCCATACACGTTAACGATGTCTGTATCTGTACCGAATTTGCTTTGGAACGCCCGAACCTGTGAGCCGTACAGCGCCTCGCCTGCCACGGTGACAATACGTACCTTAGCCAATTTACGGTAGCCCTCGTCTGACAAATACGTGGACAGCTGATTAAAGAATACGGTTGGCAAGATAGTGATGATCGTCGTGCCTGTACGTGCAATGGCTTCTGCGAATTCTTCAACAGACACGCGTTCTTCGGAGGACAGCAGGTACAGCTTGGCACCGTAGAACAAGGCTCCAATCGTATCCCAAACGGATGCATCAAAACTATAGGTGGCGAATTGAGTCAAGACATCCTGAGGTGTAATGTCGCAATCACGTTGTACGACAGCCCCCAGGTTAACGACGCCACGGTGAGCGATCAGGGCCCCTTTCGGCTTGCCTGTCGAGCCGGATGTATAGATCACATAAGCGAGATCATCTGGTCCTACGTTGACGTTAGGATTGCTGGCAGCATAGCCTGCCAGAGGCCCGTTAATGGCCAGAATTTCTTTTACCGTCTCAATGGAGCCGCATAGTTCAGCGGCTTGCCCAGCGAGCGCGGAAGTGGTAAGGACGAAGGGAGAACGCGTGTCTTCGACGATGTAGCTACTCCGATCGGCTGGATGGGCTGGATCGACAGGTACATATACGCCCCCAGCTTTCAGAATACCAAGCAGGGAAATGACGGTTTCCAGGCTTCGCTCCATGAAGATGGTCACGAATTCGCCCTTAGCAAGACCTTTGGACAACAGCACACGTGCGACTTGATTGGCACGTTCATTAAGCTCGCGGTACGTATATTCCCCGGCGTGGGAAGCGATGGCCGGACGATCAGGATACTGCGAAGCGGCTTCCTCGAACATTCCATGAATGGTCTGATGCTCAGGATACTTCACAACTGTATTATTTAAGGCTTCATGAGCAGCCCGATCTGCTTCGGATAAGATGTCAATCGAATTGACAAGGGCATGGCTGTTGGTGAGTGCGCCACGTAGGAGTAATTCGAAGTATTCTGCATACCGGACAACCGTTGTTTCCAGAAGAAGTGAATCATCATACCGAATCTGGATTTGGTAAGTGCCGTTGCTCTCGATGACAGCCCAATCCATGATACGAGGCTCTGCGCCTTCATCCGCCAGCAAATTTGCCGAGAACGAGGTATCAGCCTGCGGGTCTGCCAGATAAGCATGTGGTTTATAGAGCATGTCCTTAAACAAGCCTGCCAGCTCATGGAAAGTAGTATTCTTTTCCATCGTCAGCGAGGCCGTGAGTACACCAGATTGAGGCACTAAAGTAGAGCAGGAGACTTCTTCTTCTGCGGACAGACGATACAACCATGCTGCATACACGGACAGAAGCAAAGCATGTTGTTCTTCCGCCGACGTTTGCTGATGCAAAAGCTTCGAAATGAATGGTTCTAACTCTACCTGATAAGCAGAGTATGTATACTTGCGTTGGAGACGTGCAAAATTCAAAGGAACCAGGAATGGGGATGGCGCTGTTTGTGTACCGTTTTGTAGCAATGAAGTCATTACGCTAACCTCCTGAACATATGATGTCGTAATATGAATGCTAAAGTCAGTAAATGCCTCTCATCCCTTCAAATGCATGAATAGGAGGGAGGCACTACCGAACGACTTACTTATGAAAATTATGATTTGGTGCGGTTAGGGTCTGCAATTTTGAAGTAAGAAGTAATCTCCTGAAGCTCTTCCGACATGGAAGACAGCTTATGGGACGATTCAATGATCGAATCCAGAGAAGCTTTTTGTTCCTCCACTGTTTGCACAATGTGAACACTATTGTTGGCTGTCTTGCTTACGGTGGAAGAAAGTTCATCTGCTGTCGCCGTCATTTCCTGCGTACCGGCGGATATTTCCTCGGTAGCGCTGGATACTTCTTGAATTTGCCATGCCACCGTTTTGGTTGCTTGAAGAATGTTATTGAACAGCTCTCCTGCTTGTCCGGCTACGACAATTCCGCTCTGTGCCTCAACGTTACCTTGTTCCATCGACTTCACAGCCTGACCGATTTCACTTTGAATCTCTTCAATCAGTGGCGTGATTTGTTTCGTTGCATCCGCTGTTTGTTCTGCCAGCTTGCGTACTTCGCTGGCAACCACGGCAAAGCCTTTACCTTCCTCACCGACACGCGCTGCTTCAATTGAAGCATTCAGGGCAAGCAGGTTCGTTTGGCTGGAAATGCCTGAAATCGTACCGATGATATTACCAATTTCCTGTGAGCGGTCGTTCAGTAACTTGATAATACGGGATGTATTTGTAACTGTATCGGTAATCAAATGCATTTGTGAAGAAACCTTGCCCATGATTTCGTTGCCTTCATTAGAACGCTTCTCTACCGAATTGGCTTCCTCTGCAACTGTGGCGGAACTGGCGGCAATATTTTGGATAACCGAGGCCATTTCAGCCATGGCACGTGCGCTATCGCCCGTTGCCTTTTCCTGTGAACGGATATTTCCCGTAATTTCATTGATGTTCTGATTGATGATGTTCGAATTGATTCCGTTTTGTTCGCAGATTGCGAGTAATTCCTTCGCCGATTCATTCACTTCATCAGTTGTCAGCTTCACTTTGGTCATAATGCTGTTAATATGGCTTACCATATCGTTGAAGTTTCTATTCACAACGCCCAGATCGTCTTGCCCTGCTTGAATCTGAACGTCCAGATTTCCACGGCTTACTTCACTGATACCGAACATCAGTTGTTTAATAGGGGACAGCGTACGCTTCACGACCCAATATTGGAGCGCCAAGCAGATGAGCAGGAAGATAGCCAGAATGGTAGCACCGCTGATCAGCAGCTTGGTCAACCCGGCAGGTACAGCGCCTGCATCAGCATCGACAGCAAAATATGCAAAGATTTTGCCACTTGAATCTTTAAGCGGGTACGTCAAGGTTGTCCACGTACCAAAGCTGTCATCATAGAAGCTGGTAAACGTTGGTTTTCCGGTATCCAGCATGTGGCTTACGCCTTCCGCAACTACAGAAGGTTGTTTATACATACCGCCGACACCCAATTTATCTTTTTCGAATGCTTCTCTCAGAGCGGTAGGCATCGCTACAATAGATGTCTTGTCACCGTCTTCCAGTTCGGTTCCGAAAATATAAGCTTGAGAGATATTCGGGTTCGTTGCTGTAATGTTATCCAGATAAGCGCGGAGTTTGGCCTGAACGGGACCATCATAACTTTTTTCCTGAACGGCTTGGGTTACTTCATTTACATTAATTCCCTCAGCCCACTTTAATGTGATTTTTTCCACTTGCCCATGTAGCTGGTCTATCAAAATCGTACGTTGGATCAAATAGCTGGACACGATGAGGACTAGCCCGATCAATACGATGTTGAAGAAAGATAATAATAAGTTCTTGGTGAAGAAAGATAAGCTACTCCACTTTTTCAAAATGTTCCACTCCCTGGTTGTAATTTTTGTATATGGTGTTGAACCGCTTATCGAATGAGATAATTTAGTCCCCCTTACAAACATAGTAATTAAGGAAATAGACCCCTTGAGTTTTTGTTGATAGGTCTTTAGTCCTTTTTGGATGAGTATGTATCCCTATATATATGTCGTACAACAAGCCCTTGAAATGAATACCTTGCCCAATAAAAATTTAATTTTTACCGGGTAATTCCTGTGTATATTTCAGTATATTCCATTTTATACTTCAACTTGAAATTCGAATTCATTTCAGGCTTCAAGTAGGTATCCAATAGAAACCATCATACTTTATAATAGAGTCAAATGCACTTGTCTATTTGGGACATTTTTCATATTTGGTGTTACAGATGCTTGATTTGCCGCGGTTTTTGCGGATTCCTTGCAAAATGAGCCAATATAGCAACACGACATAGGGAGAGGGATGAAAAGAATGTCCAAGCTTACAATTGTAAAGGTTAAAAGCGATCATGCAGATCTACATGAATTGATTCAAAGGCTGGATGAGGATTTGCTGGAAAGGTATCCTGCTGATGAAATTTACTTGGTTGATTTTTCCAATCCGAAAGTTAAAGAAATGATTTTCGCTGTTGTGTATTTGGATGAAAAACCGGTCGCTTGCGGTGGACTTAGGCCTATAGATGTGGAAGAGATGGAGCTTAAACGATTTTATGTCGATTCTTCTTATCGCAGGCAAGGCATTGCCGTCAGTCTGTTAGCTTTTCTGGAAGGTGAGGCCCGGAAACGAGGCACTGTAAGAATCAAGCTGGAGACAGGGGCTCCTCAACCTGAAGCCATTGCGCTTTATACGAAGCAGGGATATGAGCCTATTGAACGATTTGGTGAATATGAAGAGGATGAAAATAGTCTTTGTTACGGTAAGAACCTGACAGTGTCTTTATAAAACGTTTTCATATAAAATAAATGATGATCCATACTAGCCTATACAGCGGGAGAGATGACAATGAATTTGAAGCAAAAAGCAGCTGAAAAAGCAGTTGAAGCCATTCAGGACGGCATGAAAGTAGGACTCGGCACAGGCTCGACAGCTTATTGGGCCATTCAAAAAATAGGTGAGCGTGTGGCGCAAGGCTTACATATAGAGGCTGTAGCTACTTCCCAAGCCTCGGAGGATCAGGCCAGAGAACTGGGAATTCCCATCGTTCCATTTGATCAGATTGGACGACTCGACGTAACCATTGACGGAGCGGACGAGGTGAATGAGCAGCTTGTTCTGGTGAAGGGCGGAGGCGGAGCTTTACTGAGAGAGAAAATCGTGGAAAGCAACAGTAACAGGCTGATCATTATTGTGGACGAGTCCAAGGATGTGAAGGTGCTAGGTGCATTTCCATTACCGGTCGAAGTCGTACCTTTTGCCAGTGTATGGACGTTGGAGGCAATACAGCAGACAGGCTGCCAGGCTAAATGGCGCATGAAGGACGGTGAGCGTTTCCTTACGGATAACGGCAATTATATTGTCGATTGTCATTACGGAACCATTGAGAACCCGCAAGAGCTGGAAATCCGATTGAATCAAATTCCGGGTGTGGTTGATAACGGACTGTTCATTAACATGGCGGACCAGGTTATCATCGCACGGGCCAATGGACAGATTGATGTTCGTAACAAGTAATGTCTAGCGTCCGTCTGCTTCGTACTGTCGCCTTCGTAGCATTCATTGTATATACGGGACTGTTATTATACTGGATGTTTCTTGGTTTTGGACGTACCTTACGACCGGGTCCTCCATATTCGTATAATATAGTTCCGCTGGATACGATCGGGCGATATCTGAGGGCGGCGCAGTCGCTTCCTTTCCGGGTGTGGGGTGTCAATTTGCTCGGTAATATTGTTATATTCGTCCCGTTTGGCATCCTTCTGCCTGTCATTTGGGTATCCTTACGCAGATTTGGTAGCTTGCTGCTGACAGTGGTGGTCGCGCTGGTCATTCTTGAAGTGTCCCAAATGCTGCTTGGTGCAGGCACGATGGACGTGGATGATGTGATCCTGAATGTACTGGGCATGCTTATCGGCCGAGTTGTTTACGAGCTTCTACGAAAGAGGTTTGGGATTGAATGATGAAAGCCCTGCTCTCACGAACGGTGCTTCTGGTACCGATTGGAGACGGGCTTTTTTACATATTAGACTGTCATTTTCTCATCATAGACCTTATGAACAAAGGTATAAAACGGTTGAGCTTGACAAAAGTTTGCAATTAAGATATCTTCGAATAAAGATATGAGTAACGGAGGCTGTTAATATGTCTGTAAAACCAGATGATCAGGACTTGGCGCTGAACTTGTTTGTTGTGCTGGCTCGAGCCTATAATTCGGTCACATCCCGCACGAATCGGGATATTCATAGTCATGGATTGAACACAACGGAATTTGGTGTGCTCGATCTGTTGTATTATCGAGGACCGCAGCCCTTGCAGAAAATTGGTGAAAAGGTGCTGATCTCCAGCGGAAATATTACGTATGTCGTAGATAAACTTCAGAAAAAAAAGCTGCTTACCCGGCGTGCATCACAGGATGATCGGCGTGTGATTTATGCTGAACTGACTGACGAGGGACGTCATTTTTTTGAACAAATATTTCCACAGCATCATCGTGTCATTATGGAGACAGTGGACGGATTATCTGTGGAAGAGAAAGAACAGGTCATTCATCTGCTAAAAAAGCTGGGGCTAACGGCTGAGGGACAGAAAAGTAACGACTAATAAGCTGCGAATATACGCACTAAATATGCTTTTAGATAAAATACTGGTTTCCCGGTATTTTATTTTTTTGTCGTAATTTTGGGCAACGGGTTAATGTAGAGGTGGAAATCAGGTATAATTGACGAATAGGCACCATCAGTAATCGTTGGAATTATTCCTGTTAGACTTGCACACAGATGGAAGCGCTGTGTGCAAGTTTTTTTCTGGAGACAGGGCAGAGAAGGAGACATAGATAACAGATATGAAGGAACAGCTTCGTTCGATTCACCCACTGGCCTGGACGATTATTGCGGGTACCATATTTGGTCGGATGGCGACATCCATGAGTATCCCGTTTTTGTCTATTTATTTGACTACCCGATTGGGGGTATCCCCTTTCCATACAGGGATGATCGTATCGGTCAGTTCATTAGTTGGCATTTTTTCCAGCTTTTATGGCGGCTACATTTCCGATCGGATCGGACGGCGTAAAGTGATGCTGGTGTCCATCGCCAGTTGGGCGCTTGTATTCGTGGCTTTTGCGTTGGCTGAAGCGGCCTGGGCCTTTTTCGTCATCAATGCTCTGAATGGACTGTGCAGATCCTTGTTCGAGCCGACCTCGCGGGCACTGTTATCCGATGTAACCCCCAAGGAAAAAAGATTGCTTATCTACAATATGAGATATGCGGCGATTAATGTAGGTGTAGTGGCAGGGCCGTTGCTTGGTTTGATGTTAGGATCGGCATCCTCAGGTACACCGTTTATGGTAGCGGCTGGTGTGTATGCGCTGTACGGGGTGTTGCTGTTGATCCAATTTGCTCGGTATGCATCGGATCTGCGTACAGGGACAACGGCGGGAGAGGCTCCACTACGGATGGGTGAGGCGTTCCGTACAGCCAGCCGTGATCCGGTGTTTATGCCGATTTTGCTGGGGACGGTATTTTGCGTCATGGGTTATGCTCATTCCAATTCCACGATGCCTCAATTCTTGTCCTTATCCTTCGAGGAAGGAACCCGGTGGTTTACATATATGCTTACAGTCAACGCGGTGTGTGTATTGGCTTTTCAATATCCGCTGGTACGGCTGGCAAGCCGTTTTTCCCCGGTGAATTCCTTGATTGTCGGAAATATATGTATTGCGGTCAGCCTATTGCTGTGCGGTATGTTAAATTCGGGCTGGTTGTTTATACTGAATATGGTGCTGTTTACAGTGGGCGAAGTGCTGTTGTTCACGATGCTGGACGTATTGATTGACCAAATTGCAGATGCTCAATATAAAGGGACCTATTTCGGTGCGATTGGCTTTAATAATTTGGGTAGCGTGCTTGCTCCTTTGTTTGGTGGCTGGCTGCTGGATACCTATGGTCAAACAGCGCCGCTTGCCGTTTTTGTTCCGGTTGCGCTGTCGGTCGTGCTTGGCATTCCGTTCCTGCTGGTCGCACGCCGCCGTCTGGAGCAGCGTACAGCCCGGGTTGCAGTTCAAGGAGGGGAGCCCGTGCAGTAACTGTCATCATAAAAAAGGGAGCTGAGTGCAGGATGAAGTCGGAAGAAGATGTGCTACGAATCATACAATATATGAATGATCCTCAGGTGCTGGAAGACTTGCGTTATGTGCGAGAGCTGAGGCTGCCGCAAGGCTGTATTGCCGCAGGCTATGTACGTAATCGGGTATGGGACCAGCTGCATGGTTATACAACTCCTACACCTTTGAATGATATAGATGTTATTTATTTTGACCCGAAAAATACGCTGGAGGAACGGGACGAGCACCTTGAGCTGTCCTTGAACCGCAAGCAGGCGGGACGCAACTGGTCTGTCAAAAATCAGGCGCGGATGCATCTTCGCAACGGGACAGCTCCTTATGCTTCGGTAGAGGATGCGATGAGCCGCTGGCCAGAGACGGCTACGGCAGTAGCGATTAGATTGAATGACGAGGATCAAATGGAGGTCGTTTGTCCGCATGGATTAAATGATCTACTGGATATGCGGGTACGCCAAAGTCCATTGTTCCGCCATACGACGGCCTTTCGTCAGCGTGTATTTGAGAAGCAGTGGCTGGATAACTGGCCGTTGCTTATGTTGGAGAACTAGAGTGTAATCCCCATTTCAGGATATAAGGAGAGACGACGAACGATGTTTAAAAATATAAAAACAGATTCAGATCGTGAGGAGGTTCTGGAGCTGCTAACCTACGCCGTGCTGGATCACCCTGAGCGCGGAGAGGCAGCTTTACGTACCTATCAAACCTCGGATGACTGGAAGCTATTCGGTGTAGAAGATGAAGGACTTATTGTAGGTATTGTCGGATTTGAGGAGCAGGAGGATGAAACCATCGTAATCCGGCATCTGGCCGTATTGCCTGAAAACCGTTATAGAGGATATGCCAGAGGTATGCTGATTACGCTCATACAGGAGCGTAATCCGAAACGGCTTACTGTGGACACGGATGCGGAAGGGGCAGACTTTTTTCGCAACGTGGGCTTTGCCGTATACGGATCGGAGGACTTGTCCGAGGATGGGCAATTTCATTGTGTATATGAAATGGACGAAGAATAAGCGAATCTCCGGGTCCTGAGTCTCTTTTTTTACATAAGATATGATATGTCTGGAATTGACATCATTCTCATGTAAAAGTTGATGTGCCTTTGGTTGCAAAGGAATTAGCGGGGGAGTTGGGTTCCAATGGGGTACCACTACACGGCTATAGGAGATTCATTAACGACAGGTGCTGGGACGCTGCTGACTGGCGGATTTGTGCCTATCTATCGACGAATGGCGGAAGCACGTCTTCGTACTCCAGTCAGTTACGAGAATTTGGGAATCAACGGACTGACATCGCAGGAACTGCTGTCTTTGATCCGCAACAATCCGCTCTTTCGGTCGGGGCTGATCCGGGCTGATCTCATAACGGTGACGATCGGCGGGAATGATCTACGTCCGTATGTCAGCACTCTTGCTGGAGGCTCCGGCTCGTCTGCGTCAGCCATTCCGCAAGCGTTGAATCGCACAAAAGAACATGTACGTCAAATCGTACATGCCCTGTATCAGATAAAATCCGGTCAGCATGAGCCATTTATCATTCGAATGGTGGGGTTGTATAATCCTTTGCCGGGCGTGCGGGAGGCGGGGATATATGTGCGCCAATATAACTCATTTCTCGCTACGCTGGGCGGTCCCAATTACCGTGTGGCGAACATTTACCCTGCGTTTGAGGGCAACGAACGGGAGCTGCTCTCGCTGGATCGAGTGCATCCGAACAGTCGCGGCTATCGCGTCATTGCGGAGGAGCTGAATCGGCTTGGATATTCGCCATTACGGTGAGCGTAGAAGAAGGATGTGCAACAGAAAAAAGAGGTCCATCATGGTAGTAGTATCTGACCATCGTGGACCTCTTTATCTTAAGCTGAACGGAACCCTTTACATTTCTAAAATAGCTTTCAGCTTGGTACAGTCTTCCTGTAACTCGGGTAGCTGCTCTAAAAAAAGGAGGAGTGCTTTAACGTGGGCAGTTTCCACGTTTTGTTCCGAAAGCTCCCCCTGTAGCCTGCTTAGTATTTGCATATGTTCTTTCTGGATTGCTTCATCTAATTCGATTTGTTTCAAGACTGCTTCCATATGTTGAAGCACATGGGCGATTTGTCTTCCTTTGGTCCAGATTTGATCAGAATCTTCATGGAATCCGGAATCGCGGCCCCACATGATTTGATGTTGAACATCAGGGCTCAGCATACTTTGTGCCAGCATATCCGTAATGCTGACGATAAATTCAGCCAGTGTTTGATGTTCCGTCCAGGACAGCTCTGAATCGCTCATTCGGAAGGAATTGATAATAATGCTTTTGACGACAAACCCAATATCGTACGCATAGTCATGTATGGACTCTCCATAAGCATCAATTAAGAAATCAACCATCACGTTAGATAAATGATGTTCAACACGGTCAATAGCTTGTGCGATTTTTTCTTCCTTGGAACCGATTAAAGGGACGGAGTATACCAGCAAATGAACTTTATTCTTATAAATCCGGCCCAGCGCAATCAAATTCAGTTGTCTCAACTTTTCACGGGAAGGTAGCTGGTGCTTCAAATAAAGTTCTTTAATATCTGCATCAAGAAGTTTTTCAATCAGGACGATTGTCCCCAGCAGCAACTCTTCTTTACTTTGAAAGTATTTATAAAAGGAAGCCTTCACCATCCCGCTTTCGCGGGCAATTTCATCCACCGAGGTGGCATCGTACCCTTCAGTCATCGCAACTATATTGCTCTATTGTTGCTTGGACTTGATAAAACAAAATCACACTTTTCGGAGATAGTATAAAGTGCTATGATTCGCCTAATAGACTTACACAAACTAATTAATAACATGAGTTTGTGTAAACTCTAACTAGATCACAACCCACATAAACTACATAATTATATCCGACCCTTGCCACTTGCGGCAGGGGTTTTCTGCTTATTTAATCACAGTAAAAAGGTACTTTCGGCATGGGGAAAATGGTTTATTCAAGCAATCACATGGAGCGATATAAAAGAGATATCAGGATGAAACACGGATATACGTCATTTCAAACTTCTGATAACATCGTGTATATACTGCTTTATAGTAAGCGTGGACTTATGGAGCGAATATTAGTTCCACCTGACAAACTGTTACAGATACCTGAGGTTAACAGAATTTTTTAATTGAAGTAATTTCCGTTTAGCCTTGTCAAATTTATTGAATGACACATACGGTATACAGTATCTTAAAAAAAGGAGGAGTTCATGTGAGTGGATGTGTTGGAGGAGCTGAGCGTAGGGAAGAGCGTAGGGAAAACTGTTTTGGTGCTTTCACATCGCCAGCAGCAATTTTGGTGCTCTTTATTCTGTTGGTTATCATCACTAAAGCCTGTTGGGTTTAATTTTTAAAGCAATGTCACGGTAATGCCCGATTATTGTTTCGTTATAAAAGGCTCTATCGGTATGTAACCGGTAGAGTTTTTGTAGTGTGTGCTTGTCATTTTTTTCGGGTATCCTCCAACGGCAATGTGTGCTGAAGGTGGCGCAGGTGCTGATATCATATACATAGGCCCGAATATTAAATTAATTGTTAATTAAATACTTTTTTCTAAAATGAGGTTGAATTTTTTATTGTAATTTAATGTTCGACAAAATTCCCCTTACTTCTTGCTGATAAAATTATAAAATTTATAAATGTTTGGAATAATTATATAGGAGGAAACATTTTTATGAAATTTTTCAAGAAAGTATTCGTCCCTTTATTAGCAGCAGTATTACTCTGCGCGACTGTTTTGCCTTCGGTGAGTAATGCTGAACAAGTCACTAAGCCAGAGGTAAACTTAGTTCAAACAGAAGTTATTCAGACTGATCGTGGAGAGGCCACTGTAACAACAAACTTTAATGATGACACTCATAGAATAACAACTGTTGTTGAGAATGGAAAAACAACTAAAATTGAGTATTTCACAAAAGATCAAACTTTGCTGATTGACGGTGTAAAACAGGAGAACTTTAATGTTAAAGAGAGTCGTTCAGATTTTTCGTTAAATGCTGTTCCTTCAGGAGGAACCTTTGTAGGCAAGTTTGATTACTCCTATGATTGGGTGAACGTAGGGATCGTTTTTGCAACAGGGATAATATCAACGGTTACTAAAGCTCCTGTATCAACCATTCTTGTAATTATAGGTGCTGGAGCAAGTTTGAATACCCAAGCTTACTACACCATTTATCAATATACATATCCTAGGAAATGCGAAGCTATCCCCTACGCTAACCATACGGTGTTCTATCAAGATGCTTCGCGAAATAAAGTAATTGGTACGGCTGACTCTGCGAAGTTCTTTAGTTCACAGCCATACCCTATTGGATGCACTCCGTGAAAAAATTATTAAAACGTGATGCAAGTATTTTGCTAGGCTATGCAGTGTGTCTAGGAGTTTTTTATGCACTGGGGTATAAGTTGAATGCTATGATGGTTTATATTTTTTTGGCTGGACTTATAACAGGGGAAATAATTAATTTTGCATTGTCAAAACGAGAGAAATAAAAAAAGCTCTACTAACCTAATTGGTTGGTAGGGCTTTTTGATATTTTTCCTTAGTTTGCTTTATATTATTGTCGACCATAACGATGCTCCTATAAGCTTGGAAAGGGAGCAAACAATGGACAAACGTTTCTATAAATTATATTTAAGTTAGTGGATTCTGGACTAAGAATTTGTTATTAGGATGGGAAAAGTGTTTCGGAATCTGCGGAACCGCCATCACCAAGCCAGCGGTTAGGGCCTGCAAATGAGAAAGTTTTCGCGTTTCCAGTTATTTTAATATTAGCGATTTTCCAACCAGGTTTATATCCAGATCCATCAGTTCTAATCGTAATTTTTCTGATGTCACCAAGGTTGCTGGTGCTGATTCTTGTTGTATCAGAATCCCCTTGTTCAAAGCTTCCATTGAGTGTAGCGGTAGTATAATCTCCATTAGAACCATACAGAGTTATAGAAATATTTGAATCGGTTCCAGCATCTTTAAGATTGGCTGTGTTTACAGTAACAACATATTCAACATTAGCAAAAGGTGTAACTGACTCTATACTTCTACTAGAGTCTTGAAATGAACTATAAGTGTCACTTGTGACCTGATCGGCAAAAGAAGGCGCTGCGAAAGCTACAGATGAGATAAACAGTGCTGATGCTAGTAAAGATACTTTTTTCATTAAATTGTTACCACCTTTCTAGTATTTGTATTTAATGTTATACATGTGGCATATACTTGTACATAGTTCTTTGGTAGTGAAGAAGAATATTTTTATTGTCTTTGTTTGTCATATTTTATCCTTATGTGTCGATATCCTTGTTTCAATATGAATTACTGAGGTGATAAGCATGAATCATACATATAAAGTGTTAAAGTCGGATATCGAACTATTTGCAGCAGCATTAAGCCAGGTAAGAGTATATGTAGTAAAGCCGTTGAGTGAGGATATGGTGGAGTTTGTAGACTAGCTGTTTGCCGTACCTGCGGCACAGCGACTTTTTATTTTGCATTATAAGGGGGAGTGCCAGCGTCGTTGTCACCAGGTGCAAACATATGTAAAATATAGTGAATATATTTGGGTTGACAGCACATTTGGACAGCAGTATGCTTGCTAGGGAAATTTGGATGTCCTCGTTAGGTGAGGCTCCTATACGAACATAAGCCACTGCCCGGAAACATCGAAAGATGCCAATGGGTATAACAGGAATTGCCGGATTAAGGCTCTTCTTAATGTGGCTAAAGAACTTTGGTTCTTTTACGTCGTATAGTGCTAAAGCTCGACTTGGGGGAATCGGATATTTGCATGCCTTTTCTTGCATGCAGAACGACGCCCCTTCAGTTGAGCTGAGGGGCGTTTTTATTTCAATGTGTTAGGTATTGGCAGTGACATGGTTCCTGTGAGATCAGTAAAATATGGAGCCAACAATACGATATGGGAGAGGGGGGGGAACCATTCTATGAGTAGTCGAAGTTCGACTGAACCGGATCCAGAACCAGTGAGTCTATTGGCAGTCGGGTTAAAACTAGATACCGTAATTGAGTATGGTTGCAACTCCTCTCCTACGGGGTAGTATTGGGCCTGACTGCCTTAAAACAAGGAGGCAGTCGACATGTCAAAAATGAATTTTTTTCAAAAAAAGCAGCAAAATAAAAGTGCTGCTCATATTCAAGGCTTTGATATTGAATTGAATCAGGAAAATACTCGTCGTATTGATCGGCTAGTCGATAGTTACGAAAATAGCATTCTTTCTCATTTAGATGAAGCGTACCAAAGAACGACAAGCTGGCAAGATCGTCTTGCGGATCGGATTGCATCATTCGGCGGTAGCTGGAGATTTATTACTTATTTCGCTATCTGTCTGACCATTTGGATACTCTTGAACAGCTTGCCGTTTACTCGCTTTCATTTCGATGAACCTCCATTTATCTTGTTGAACTTGTGTTTGTCCTTTATCGCAGCATTCCAGGCTCCAGTCATTATGATGAGTCAGAACCGCCAAGCTGCAAGGGATAAGCATGAATCGATCATTGACTTCGCGATCAACTACAAAGCCGAACAAGAGATTGACGATATGCAAAGCCACCTTCATCGGATCGAAGGCGAACTGATTGAGATTAAAAAACTTTTACTTGTTCTAAACAATCGAATGAATGAAGAACACAAATGACCCTTTGGACTATATGGAGGCCCCGTAGTAAAGTTTTCACCTGAATCGTTTAAGATTAACGGAAGTTAATTTATGAGGAATCAGATTGAATTTAGAGTGGATGTAAAGAAGGACTCTGACGGTATATAGCCGGTTGGAGTCCTTTTATTTAGTTGAGTATTCGCTTACTTCAAACGTGAGTATTTTATTGAAGCCCAAGGCCCCATTCCGATGAAACCTGCGAAACCAGAGCGCCGGGTGGATGTACGCCTCAGCTCGTCGTTTAGCAAAGCATTTGGAGGTTCACTATACACCGAAACATGGAGGTTGCTGAATTTAGCTGAAATTGAACTTAGCGTCATGACACGACAAAACGGTTATATCAATAAGTTTTCTTTGATAAACCAAAAAAACAAAAATAAAACCAAATTAATTCTGTGTTTCGTTGTTGACATCAAAATTAAATAAAGATAAAATTATATGTGAAACATTTCACTTTAAAGAATGGTTCCGTATTTAGCGAGGCATGAAGAAGTGAATCCTTTAGGAGGCCGATGTTTATGAGCGCACATGTATTTTTTGTACCGTCTATCAATCTAATGGGAAAAGGTTGTTTGCATGAAGTTGGACCCTATATAAAAGAACTGAATTTAAACAAAGCACTGGTTGTGACGGATAAGTTTTTGATGAAAAGCGGTATTGCAGGCAAGGTCACATCCGTGTTGGACGAGATTGGGTTGGACTATGTGGTATATGATGAGGTCAAACCCAATCCGACCTGTAAAAATGTGCATGATGGCGTTCAATTTCTACAAGATAACGGATGTGACTTTTTAATTTCCATTGGTGGAGGATCACCACAGGATACGGCTAAGGGAATCGGCATTATTGCTACCAATGGGGGACATATAACCGAGTATGAGGGCGTTCATAAATCCAAGCATAAATCGCTGCCTATTGTCGCTATTAATACGACGGCAGGAACATCCGCTGAGATCACGATCAATTATGTCATTACGGACGAAGAGCGCAAGGTCAAAATGGTTTTGGTTGACAAGAATAGCTTAGCTACTATTTCGGTAAACGACCCTGAACTGATGGTAGACAAACCCGCGGCGTTAACGGCAGCTACAGGAATAGACGCTTTGACTCATGCTATTGAAGCTTTGGTTACTCCAGGCTCTTACCCTGTTACAAATGCGACGGCGTTGGCAGCAGTAGAGATTATATTTAATCATTTGGCCCGTACGGTGAGAAACGGTCATGATATAGAAGCACGTGAGCAAATGGTTTTCGCCATTTTCTTGGGAGGACTTGCGTTTAATAATGCTGGATTGGGCTACGTTCATGCCATGGCGCATCAGCTTGGGGGCGTATACGATTTGCCTCATGGTGTTTGCAATGCCATGCTGCTGCCGATTGTGGAGGAGGAGAACGCGAAGCATGTACCAGAGAAGTTTCGTGCCATCGCTAAGGTGATCGGTTTTGAAGACAAGGGGAAAACGGATAAGGAATGCGCAGATTATGTCATTCTAAGAATCAAGGACCTGTCGAAGGAAGTAGGGATTCCTTCCAAACTTTCTGAACTGGGTGTAAATGAAGTGGATTTGGATCTGCTTGCCGAAAACTCCATGAAGGATGCTTGCGCTCCGGGCAATCCGTTCATACCTACCAAAGAACAAGTCATCAAGATGTTTAAGAAAATTCTTTAAATAAAAACTGCTATTATTGTGTTAAATATGATAAGGGCTGTCCCAGGAAATCATCGAACAACACTGGGAACGGCCCTTTTTATTTACTTTTTCTTTTAAGAAATCTGAGTGACTAGAGATAAGACAACCCCATTGTATATTAACGGCACTGCTCTTTCAGGATCGGTTTCACTGAATTGTATTTATGGAGGCATTTGTTAATAGAGTCGTGATAGTCACATAATGAAAAAATAAGCTTCTGAATGCTCTCTTCGGTCAAACGCTCCTCAGCATCAACTCTATTGATCACATACTCCGAAAATACATCTGACAAAAATACTTGATATATATAGATGTCTATGCAATAATGCTTGTATGTTAAAAAATAACGCAGCTGCACTGATAGGAACGATCAGAGACTCGATCAATAAATGGATTGTGACTGAGCTCGAATCAAAAGGAGTTGAAGGGATTGTTCCTACCCATGGTGGAATATTAATGTTCCTCTATCAAAAGGACGGGCTTTCTATTAAGGAATTGACGCAGAAAATTTCTCGTCAGCAGCCCACAGTCACGGTTCTGATCGACAAGCTAGTGAAGCTGGGGTATGTCGAAAGAAAAAAAGAGAGGGAGGATAGCAGAGTAACCCTGATTTATCTGACCGATAAGGGGAGAGAGCTGGAGCCTGTATTTGAGGCGATCTCCATTAGATTAAAAGAAACCATTTATGGTGGTCTCAAAGACGAAGAAAAAGAACAACTGGAATATCTGCTGGAACATGTAAAAAACAGATTATAAATTTTTTTAAATTAATGTATAGATATCTATATGAAAGTCAAAATAACATAAAAACATCTGGAGGTAATTAAAATGAAACATCTTATCGTTTATGCTCACCCTAACGCTGAAAGAAGCCTTAACCACGCAATACTGGAAACAGTCGTAAATGCTTTGAAGGAAAAAGGCGATGAAGTCGTTGTACGCGATCTATATGCCCTCGATTTTCAACCTGTATTAAAACCTGAGGATACTGCCGCTATGAGAGCCGGGCAAACTCCTACCGATATCAAAGTAGAGCAGGAATACATTTCGCAGTCTGATACGATCACCTTTATTTCTCCGATTTGGTGGACAGGTCTTCCTGCGATCCTGAAAGGTTACGTTGATCGTGTATTTGCATACGGTTTTGCATATACGTCTGGTCCGGAAGGAATTAATAAGCTTCTTACAGGTAAAAAGGGTTTTATTGTGAATACTCACGGTACACCGAATGAAATTTACGATGGAATCGGGATGACAGCAGGATTGAAAATCACTTCGGATACAGGGATTTTTGATTTTGTTGGAATTGAATCCGTCGGTCACTTGCTGCTTGGAAGTATCGGCTACCTTGATGAAGATGGCTATAAAGGTCTGTTGAAGCAGGTCCAAGACACCGTCAAATCGGTGTTATAACGAAACTATATTATCACATTGAAAGGCTGTTCTTACCGTTAAGAAATGTACGGCAGTCTTCAAATGATGAGGTCAACCAGCATTTACTGGTTGGCCTTTTCTTCTATATAAGCTGACTCCGAATGCGTAGTGGCAATGCATGAAACTTTTAAGTTCAGTTTATATTATAGATGCTAATATCCTTCGACGGTTTTTGAATGTCCCTCTACGATTAAGGACATGTAAACGTCAATAGGATCCTCGCTTTCAACTTTAAAACCAAACCGTTCATAAAGACGTCTGGCAGAGCTTCCTTGCAGGACATTTAAGGTTACACGTTTTCCTTTTACATCATTTTGTTCAAGCAGATTACTTAATACTTGATTGCCGACTCCTTTACCTTGGTAATTGGGATGAATATAAAAATGCTCCAATAAATAACCGTCTAACGTCGGTTTAAAAGCTATGCAACCAACAAAAGAAGAATCTACTTCGATGATCCAGGTATGTACAGAGTCGAACGCATCACGGAAGCGTTGACGAACTTTTTCTTCATCAAATCTTCCTAACCTGGTTAAATCGTTACGCAGTACAATGGCCCGTAAATGAGCAATGGTTTCAACATCGGAATTTTGGGATTGGCGAAGAGTAAATGGTTTCATCTAATGTAACTCCTCTATGTGTTAAAATTCACAAATAATTCATTGTTATTATCGTCAGCAATTCATTATAGTACATAGTATTAATAGTTAACTGTATGTATTATGCGTTTTACGGAGGTTCACTATGAAAGATTATGAATTAAGGGATGATTTGAGAGAATCCGTTAACCGGATTTATGACATGGAATTATTCAGCAGCCTGACGGAGCTTATCCAAGGGGAAAACCATGTGCTTCAATTTTTAGTTCAGCATCAAGATGATGAAATTAATCCATCCTTACTCAGTGACCACCTGCATGTATCTAGATCAAGAATTACGGCAGCGCTTACGGCCTTAAGAAAAAAAGGCTATGTGACCATGGAAATGTCTGAGCATGACAGACGACGAATGTGTGTAAGGCTCACATCAGAAGGTACATCCCTGATTAAACAAAAACAAGGGAGAATTGAAGGCTATTTTGAAGCACTGGTAGAGGGTTTGGGCGAGGACGATGTCAAGGAATTTATACGATTGATTGAGCTTTCCATAAGTATTATGAATGCGGATTCTACTGGGAAAATATCATAATGTGAGGGTGTTACAGGATGAAGTATAAAATAATAGCAGATAGCTGCTGTGACTTAACGACAGCGCTTAGAGAAGAAATGAAAATCACGACGATCCCGTTACACATGACTTTGGGAGAAAAATGCTTTATAGATGATGAAACGCTAGATTTACCTCAGTTTATGGAAGAAATGAAAGCCTGTACTACCAAGATTGGATCGGCTTCACCGTCACCTATGCTGTATAAGGAAGCATTTCAAGGTGAGCATACTTCTTTTGCCATTACAATATCCAGCAATCTGTCCAGTTCCTATTCAAGTGCATTGGTTGGTAAGGATATGGCGGAGGAAGAAGGAGCTGATGTTCATGTATTCGATTCGAAAAGTGCGTCGGCTGGACAAATATTGTTAGCTCTAAAGTTGCGCAAGCTGATCGACGATGGGTATCATAAAGGAGAGATTATTTCTTCACTAGAAAGCTTTATCACGAAGATGAAAACCTATTTTGTGCTAGAGAACCTGGACAATTTGGTGAAGAACGGACGAATGAATAAAATTACGGGAAAGATACTTTCATTCCTGCATATCAGACCCATTTTGGGTTCAGACGGCGACGGAAATATCGCATTGTTTACCCAAGCGCGTGGTCAAAATCAAATCGTTGAAAAGCTGGCAGATACGATTGAAAAAAGTGGTCGGGCTACGGAGGGGGAAAGCATTGTGATTACCCATTGTAATAATCCTGGGCTTGCTGAGAAGCTAATGAATGCGTTAAAGAACCGCTATCAATTTAAGGATATTCTGATTGTGTCCACCAGAGGAATCAGTTCAATGTATGCCAATGACAAAGGAATTATTATGGCGTTTTAAGCTATAGGAGTGAATGATACTCTCTTATTAAATCAAGGTTTATGCCAATTCGAGCCCGATTTGGGGTAAGCCTTTTTGGTATGCGATAAACACATTGAAAACTATGAATAATATGGAGCAGGGGAAAAATATGACTCATACGAATATCGAAGATTCGTTACGTTTTTATGTGAATACCATGGGGGTTGAAGTACAAGGAAAGTTTGATACCGGTTTATTTGTGTCCACAGGCGGGTATCATCACCATATCGGCGGCAATGTTGGAATGGAGAAGGTAACCCCCATCCTCCCGCTCATGCGACAGGGGTTAAGGAAATTATACTGCTGCTTCCTGACGTTGGATCTTTGTGGAAGCTAAAAACACATAGAGCTTGACGGCCATGCAACCCATGGAGAAGTGAATGGATTTTCTGCCATGACCCAAGCGGAAACAAGCTGGTGTTTGATATTAGCAGATGAGCAGGTCAGCCATATGTTAAACCGGATGTATCCATGTCTAGCTTAATTTGTTGATAACCACAGAAGCATTTACGTTGATTTGTGTACCCCCAGCCAAAATTTGGAGAGTTACTGCGGCGGCAGAAGTATGATTTCTAAGAGTAAGAATATCACCGGACGCTAGAGTGATGATGGCCTGCCCTGAGTTTTGCTGCGTGCCGGCCCCTGAACCGTGCACGGTTCCTGCTGCCAGGATGCCATTGACAAAGAGTCCGAATTGGCTAGGCTCTACACCCCAAACGGATAAAGTGACTTCATAGTTACCCGCATCGGTAACTATAATCTGCGCGGTGCCAGGAGCATGTGTAATTCCAGGCGTAAGTATACCATTAGTATCGAAAAGCACATCAGCTTCTACTGCCACCACTTGAGCTCCTAAGTTGTAAATATAACCGAACTGGGACAATCCCCCTGCTGCTCCCGTGGCTCCGGTAGTACCTGTAGCGCCTGCTGCCCCAGTGGAGCCAATTGCGCCTGTAGCGCCTGCTGCCCCAGTGGAGCCAATTGCGCCTGTAGCACCCGCAGGACCTGCTGGACCGACCGCCCCTGCAACGCCCGCAGGACCTACGGGACCTGTTGGTCCTACCGCACCCGCAGTGCCCACAGCCCCCGCTGTGCCTACATTCCCGGCAGCCCCAACGGTGCCCGCAGTACCCACATTTCCGGCAGCCCCGACATTTCCAGCAGCGCCCACATTTCCCGCAGTTCCGACGGCTCCAGCAGCACCCACTGCACCTACGTTACCTGCTACACCTATAGCTCCAGTTGCGCCTGTTATACCTAAAACATTTTGAGGTATATTTACACGGACGATTTGCTTCCTGACGACGATTTCCTTGCAGAAGCACTTTCTTTTCGAGGGGCATTTTCTCATCGGACGTTTTTTACTAAACCAAGAGCGGATAAAAACGTCTTTTTTACGGCCTTTTTTTCGTTTTAATTCGGGACGACCCAATACAAACACCTCCATATGGTTTGTTGTATACTACTCCATTCATCTAGGGGAGGCATGGATATCTGTCCTGTGTTTCATAGGCAATGATCTATCTTTAGCTCAAAATAGGCCTTTGTACAAGTTACATTCGTCCAGTATGTACAATAGCGCATCGGCTGCTCCCTAGGATGATACCAAGGAACAGCCGATGCGCCGAAAGAGGCATATATTAGGATGTAGCGGTTTGAAGCCGTTTTTTACGCATGTATAGGACGTACAGAATGCCGCCAAGCAGGCAGAGGATGCAGGCGAAGCCTGCCAGCAACCAGGCTGAAGCGACTGCTCCGCCACGATCCATGCTGTTTCCAAGCCATAAGGGCAGCAGAGCACCCCCAACTCCACCTGCACCAATCAGTAGGCTGGTGGTGGATTCTTCTGTGCCTGGCATCATTTTGCTGGCGAAAACAAGTGCGATGGAAAATATGCCGGACATGCCCAGCCCCAGGAGCGCAATAAGGACAAAGGTAACAGCAGTGCCCTTGATCAACGGGAACACGCACAGCAGCACGGTCGCTGCCAGTGAGCTTAGGGCGACAAAGACACCATAGCCATAACGATCAGCAATGTTGCCTGCGAACAGCCGCCCGGCGGCCATCGCCAGCCAGAAGCAGGTGACACTGAGCGCCGCCTCGGCTTGCGTCAATCCCAGCCGCTCAATGAACATGGAGGGCAGGAAATTGGCAAGGCTCATTTCTGTCCCTACATAGATAAAGAAAAAGATGATAAACAGTGCCAGCAGCAGCCAGTTTCCCGCAGGTTTCACTTTAGAAGCTCTCGTGGATGAAGAATGGGGGGCCGAACCCGACTGCGTACCTTTCTCCCCGCGACGCTCATATTTGTCCAATACGGCATCCAGCTTGCCGAAGGACCCCCGTAGCCAGGCTACGACTGCCACCGCTGCAAAGACGGAGATGACTGGGAAGGCTAACCGCCACCAGCCAAGGGCAATCAACTGACTGGCAACCGCAGGCATTGCTAACGCGCCGATCCCGAAGAAGACTTCCAGGCGGCTCATAGCTGCGCCCGTTCCTTCGGTAATACCGCTAATCACGATGGTGCCGATGACCGCCTCCACCATACCGAAGCCAAAGCCAGCTACGGCTCCGACGGCATATAGCCAACTCCATGGGGGCAGCAGTGAGTAGAGCCCTTCTGCTGCACACAGTAATAGCAAGGCGAATACCAGCGTCCGGCGTTTGCCGAATTGCCTTGCAAGCCATGGCAACAGCAGGACGCCAGCCAGAAAACCGGAAAATTGGGCGAAGATCAGACTTCCGCCCTCCGTATAAGTCCGGCCATAGTGCTCCAGCAGCACGGGCAGCAGAGACCCTACAACCACGTGCGCCAGACCAATTAAAAAATAAGACAAGCTGCCAATCCATAGCAGTCGTTTCATGATGAACTCCTTTGATACCTGAAATTGCACTTATACCGTATAGTGAACGATAATGTAAGGTATTAAATATTTATGATAATTCCAGCACATGAAAGCCATAGCCTTCAATGGTAACATCACCTTCTAAAAATTCGCCGCTGAGCAGCTCATGTCCTTTTTGTTCATCCAGATGATAATTCTGTTTCTGGGCGTTATGGTTCAGGATGAACAAATACGATTTTCCAGCCTTGGAGCGCACGCTGGCCTCCACACCCGCAGGAGCACGCAGCAAGGACGGAATCCCTTTTTCCTCACAAATATAGCCCAGCAGGCCGTCCAGGAAAGCTTCTTCAGGGTCCGAAGCCACATACCATGCTTCACCTTGACCCAAACGATTGCGTGTCAGTACGGGCATTCCCTGATAAAAATCATCGCCATACTCCGCCAGTACCTCGGCGCCTTCGCTATGCAGCAGGTCGCAGAGCAGATCGCATTCATATTCTCCTTGTAATGCTCCTATCTGTTCCTTCAATACGATCCGATTGCGTGACTCCGGCAAAAGCGCGTCAATTTCTTCTATCCAAATTCCGAGAAGCTTACGCAGCTTACCCGGATATCCTCCGATTGTGACCAGATCGTTTTCATTCACAATTCCGCTGAAAAAAGTGGTGATAAAGGTGCCGCCATGTTCAGTAAATTGTTCCAGCTTTTCCGCTGTACCCGGCTTGACCATGTAGAGTACAGGCGCGATAATGAGATCATATTTCTGGAAATCTGATTCCACGGAAATCAAGTCTACCTGCACGTTACGGCGGAAGAGGGCGGCATAGTATTTATGCACCTGATCCACGTAATCCAGCGCTACAGAAGGACCACTTGATTTCTCCAGTGCCCACCAATTATCCCAATCGAACAAAATGGCTACTTTTGCGTTCACGGTTGCATCCAGCAGCGTACTACCTAATGTGCCTAGCTCCTTGCCCAGCTGTGCCACCTCCCGGAATACGCGTGTATTCTCATGACCAACATGCTCAATCACAGCCCCGTGGAATTTCTCACAGGCTCCGATGGAACGGCGAAGCTGGAAGAACATGACCGTGTCCGCGCCATGCGCTACTGCCTGGTAACTCCATAACCGCATGACACCGGGCCGCTTGAGCGAATTGTACGCTTGCCAGTTTTGCTGACTCGGTGTTTGCTCCATCAGCATAAACGGCTGCCCATCCTTAAGACCACGCATCAGATCGTGGGCCATCGCGGTATAGCTCGGTGGGGTATTAGCCCGCGGATAGCTGTCCCAAGACACAATATCCAGGTGCTTTGCCCATTTGAAATAGTCCAGTTGCTTGAAAAATCCCATCAGATTAGTCGTTATGACAGCTTCGGGGTTATGCTTTTTGATTGCGTTATACTCCAGCAAATAGCATTCCAGCATACTGTCTGAATTAAAGCGTGCGTAATCAAGGGAAATGCCCTGAAAGGTGGAGTGATTCTCGCCCCAATGCTCGCTCAGATTATTTGGAGGTACAATTTCATTCCAATCATAGAAGGTGTGTCCCCAGAAGGAAGTATTCCATACCCGGTTCACTTCTTCCAGTGTTCCATATCTTTGTTTGAGCCACACCCTGAATGTAGCAGCACAGTTATCGCAATAGCAATCCCCGCCGTACTCATTGGACACGTGCCACACGAGGATCGCAGGATGATTTTTGTAGCGTTCTGCCAGTCGGTCAGCCATGCTCTCCGCATATTTGCGGTAGGTGGGACTGTTCGGACAGGAATTGTGGCGTCCGCCGAATTTTCGTTTGCGCCCGTCGGCATCGACCCTAAGGATATCCGGATATCGGGTTGCCATCCAGGCAGGGTGAGCCGCAGTGCTGGTGGCAAGACACACAAAGACACCGCTTTCATGTAAACTATTGATGAATTGATCCAGCCATTCAAAATGATATGTGATTTCATCCGACTGAATTTTGGCCCAGGAAAATACGTTGACTGTGGCGATATCAATTCCTGCCAGCTGGAACATTCGTAAGTCCTCCTGATGTGTGGTGTCATCCCACTGCTCAGGATTGTAATCTCCACCGTAAAATACTTTAGGCAGTTTACCGCTTATCATGCCAATCACCTCTATATATAAGAATAAATCTATCTTATAATACAAGTAAACGCTTTTAAATATAATAAAATGAACATGGATATAACAATATGGATCTGCATTAAGGAATACATAACCGCGTGCGCCGGAGGTGCCTTTTATGATTTTAACTCCCCATCATTTGCGATTTTTTCTAACTACGCGTGAGCATGCTTTACCGCTTTTTATCGAAAGTATCGGATTTAACAGCAGGCAGGAGGATGTATCCCGGCCAGAGGGCTATCCCTGCTTTCACTGGATTCAGACCGTGTCCGGGGAGGGGGTATTCACGTTCAAGGGGGGCTCTTTCCGTTTGGGAGAACAGGCTGGAGTTCTGCTGCTGCCGGGTGAGTCCCATGCTTACAGCCGAGCAACGAAAGTATGGCGAACGCTGTATATTACGTTTGACGGACCGATAGCCGCTGCTGTGCTAACTGAGCTAGGGCTGAAGCATACACGCGGGTATCATTGGGACGCCCATAGTGAACTGCACAGCTTTGGAGAAAGTATGCTTCATTCTATGGTGAGTGAACGGGATTTATCAGGGCTGGACGCTTCGGCCAATATGTACCGCTTTCTAACTTTGCTGCGTAAGCATGGTCAATACAGCTCTATGCCTTCCTTGTCTCATAATGTAGAACGTTTGGAGCCAGTGCTGGCTTTTATGGAACAAAATTACGCCAGCCCGGATATCGGCCTGTCTGATATGGCGGTGATGATGAATGTCAGCGCCCGTCATTTGAATACGTTATTTAAGCAGGCATTCGGTGTAACCTCTTACGCTTATCTGATCGTCATACGTCTGCGCAAGGCTAAGGAAATGATGACTGATTTCCCGCACTTAACGGTAAAAGAGATCGCCGAGCGCGTAGGGTTCCGTGATGTCAGTCATTTTGTGGCGACTTTCCGCAAGGCCGAGGGAATTACCCCTGAAAGGTTCAAATTATTGTATTTATAAGGGTATTTAATCGAAATACTCTTTCTTACGCGGGAATGCTCTTTTTAGGAAGCATTCCTTATTGTTTTTTTTGGAATAGGGGAGTATAAAATAATAGTTCATTTGTTTCATCAATCTGTGGTTCAGGTGACATAATAACATACAATTCAAAGTTCTTCTGCACAACCCTCATCCAAAGAAGGAGTTAACGAAATGCTGAGTAAAGTCAAAAGATTACTAATCGGTCGTCCACGAAAATCGACGGCTCTTGAAGATGAGAAACTAAACAAGCTTAAGGCTCTGGCCATCCTGTCCTCAGATGCGTTGTCCTCTGTAGCTTATGGAACGGAGCAAATTCTGCTTGTTTTGATTACAGCGGGCTTCGCTGCCCTATGGTATTCCATTCCTATATCCATCGCGGTATTGGGATTGCTGGTTATTCTGATCCTGTCCTACAGACAGACTATTTTTTCCTATCCCGGTGGTGGTGGTGCCTATATCGTCGCTCAGGACAATTTGGGCAGGGCACCGAGTCTGATTGCAGGCGGATCTTTGCTGGTCGATTATATTCTAACGGTTGCAGTTAGTTCGTCGGCGGGTACAGATGCCATTACATCGGCGTTTCCATCCTTGCATGATCATCGGATCGCGATTGCACTGATCATGATCATCTTTTTGACCATTATGAACTTGCGCGGGGTTACGGAATCCGCCTCAGTGCTGGCTGCACCGATTTATTTATTCGTGGTTTCGATCTTTGTCCTGATTATTAGCGGTATCATCCATTATGTGGCAGGAGGAGCCCATGCTGCGGCACCGCAATTTGGAGCTACGGTATCCAACGTCAGTCTGTTTCTGCTGCTGAAGGCGTTCAGCTCAGGCTGCTCGGCGCTAACCGGGGTAGAGGCTGTCTCGAATGCCATTCCGAACTTCCGCAAGCCTGCTGCCAAAAATGCGGCAACTACGCTGATGATGATGGGCCTGATTCTCGGGTGTATGTTCATCGGAATCAGTCTGCTGGCTTATTGGTATGGTGTTCGTCCAAATCCGCATGAAACGGTCATTTCGCAAATTGCGAACGCCACTTTCGGGCGTGGTGTGATGTATTACATCATTCAGGGCGTGACGGCACTGATCCTGTTTTTGGCGGCGAATACAGCCTATTCGGCCTTTCCGTTGCTCGCATTTATGCTGGCTAAAGATAAATACATGCCCCATATGTTCATGGTTCGCGGAGATCGGCTTGGTTACTCGAACGGGATCCTGTTTCTGAGTATTTTCTCCGCCTTGCTGGTTATCGTATTTGGTGGCAATACAGGAAATCTGATTCCGCTTTATGCTGTAGGGGTATTTATCCCGTTCACGCTTTCTCAGCTTGGAATGATGATTCGCTGGATTCGTCTCAAGCCGTCAGGCTGGGTCCTCAAGCTTGCTATTAATACGGTTGGCATGCTGACCACGCTGTCCATTACGCTTATCTTTATTTTCACCAAGTTTAGTCAGGTGTGGATGGTGTTTATCTTCCTGCCGCTGGTACTGTATTTCTTTATGAAGATCAACGGACATTACAAAAATACGGCTGAGCAGCTGCGAATCGACATTACGAAGGATAAACCTATGGTCAAAGGCAATACGATCATTATTCCGGTAGCTGGTATTACAAGGGTCGTGATGAATACTATCAGCTATGCCAAGACCTTGTCGGACAATGTGGTTGCTGTATATGTAGGTGTGGATGATGAAGCGATTCACAAGATGGAGCAAAAATGGGAAGAGTGGGATGTAGGTATCCGCTTGGTGGTACTGAAATCCCGTTATCGCAGCATTATAAACCCCCTTCGCAAGTTCATTGATACGGTGGAGTGGAAAAAAGCGGACGAGGATCATATTACCGTCCTTATTCCACAATTCATCACGAAGCACTGGTGGGAAAATATTTTGCACAACCAGACCAGCCTGCTGATGAGAGCTTATCTGATCAATTACAAAGACGTCATCGTAACGACTGTTCCCTTTCATTTAAACAAATAAATCGCATAACAGGAACATCCTTTGACCGCATATCATTGCCGCTGGAGGGTGTTTTTTTCCATACCGACATATTTACTTTAATGATACGTTTTGTGTATTATAGATACAAAATGTATCCTAAGAGAATGGATATGGAGGGCTACGATGCCAGGAACCAAGGGTGAAACGGAACATAACAAGCTGCAATTTGTCGATACGCTGAGAGCGCTAGCAATTATGGGCGTGTTGCTTGTACATGTCAGCCAGCACGTGGACGGATTAAACGGATGGTTGCAAAAGGGTTTGAGCTTGGGAGCGAAAGGGGTCGCTTTATTTTATCTGGCCAGCGCCTTTACACTTTTTCTGTCTTTGAGCAGACGTTCGGGTGACAGAAAAGAGTGTGTCTCGGCGTATCTGGTGCGTCGTTTTTTTCGAATTGCTCCCTTGTATTACGTTATGTTAATCATCTATCTGGTGGTGAACGGGACAGGGCCCCGTTTCTGGCTTGGGGATCAGGAAGGAGTCACTGTCGCGAATATCGCAGCTCATATCTTGTTTCTGAATGGTCTGAATCCGTACTGGATCAACAGCATCATCGGTGTGGAATGGTCCATTGCGGTGGAATGTATGTTTTATCTGTGCGTGCCGTTATTATTTAAGCTGATCCGATTGATCCGGCATGCTGCCTGGTTTGTGATGGGCACGCTTTTACTGAGCTTTGGGCTGACCACGGTGTTTGCGAATGCTCCATGGATCAGTGATCACCCGTTGTGGGGGCATTATCTGTATTTATGGTTTCCGAACCAACTGCCTGTCTTTGGACTGGGTATATTGTTGTTCTTAATATGGAAAGACGAGCAGCATTGGAAGAGTGTGGACCGGTTCAGCGGTGTATTGCTGCTTGGCTCCGTGCTGTTTGCTCTTTATACAGGTATGACGGATTATCTCATCGGTGTCCTGTTGCTGCTGGGAGCCTACGCTTTGTATCATTGGCAGCCTGTGTGGCTGCTAAACCGGGGATGGTCATGGATCGGCTGCCTTAGCTACAGTATGTATTTGACCCATATGCTTGCTCTGGAGATTGTAAGCCAGATTGAGCTTGCATTTTCCCCCGTTGTTAATTTGATTCTTATGTTTGTTATGACACTGCTGTTGACCACAGGTTTATCCTGGATCACCTATTCATGGATCGAGCAACCCGGCATTCGTTGGGGGAAAAAGATCATATCACGTATGAAGTCTGTGCGCTCACAGGAAGATTCGGTCAAGGAAAGTGTTGCTTGAGCTATAGCTTCCTAAGCCACAGCCCTTTATATTCGATATACATCCAAGCTTTTTAATACACCGATGAGATTTGTTGGAATTGAAAAGGAGATGCACGTATGCTTGAGAAGCCTATCGGCTTTTTACTTTTTTCCACGCTTGAAGGAGTGGCGGTGTTTACCCTCATTCTTAGTATTTTTAAAGTTAAAATGACTCCTTATGTATGGCAAGCGATTTTTGGGAGCCTGATTATGAATCTGCAAAGTTATTTGCTGCGAGAGGAATTTTCCCTCGCTTATCTGGTGCCTGTTATTAACATGCTGCTTTTTATTTTTTTGCTCGCTACGGTGGTGAAAATTCCGATGGTGTGGTCAGGCATTATGACAGTTACCGGTTATTTTGCTTATGCGGTTATTCAGTCGGTGCTATTAAAAGCGATGTTCGGGAGCCTGCCAGTCTCTGAGCTACAGGGTGGTTCCTTGAAGGGCTATCTGCTGCAAACGATAAGTGCAGGGGTAGGACTGCTCATTTCATTTATTTTGTATCGAAAAGGCATCGGGTTTGCCGCTAATTTCAAAAAGCTTAAATTTAAAGCTGAATACGGCATTGTGATTACGCTCATTATTTTATCTCTCATATCCACCTCTATCGTGCTGTGCTACAACGAGGTATGGTTAAATATGATGTTTTTTGCACTGGTATCGGGATTCTTCATCTATTATGCGATTGGAAAGGAGTATCGGGATGATTGAAACGATGGCTTTCAAGCTTGCTAACCAGATCAAACGGACTGTGCCGGATCATCCGGCCTCCATCCCGGTGCTTAAATATGCGCTGGCTCTCATTATTAATGCTTCCATGATTATTGTGCTGACATTAGTCGCCTCGTTCGTTACCGGGCGGACGGCAGAAGCTGTGACGATTCTGGTGGCTTTTGCCTTGTTGCGTCAAATATCAGGAGGGATCCATCTAAAAACAGGGATGGCATGTGTTGTGGCGACTTCTGTAGCTTTTACAGCCATATCCTGTATCACTTTACATGCTTGGTGGACAAACCTTTTCACCGGATTATCTCTGCTTCTTGTCCTATGGTTTGCCCCGTCCAGAATTGAAAAGCAGTCTCGCATTCCATCCCGGTTTTATCCCCTCCTGCGACTGTTATCTTCCCTGCTTGTATGTACTAATTTTGTAATTGGTTCCTCTGTAGTGGCTGTTGCTTTCTTGGTCCAAAGCCTAACGTTGATTCGAGGAAGGAGGTGAAGAAAATGGTGAAAAAAATCGTATATGGTCTGGCGACCTCGTTGTCTATGTTTGCTGCATTTGCTGTATCGGTAGCGAGTTATGTGTATGTCTATCAGGGAGATACGCCCGAGGAGCTGCTTAAATAGTATAACTTTATTTCCTTATATACATAGGCTGCCAGTGAGCAGCTTCTTTTTTTGCAAAAAAAATCAGGCGCTCCAATAAGAGCGCCCGAATGGGAGAGGAGAAACCGGACGAAGAGCTTATGGGGAAACGTAAGTCTTCTCCGTGGTTGTCTACGACATTGGTTGAATGCCGATATCCTAAGGATGCCCACGATATGGTTTTTTATACCTCATCAAATCCTGCGTTTTTCAAACGGCGATCCATGTGGTACGATAACGTCATAATCTTTATATGGTTATGAACACATATAGAAAATAGGTGAGTTTCAGCGTGAGAGTGGTATCGGGTAGTGCCAAAGGAAGGCCGTTAAAGGCAGTTCCCGGCACAGGGACGCGGCCGACCACGGATAAGGTCAAGGAAGCGCTATTTAGCATGATAGGTCCTTATTTTGATGGGGGAGTCGCGCTTGATCTGTTTGCAGGCAGCGGCGGCCTGGGTATAGAGGCGCTTAGCCGGGGAATGGACAAGGCAGTCTTTATTGATATGGAATCGAAAAGTATTGATGTCATTAAAGAAAATTTGCGAAAAACCGGATTGGAAGGACAGGCTGAAGTGTTCCGCAATGATGCCGGACGAGCGCTCAAAGCGCTGGCAAAACGTGGAGCTCTTTTTGATGCTGTTTTTCTGGACCCGCCCTATCGTCTCAAGCATGGTGATGAATTGATGAGTCGTATGGCTGAACTGGACTTGCTTCGTTCTGAGGCAGTCATTGTGCTGGAGTATGAGTCGGGACATGAGTACTCGGAAAGCTTTGGACCGTTCGAACAGGTCAGAAAAGCGGTCTATGGCGAAACAACGTTATCTATCTACCGCTTTGCAGCAAAGCAACAGGACGATACAGAATATACTGAGGCCGGAACGAAAAAATCCGGCATAACCTAATCAGGCGGGGAGGACCATCATGACTGAGCACAAACCACGTATTGCGGTATATCCGGGGACCTTTGATCCCGTGACGATGGGGCATCAGGATATTATTCAAAGAGCGGCGAGGCAGTTTGATCTGCTGATTGTCGCGGTACTTAACAATATTAGTAAAAATCCACTGTTTTCTCTGGAGGAGCGAATGGAGCTGCTGCGGACGGTAACCCGCGATATTCCGAACATTGAGGTGGACAGCTTCCGTGACCTGACAGCCAATTATGTACGTGACAAAGGGGCTCAGGTTATCGTCAGAGGAATCCGGTCGGTGACAGATTTTGAATACGAACTGCAATTGGCTTCCACAAACCATAAGCTGAACCCGGATGCCGAAACGATCTTTATGATGACGAACCCGACTTATTCATATCTGAGTTCCAGTATGGTGAAGGAAATCGCCCATTTTGACGGCAAGGTCGTAGATCTGGTGGCTCCTGAGGTCGAGGATGCGCTGCGTGCCAAGGTCAACGCCAAACGCGGCGGCTCCACCATGAAGCTATAAAGGAAATGACAAGCAGTGTGAGTATAATCGCCCCCAGAAGCACAATAGACAACACGATCAGCTGCCAGGGATACCGCGACGGACTTTCCAACTGTGTCCACAGGTTGCTACTCTCTGCCATGACGAAATGCGCGGCGGGATCATAACCGCCTTCCGCGAAGGAAGAAACAGAGCTGCGGCTAACATAAGCGGGAAGTGTATTGCTTGTCATACGGCTAAGAGGCGTCCATGCGACGAGTGTAAGCACAAAGGCGATGATGGCATGAAGCACCCTGGATATGGTGAACGTGATGCCTTTGTCCGATGGTTTGGTGACGGCTGTGATTTGGAGCCAGCCGCATAGCCCTCCCCAGCCTAGTATGGCGCTGATCAGAGCCGCTTGTGTGCGGAGATCATACGGCAGGCGGCTGATTTCATAGGAGCCGAGATGGATTTCCATCCACGCGGGCCATATGAAAGAAAATGCTCCTTGGCCTGAGTACATGGATAGCAACCGAATCAGCACGGAAAAGAAAATAATGAATCCACCTGTCACCATAAGCGTCTGTACAGCATGGGATACGGTTTCGCCCAGCAGCTTTCCGAAGCTGCGGCCGTCCCGTTCTCTGGCAGAGCGTGTGGCGTCCCATGCGGACCGAATGAGAGTGGTAGAAGTACGGGAAACAGAGGTTCGCCGGAGGGCAACTGGCGTTTCCCGTTTTTGCGATTCTTTTGACGATGCAGTCAGTCTGACTGTAATCCATCCCGCCAATAGGCCGGAGATCCAGTGAACGGCGAGCAGCATGGCCCCTACAGCAGCATTATGCAGCAATCCTGTCCCGATAACGAGCAGAATGGTAATCGGATTGCAGAAATGAGCGATAGCGGTCAGTCGTCTAAGCTGGCGCTTGGTCATATCCTCCTGCTGTGCCCATTGGCGCACAGCTTCCGCAGTAGCCGGAAATCCGGCGGTCAGACCTAGGGCCAGCACCCAGCCGCTTCGCCCCGGAAGACGGAACCAGGAGCGCATGAACGGCTCCAGAAGGACGCCAAGCCCATGCACCAGACCGAAGGCTACAAGCATTTCGGACAGCATCAAAAAAGGGAGCATGGCCGGAAAAATAATGCTCCACCATAGCTTAAGCCCTTGGGCAGAGGCTTGGAACACCTCTTCCGGTGAGGCGACAACAGCCAGCACAAGCAGAATGGCCCCAAGGCCAAGCAACAGGGTTGTCCAATAGGGAGCGGAATGGGCTTCCTTTTGTAGCAAAGGTTTCACCTCTCTGGAAGTGATATGATCTAACATTTTAAAAAACGAACCTCATCGTGCATAAATATAGTAGAGTGCATCGTATGTTGTTTCTAGCGCTTGTTTGCGTTTGTAATCGCTGTCGGTAAACCATATGCTTTTTTGTGGGAATTGAGAACAGGCGGCGCAGAGCTGGTTTAGATGAGATAGGAGAAGTTAAGGCTGTGAGGGGGGAGAATCGATGAAGCGAATAAACCGGAATAGAGCTTTTTTTACAACCGGATATGTTCTGATCCTGGCCGCTATGGTCTATGTGCTCGTATATATGCCAACCCCATATCTGGTCTATGGACCAGGTGGGGCAAATGAAATCAAGCCCATGGTAACCATTCAGGAAGGCGACCGAAGCGAACGGGGGACCTTTATGATGACGACGGTATCGGCGCGTTACGCTAATGTCATTATGCTGGGTATATCGAAGCTGGATGCCAATTCGGAGATTCAGCGCAAGGAGGATCGACTGCACGGCAGGAGCGAAGACGAATATGCAGCAGAGCAGGTGTGGTATATGGGGGATTCCCAGTCTTCTGCGATGGAGGCGGCTTATACCCGGGCCGATATTCCTTATCGCATTGTGCCGGATTATGTGTACGTATTTAAGGTGCCCAGCTCAAACGGTGTGTTTCATCCCGGAGATGAAATTCTGGAGTTGAACGGGGTGAGGGTGACGGATAATCGATCCATCCGAAACGCCTTGGAAGATGAAAAGGCAGGAAGCATGGCCAAGGTGAAGCTACAACGTGATGGCAAGCTGCTGACGGTGCAAATTCCATTAATGACCATCACAGACAGCGAGACAGGCAAACCACGACCCGGTTTTGGAGTCAGCATTGCCACAGTTCAGAAAGTAGAGCCGGAGGATGAACGTAAAACGATTCATTTTACATCAACGGATGTAGGCGGACCCTCGGCTGGTTTGATGTTTACGATGGAAATCTATAATCAACTGACACCGGGTGATCTGAGCAAGGGATATCGTGTTGCCGGTACGGGTACGATTGATAAGAGCGGTAAGGTTGGAGCGATCGGCGGTGCAAAGTATAAAATTGTCGCCGCTGACCGCCAGGGTGCTGAATTGTTTTTCGTCCCAGCGGACAATTATAAGGAAGCCAAGGCCAAAGCCGAGCAAATCGGAACCAAGATGAAGCTCGTTCCGGTTCGCAAGCTAGACGATGCGTTAACTTATATGGAAAAGCTCCCGATCAAACCATGACGGGCGGCCGCAAGTAATCGGCATACATGTCACGGATGGCGGGACGTGGCATTCCGGCCGCGTGTATGGCAGCTGCGGCTGTATCCCAGTCCAGATGGGGATGCGATCCGGCTGACGGCTTGACCCATACCGGAAGGGTCGCTGTCTGCTTCATCCGGGCCAGCAGCTCGCGTCCAGCACTGTTAAAGCCGAGCACGCGGATATAGCCGGGGGCTTTCGCCAACTCGGAGGGAGTCATATCCGCCTTGGTATGATTCAGTAAAATATGAGTGAGCATACGTTGAAGCTTCGTACGCGTGTAGCGCTTTGTCTTGACGGCGGCTAGTAATGCCTCTACGGAGGGCTGGGGCAGCGTGTACAGCGATTGCCGCAGGCGATGCTCCAGCCCTTCGGTCACCTCGTGCAGCTCCGCCAGCTGCTGCGGGCTGCGCGTGATGAGGGCGTTCAGCAATGGCTGGCTGAACGCTTCCCATTGCAGCGGCGCGCGCCCGGCTTGCCATTCGCGCCGCAAAATCTCCAGCGTCGCCGCAGGCACGTACGGCGACGCGGCCTCCGGCCCGCCGTCCAGCAGCAGACGGCGGATGGCCGTGGCGCTGGCGATGACTCCGTCCGCGGGCGCCACGGCTTCGTGGTAGCCCGATCCCGTGCGGGCTACGGTGAAGGGCTTGATTGCGCTGTCCAGCCGCTCCAGCGCAATCAAGTAATGCAGCCCCAACGTATTGTTGGGCTGCTGCATGAGGGCGGCTAGCGCAGCGCCGTCCGTCCCTTCAGCCGCGAGCGCCGCTGCGGCCCCCGCGTAGGCGGCGGGATAGCTTGCGCCGCTGCTCAGGCGCTGCGCAATGCCGGCCTTGAGCTCGGCAGGCTCCGCCGCCAGCACGCGGGCCAGCGCTCGCAGCGGGGCGATGTCGCCGCTCTCGCTGCCGAAGCAGAGCGCGTCGACGACGCCAGTGGCGCGGAGCAGGGCGACCGCCCCGTGGGCGAACCATTCTGCGGGCTGGACGGCATAGGCCACAGGCAGCTCCAAAACCAGGTCCACACCCATGGCGAGTGCCATTTCGGTGCGGGACCATTTGTCCACAATCGCGGGTTCCCCCCGCTGAAGGAAGGGACCGCTCATCACAGCCACCGTACGCTGTGCGCCAGTGATGCGAAGAGACTCCTTCCAGTGATGAGTGTGACCGTTATGCAGCGGGTTGTATTCTACAATAATACCGAGGGTTTCCAAGGCTGTACGTCGGCTCCTTTCTTTTGTTACTAGTCTGGTGACTGTCCTGAAAATGATGGTTTCCATCAGCAAATGATTGTTCTTAGGGGCAGCGATGCTGCTTTTTCGCGATCGGAAATGAACAAGGCCATTGAGACCTGAAGAAAAAAGCTTTATACTCGCATTATTGTACACGAAGAGTAGCGGGGGTACGAATACGCTCAGGTACATGATCCATGCAACGTATTTTCGCTTTCGCATAAAACTTGCGGAACCATTGGAAAACCGATGGATTTGTGAGAGGTGTAAAGTGAAAGGTGTTGACAAACGACTCGATCAGTCGGTATAATAATTTTTGTTTGTTTGGAGTGATAGTGATGCAACTATTTTTTCGAAAAGTAGCAACAAGTGATGGTCCTTTTCCGATCCGTGAAGCTCTTAATGTGAGTGAATTGGTGGATGATCGTCCTGATGTTACGGCCGTTTCCCCGCTGGAGACCGATTTGGTCGCCGTTAGTCTGGGCCAAGGCTTGATGAGCGTGGAAGGCACGTTGACCGCAGGTCTGGACATGCTGTGCTCACGCTGTTTGAGTCCGATGCACGAGGATTTGAAGATTGAATTCCGTGAACGGTTTAAGCAAATCTCTTCGGTTGGCGAAGAGGAGGATGAAGTTGGCGAATTTATCGCAGTGACGGGGGATTCCTTCGACATTGCACCGTATTGTGAAGAGCTGTTTGTACTGCACGTGCCGTTTGTGCCTGTGTGCAGTGAGGATTGTCAGGGGATCGCTCCTGCGGTCGGACAAAATTGGAGCGTTGGCTCTGATGACAGTACCGATGATGATACGCAAAAGATTGATCCGCGTCTGGCAGGGCTTAAGGATTTTTTTAAATGAGAATTGAGTTCAATTCTGACAAATCATCATCCACTTGTGCGCAGGAGTTAATCGACGCATGGATGTTGCAGGCTTGATTCACCGGCTGTAAGTTAGCTGCTTCCGGCAGTTTCCTTCAGTCTTGAATGAGATAAGAAGTCACACCCGTTATACGGGGTGATCTGGTTAAGGAGGTGGGAATAATGGCAGTACCTCAACGGAGAACATCCAAAACTCGTCGCGACAAACGTCGTACTCACTTTAAACTGGCAGTACCAGGTATGGTGAAATGCTCCGAATGCGGCGAATTGAAACTTGCTCACCATGTGTGCAAAGTTTGCGGAACGTACAAAGCTAGAGAGATTATCTCTCAATAATGTCCGATAAGCGGATTCTTTGGAATTTTCGCAGGAAAAGTAGCGCTTCACTCTAGTGAGGCGCTACTTTTTTTGTCTTCGTACTTTCTTTTTGCGGCGGCATGCTATATACTGTTTTAGTACCAGGTTCTAAGAAAGAAGGGCCGAAGGGGTTCTTTATACATACAAGATGACAAATCGGCATAAAGCAATCGCCGCTAGCACGTGAAGTAACCCGAACCGTCGGTTGAGCGGTATTTTATTGCAGGGAAAGGAGGCGCCACAGATATCGAACGTTTGCCAAAGAGACAGAGACAGCAACGGCTGACTCAATTAATTGATGAGAATCCGTTCGTAACGGATCAGGAACTGACGAGACAACTTAAGGTGAGCATTCAGACGATTCGGCTGGATCGGATGGAATTGGGTATCCCGGAGCTGCGGGAGCGACTGAAGCTGATGGCTGAGCGTTCCTACGATCAGGTTCGCTCCCTGCCTTTACATGAAGTGATCGGGGATATCGTTGATCTCCAGTTGGACAGAAGCGGTATTTCCATTTTTGAAATTAAAGAAGAGCATATCTTTTCACGTACTGGCATTGCGCGGGGGCATTATGTGTTTGCCCAGGCCAATTCCTTGGCTGTTGCCGTGATTAATGATGAGATAGCGTTGACCGCTTCGGCGGATATCCGCTTTGTCCGCCCCGTTCATTTGGGAGAAAAGTGCATTGCCAAAGCATATGTACGTTCAAATCCCGAGCAAAAAGGGAAAGCCAAAGTGGAAGTGTTTGCTTACGTGGGAGAAGAAATGGTGTTCCAGGGGAACTTTGTCATTTATCGCTCCACAGAGGAAGAGTATAGCGAAGGAGGAAGTCAGCATGCGGATCGCCATTGATGCCATGGGGGGAGACAATGCCCCCATGGCGACAGTAGAGGGCGCGCTATCTGCGGCGGCGGAATGGAAGGATACAGACATTACGCTGGTTGGTGACCGGGAACGAATTGAATCGGTGCTGAACGGCAGAGTGCTGCCCGCGAATCTCAGCATTCGCCATACATCTGAAACGATAGATGCGCAGGACGAGCCTGTGAAGGCAGTACGACGTAAAAAGGATGCCTCGATGGTCGTAGCTGGCCGAATGGTCAAAGAAGGCGAAGCGGATGCCATGATATCGGCAGGTAATACAGGTGCGCTGATGACGACAGGGCTGCTGGTGGTCGGGAGAATGGAAGGCATCGAGCGTCCTGCTCTCGCACCGATGATTCCGACGATTGACGATCAGGGTGTGCTGGCGTTGGACTTGGGAGCTAATATGGACGCCAAGCCTGAACATCTTGCCCAATATGCCCTGATGGGTAGCTTGTACCGCCAAAAGGTTCATGGTGTGGCTTCCCCCAGAGTGGGTTTGCTGAATGTTGGGACGGAAGCAGGGAAGGGCAATGAATTGACGAAACTGGCTTTCCCTCTGATTGAGCAGTTGCCTGTTAATTTTGTAGGTAATGTAGAGTCCAGAGACGTACTGACCGGAAATTGCGATGTGCTGGTGTGTGACGGATTCGCCGGAAACATCATGCTGAAATCGCTGGAAGGTACGGCGGGTGCGATATTTTCTCTCTTAAAGGAGCAGTTTAGTAAATCTTTAAAGACCAAGCTGGCAGCGGCCCTGATTATGCGTGAGCTTCGCGGTTTGAAAGATAAGCTGGACTACAAAGAGCATGGCGGCGCTCCATTACTGGGGCTGAGCGGACTCGTCTTGAAGGGTCACGGTTCATCTGACGGCATTGCCGTCAAAAACGCGGTAAGACAGGCCCGTACGGCCTTGCAAAACCAGTTGGTGGAAAGTATATCCAAGGAAATCAGCAGGAAGTGAGTGACGATATGAATAATTTGCGGCCGGTTGGTGTTATCGGAACAGGGAAATACGTACCTGAGAAAATATTAACGAACAAAGATTTGGAAGCAATTGTGGAAACAAGTGACGAATGGATTGTCAGTCGTACAGGAATTCAGGAGCGCCACATTGCGGCTCCAGAGCAGGCCACATCCGATCTGGCTTATGAAGCAGCGATTAAGGCATTGGCATCCGCAGGTATGACCGCACAGGATTTGGATCTGATCATTGTGGCTACGGTTACGCCGGACATGGCGTTTCCTTCGACTGCCTGCATTCTTCAGGACAAGCTCGGAGCCAAAGGCGCAGCGGCTTTTGATTTGTCTGCGGCATGCTCAGGGTTTGTATATGGGCTGGCAACTGCGACGAGCTTTATTAAGACGGGCATTTATAATAATGCGTTAATCATTGGGGCAGACTGTCTTTCCCGGATCACGGATTATACAGACCGCAATACTTGTGTTCTTTTCGGAGACGGTGCAGGGGCGGTAGTAATTGGTGAAGTACCTGAGGGTAGAGGATTCCAATCCTTTGATCTCGGTGCCGAAGGAGCAGGAGGCGGATTGCTTAAGCTGGAAGCTGGCGGTTCACGTTTGCCTGCGAGTGCGGATACCGTAGAAAACAAGCAACACTATATTTACATGAACGGACGCGAAGTGTTCAAGTTCGCGGTACGTGTTATGGGGACAGCAACCGTCGATGTGCTGGCAAAAGCAGGGCTTTCCAAGGATGATATTGATGTGTTTGTTCCGCATCAAGCCAATATTCGTATTATTCAATCGGCGATGCAGCGTTTGGATCTACCGGAAGAAAAGGTTGTCATAAATGTTCATAAATATGCGAATACATCAGCTGCATCCATTCCTCTTGCGCTTGTAGAAGCAGCCGAGGAAGGCCGTATGAAGGAAGGCGACCGAGTATTAATGGTGGGCTTCGGTGGTGGTTTGACTTGGGGCGCGTCGGTTCTTGTCTGGTAAGAAAGCGGCGGGTTTGATACAATATTGAATTTGTCTGGTACTTTACAGGACAAGCATTGGATACAGAGAGGTGCATACACGATGGGCAAAACGGCATTTATATTTCCCGGTCAGGGTTCACAAGCTGTAGGTATGGCTAAAGATGCTTATGAAGCGGTTCCAGCAGCTAGAGAAGTGTTCCGCCAAGCGGACGAACGGTTGGGTTTCGCGCTAAGCTCACTGATTTTTGAAGGTCCAGATACAGCCTTGAAGCAAACATCCAATACGCAGCCTGCGCTGTTGACGGCGAGCATTGCATTGTATGAAGCGTTCAAGGAAAAGGGCATTCGCCCTGATTACGTGGCTGGACACAGTCTTGGAGAATACAGCGCGCTCGTTGCTTCCGGCGTACTTGCATTTGAAGATGCAGTTGAGATCGTTCGTACTCGTGGCGAGTTCATGGAGCAAGCCATTCCTTCTGGACAAGGCGGGATGGCTGCTGTACTGGGAGCCGACCGTGAAGCGTTGGCTACACTATGCCGTGATATTACGGAATCCGGTCAACTGGTCGAATTGGCGAACATCAACTGCCCGGGGCAGATTGTCGTATCCGGTGCGAAGGAGGGCGTAGCCGCTGTCGCTGAACGCGTGAAGGAAGCGGGTGGCAAGCGTGCTATTACTTTGGAGGTCAGTGGTCCTTTTCATTCTTCGCTAATGAAGGAAGCAGCGATTAAGTTGTCCGGCAAGCTGGAAGACGTAGCTTTTTCCAAAGCTCAGGTTCCGGTTGTAGCCAATGTCACAGCGAAACCTGTGTGTGAGGGTGGAGAAATTCGCCAGCTACTGGTCGAGCAGGTCTATTCCCCAGTATTGTGGGAAGACAGTGTAGCATGGCTGTTGGAGCAGGGAGTTGACACTTTTGTCGAGTTTGGACCGGGCAGTGTTTTGACAGGACTGGTTAAAAAGATCGACAAAACGGTTAAGCTGTATAATATAAGCAGCCTGGAATCGCTTGTTTCGGTAACGGAAGCCTTGGAGGCCCGTTAAAAGTAGCAATTATCGCCTTAACGGTTATATACTTGCAAGGGGAGGCTGGATGATGTCTAAGCCATTAAGTGGAAAAACGGCGCTCGTTACAGGGGCGTCACGGGGGATCGGCCGCAGTATCGCATTGGCGTTGGCTGAAGCAGGCGCTAATGTAGCGGTAAACTACGCTGGTAGTGAAGCGGCTGCGGCAGAGGTTGCGGAGCAAATTCGTGCCAAAGGCGTGGAAGCTATTACGGTTCAGGCTAATGTCGGTCGCGCCGATGAGGCAGATCGGTTAATCAAGGATGTGATCGGCGCTTGGGGCCAGATCGATATTCTGGTGAATAATGCCGGAATAACAAGAGATAATTTAATCATGCGTATGAAGGAAGAGGAGTTCGATCAGGTGATCGAGACGAATCTGAAAGGTGTGTTTAATTGTCTCAAGGCTGCGACGCGTCCGATGATGAAGCAGCGGTCCGGTCGGATTATCAATATTTCTTCCGTTGTCGGCGTACTCGGCAACGCAGGACAAGCCAACTATGTGGCTGCCAAAGCAGGAGTGATTGGTCTTACCAAATCGTCCGCGAGGGAGCTTGCTTCGAGAGGTATTACAGTCAACTGCGTAGCCCCGGGATTCATTGATACCGAAATGACACAGGTGCTTGCTGATGATTTGCGTGATAATATGCTCAGCGGTATTCCGCTGGCCCGTCTCGGACGGCCTGAGGAAATTGCGGATGTGGTGCTATTTTTGGCCTCTGATGCTTCCTCATACATGACGGGCCAGACTTTGCATGTGGATGGCGGCATGTACATGTAGCTACATGTTGCTAATCCGCATGCCCCGAAGAAGAGTAGTGATTGAAAACTCTCTTCTATGGCATTTTAATTGTAATTTTCGTATAATACCTAAGGAGGAGGTGAGCCGGATGTCCGACGTATTGGAGCGTGTAAAACGCATTGTCGTTGACCGTTTGGGAGCCGACGAAGCCGAAGTTACACTTGAAGCATCTTTCAAAGATGATTTAGGCGCTGATTCTCTCGATGTAGTTGAATTGGTTATGGAATTGGAAGATGAGTTTGATATGGAAATCTCTGATGAAGATGCAGAGAAAATTACAACCGTAGGTGAAGTTGTAAAGTACATACAATCTCATACCTAATTCAAGTCAACAAGAGTCCCGTTCTGTTACAGGCGGGACTTTCTCCTAATTATACAGATTGAACTAAAGACGGAATTGCCGCGTGTTCTTGAGCTTGGCTCGGCATGACTTAGTCAAGGCTGGAGTATGTGGCATTACTAACTTTAGTTGATTCTATATTATTTTTGCACACAAGAGCGTACGGTCTTGAAATACAATATGCAGTAGACATAGAGGTGATTATCTTTGAAACAACGTGTTGTCATAACAGGAATGGGTGTAATCACTTCGCTGGGACAGGATTTGAACACACTGTGGGATAATCTGATGGCTGGAAAATCTGGCGTCAGTGAAATCGAAGCTTTCGATACCAGTGAATATACAACGAAAATTGCCGCTTCTATTAAGGATTTTAATCCTGAGGATTATATGGAGCGCAAGGATGCCCGAAAAATGGATCGTTTTGTACAATTCGCCGTTGCCGCCAGTAAATTGGCACTCAAGGATAGCGGACTCGTAATCGGAGAGAACGCCGATGCCGAGCGTGTTGGTGTATCCGTTGGCTCCGGTATTGGCGGATTGGGTACCTGGGAGGATCAGCACAATGCGCTGATTGAAAAAGGACCTAAACGCGTAAGTCCTTTCTTTATCCCGATGATGATTGCTAATATGGGTTCGGGTCAAGTATCGATTTCGCTCGGCGCTAAAGGACCTAATACATCACCGGTTACGGCTTGTGCAACGGGTAGTCATGCGATCGGCGATTCGTTCCGCATGATTCAGCGTGGTGATGCTGACGCTATGATTTGCGGCGGAGCCGAGGCAACGATTCGTCCGATTGGAATGGCTGGCTTTTGTTCGATGCGGGCGATGTCCACTCGTAATGATGAGCCTGAGAAGGCAAGTCGTCCTTTTGATACAGAGAGAGACGGATTTGTTATGGGTGAAGGCTCCGGTGTTCTGATTTTGGAATCGTTGGAGCACGCATTGAAGCGTGGCGCACGTATTTACGGCGAAGTGATCGGCTACGGTCTGTCCGGCGATGCACATCATATGACAGAGCCAGATCCGGATGGTGCAGCACGCTGTATTAAAATGGCGATCCGCGACGCAGGGTTGAATCCTGAAGATATTGATTATATCAATGCGCATGGTACATCCACGCCAGTCGGTGACAAATCGGAAACAGAAGCGGTTAAGAAAACGCTCGGAGACCACGCCTATAAAGTCGCAATTAGCTCAACCAAGTCAATGACTGGACACTTGTTGGGTGCAGCTGGCGGTGTTGAAGCCGTGATTTGCGGATTGGCTCTCCAGCATCAGACCATTCCGCCGACGATTAATCTGGATAATCAGGACCCGGCTTGCGATCTGGATTATGTACCTAACGAGCCGAGAAAAGCGAAACTGAATGTAGTGATGTCCAATTCCTTCGGTTTTGGTGGTCACAATGCTACGGTTATTCTAAAAAAATATGAAGCGTAAGGGGTCAGTTCGTTGAGTGGAGACTTGAAGCAATTACAGCATAAACTTCATATTCAATTCAACAACCGGCAGCTTCTGAAGCAGGCCTTTACGCACGCTTCCTACGTAAATGAACATCGGTTCAGTCAGCATGCAGACAATGAGCGGCTTGAGTTTTTAGGCGACGCAGTTCTGGAGCTGACCGTATCCGAGCAATTGTACAATCAGTACCCTAACCGGCCAGAAGGTGAGCTGACCAAGCTGCGTGCAGCCATTGTCTGTGAGCCTTCTCTGGTGAAATTTGCTGTCGGACTTGAGTTCGGGCAATATGTACTGCTTGGCAAAGGTGAAGAGCTGACAGGCGGACGTACTCGTCCGGCTTTGTTGGCCGATGTATTCGAAGCGTTCGTAGGCGCGCTTTATTTGGATCAGGGTCTGGATGCCGTCCGGTCGTTTCTGGAACGTTATATTTTTCCTCAAATTGTATTAAACGGTAAGCTACAGATGAGTGATTTCAAAACAGAGCTTCAGGAACTGACGCAGCATCATAACATGGGGATGCTTGAATACAAGATCGTGGAGGAGCGCGGACCTGCCCATGAGCGCGAGTTTGTAGCTGAGGTATATATGGACAGCGAACGGCTGGGTACAGGTACAGGACGCTCCAAAAAGGAAGCTGAGCAGCAGGCGGCGGCAGTAGCCTTAAACCGTTTGAAGCTGGCAGAATCGTAATCGGTACCTGAGCGGCCCGGACGGGTTACACGAGCAGGGGACACAAAGTAAGAGCAAAGGGCAGTCCGCGGGGAGTCCCGGCCCGCAAAGGCGAATGGACTGCGTTTTGCTCTTTTTTCGTGGCTTTGCTGCTGTAGCATTGTATGTCTTGCCACGCTTTATCCGCGGTAGTCTTGTGCTACAATAGGGATAATTCTTGTTAACCAAGTATACGTGTTGTACAAGCATATTTAAATGTTAGAGGTGAGATTGAGTATGTTTTTAAAGCGCATTGAGCTGGCGGGCTTCAAATCGTTTGCAGATAAAACGGAGATGGAATTTGTCCGCGGCATTACAGCGGTCGTCGGACCTAACGGAAGCGGAAAGAGTAATATATCCGACGGTATTCGCTGGGTGCTGGGTGAACAGAGCGCCAAATCACTGCGCGGCGGTAAAATGGAGGACATTATTTTTGCGGGTAGTGATGCTCGTAAGGCTGTTAATTACGGCGAAGTGTCGCTTACGCTGGATAATGAGGATCAGGCGTTGCCTCTTGATTTTGGAGAAGTCACGGTCACGCGGCGTGTGCATCGCAGTGGGGATAGTGAATATTTCATTAACCGACAATCATGCAGACTCCGTGATATTACCGAGCTGTTTATGGATACAGGAATTGGTAAAGAAGCTTATTCCATTATCGGACAGGGGCGCATTGAAGAGATTTTGAGTACCCGTTCCGAGGACCGCCGGGGGATTTTTGAGGAAGCGTCCGGTATCGTGAAATATAAATCACGTAAAAAAGATGCAGTTCGTAAGTTGGATGACACGGAGCAAAATTTGCTTCGAATTCATGATTTGGTCAGTGAGCTGGAGGATCAGATCGGACCGCTCAAGGAGCAGTCGGAAAAGGCGATCCACTTTAAGGAGCTGCGGGGTGAACTGAAATCGAAAGAAATTTCGATGTATGTCCATCAGATTGAGCAGATTCATACCTCGTGGAGCGATGCGACTTCCAAGCTGGCTTTGTTGCAGCAGGAGCAGCTACAGCTGTCTACGGTGGTGTCCCGTCATGATGCGATGCTGGAGAGCGATCGTAACGAGCTGCGTCAGCTGGAGGAGCAAGTGGAACGGCTGCAAAGGGATCTGTTGCAATACAGTGAAGCTACGGAAAAGAGCGAAGGCTACGGCGAACTGTTAAAAGAGCGCACACGCAATCTGGAGGCAAACCGGGAGCAACTCATATTATCGCTCAGCACGAGCGAATCACGTCATTCCGAGCGCAAAAGTGAGCTGGATCTACTGAACGAAAAACTGTCTGCATTGACTGTCGAGCTTGACGAGCTACGTGAACGGCTATCCGACGAAGAGGCGAAGCTGATTGGTGTCACAGGTGGAATCAGCCAGGAGCAGGAGGAAAACCTAAAGGGCGGACTGCTGGAGCTGATGAATCAGATGGCACAGGCCCGTAACGAAATCCGTTATACCGACCAGCAGAAGGAAGCGTTGGAACGGCGGGTGACTCGTGTAAGTGATGAATCCGGCAAATGGGAAGCTCAGAAAGCTGAACTGGAACAGCGTAAAAAGGGTTTGGAAACGGCTGTTCAGAAGCTTGGTCAGGAAATCAGCAGTCTACGCAGCGGATATATTCAGGGAAGCGAAAAATACCAAGCGCTACAAAAGCTGCTGGAAGAAAGCCAGGGTACTGTCCGCAAATGGGAACAAAAACGCGAGGCCCAAATTTCACGCCGAGATACGATGAAGGAAATGCAGGATGACTTCGACGGCTTTATGCTGGGCGTTAAAGAAGTGCTGAAGGCGGCACGCAAAGAAACCCTGCATGGCGTGCATGGAGCTGTAGCAGAGCTGATCCGGGTACCTGAGCATTTAGAGCAGGCGATGGAAACGGCTTTGGGCGCTTCGATGCAGCATATCGTGATGGAAAATGAATCGGTGTCCAGACAGGCGATCAGTTTTTTGAAGCAGCGTCAGTTGGGCAGAGCGACGTTTTTGCCTATGGATGTAATCCGTCCGCGTCAAATTGGGGCGGGTGAACGCCAAATCGTGGAAGGCGCCGAGGGTTTTGTCGGAATCGGTGCGGATCTTGTTCAGTATGATGAACGGTATGCTGGCATTGTAGGCAGCCTTCTGGGAAATGTGGTTATTGCCCGTACGCTGGAAGATGCGAACCGTATTGCGGCTCGTTGTCAATATAGATATCGCGTCGTGACGCTGGAAGGTGATGTCGTCAATGCAGGTGGTTCCATGACAGGTGGTAGCCAATTCAAGAAAAATGCCAATTTGCTTGGACGTAAACGTCAGCTGGATCAGCTTGATCAGGATATTATCGATACAGAGCAACAAATTGCAAGGCTGCGTCAGAGCGCAGTAGATGCAAAACGTCAGTTGGAAGAGACACAGACCCGTTTGGACGAGCTGCGTCAGGGCGGCGATGTGAAGCGCGGCGAAGAGCAGCAGGCAGCAATGGAACTCAAACAACTGGAGCATGAGCTTCGTCATGTTCTGGAGCAGGTGGCTGCATCTGGTCAGGAGAAGAAGGGTTTTGATCAGGAGATCAAGGAACTGGAAGCTTCCCGTGAAGAGGCGTTGCTGAAATTAGCTGCGCTGGAGGAAGAAGAGAAGAAAACCCACCAGGCTATCCATGCCGCTGAATTTGCCCGTAAGGCCAACGAATCTGCGAAAGAACAGCTACAGGGAGAACTTACGAATCTCAAGGTAAGAGAAGGAAAGCTGGATCAGGAGCGTTTTTCACTGGAAGAACAGCTGCGTAGATTACGGGGGGATTATGATACCCTTGGCAAGGATTCGCGACAGAACAAGACCTTGCTTGCTTCCATCGAAGCTGATCTGCTGACCAATGAGCAGGAAAGCGTGAAGCAGATTGAAAATCTCAATCAGTATCGGCTTAAAAAGGAAGAGGCTTCGCAGCAATTGGAATTTAAGCGTGCTGCACGCAGCAGCTTGTCCAAAAAGCTGGAAGTGGCCGAAAACGAGACGAAAGAGCAGCGCGTTCAGCTCAAGTCGGTCGAAGAACAGCTTCGCCAGACAGAAATTGGAGTGAATCGGCTTGATGTAGAGCTGGAGAACGTGCTGAAAAAATTAAGTGATGACTATGAACTCAGCTATGAGCTGGCCAAGCAGCGTTATCCGATACCAGAAGATATAGAAGGTACGCAGGCCGAGGTGCAAAGGCTCAAACGAGGTATTTCTGCATTGGGCGAAGTAAACCTGGGTGCCATTGAGGAATACCAGCGTGTGCATGAGCGTTATACGTTTCTCGATGAGCAGAAGTCTGATCTGGTCGAGGCCAAGACAACGCTCTATCAGGTTATTCGAGAAATGGATGATGAAATGTCCAAACGCTTCAAAGCCACTTTCGATGCCATCCGGCGCGAATTTGGTACGGTGTTCTCCAAGCTGTTCGGAGGCGGACGTGCCGATCTGGTGCTCATTGACCCAGAACGCATGTTAGAGACGGGAATTGACATCGTAGCCCAGCCGCCAGGCAAAAAACTGCAAAACTTGCAGCTACTGTCAGGAGGCGAGCGGGCGTTAACGGCGATGGCGCTATTGTTTGCCATTTTACATGTCAAGCCTGTCCCATTCTGTGTGCTGGATGAAGTAGAGGCCGCACTGGACGAAGCCAACGTGGTGCGTTTTGCCCAATATTTGCGGGAATTCTCCGCGCAGACACAATTCATTGTAGTTACACATCGCAAGGGAACGATGGAAGAAGCCGATGTGTTGTATGGGGTTACGATGGAAGAAGGCGGGGTTTCCAAGCTCGTATCCGTCAAGCTGGACAATGATGAAGCTGAGATTGCCTGACATAAAATAACATATTTTCAGATCAACGGAGGGAACCTATGAGTTTCTTTAGGAAATTAAAGGAAAGCATTGCAAGCAAAACCGAATCCGTCACCAAACAGTTCAAGGACGGTTTAGAAAAAACACGCAAAGGTTTTGTTGAAAAAGTATCGGATCTGATGATTCGCCGCAAGAAGATTGATGAGGAGTTTTATGAGGAGCTTGAAGAAATTCTGATCGGTGCCGATGTTGGTGTCAACACCGTTATGAACCTCATTGAAGACCTGCGAGGAGAAGTGAAGAAACGCAAAATCGAGGACGCATCCGAGCTACAGCCTGTATTATCGGAAAAGCTGTCTGAGTTGCTGCGGGGCAATGACAACAGTCAGCTTCAAATGAGCCCTGACGGGATTACAGTCATTCTGTTCGTCGGTGTCAATGGTGTTGGCAAAACAACAACCATTGGCAAGCTGGCGCACCGTTTTAAACAAGAGGGTAAAAAAGTATTGCTGGCCGCCGGGGATACGTTCCGTGCGGGTGCGATTGAACAACTGGAGGTATGGGGCGAAAGGGCTGGTGTAGAGGTCATCAAACAGCAATCCGGTTCCGATCCAGCCGCGGTTATGTTTGATGCGGTACAGGCTGCCAAGCAGCGTCAGGTAGATGTGCTACTGTGTGATACCGCAGGACGTCTCCAGAATAAAAGCAATCTGATGGAGGAGCTGAATAAAATTTTCCGTGTGATCCAGCGCGAAATTCCAGACGCCCCTCATGAAGTATTGCTGGTACTTGATGCCACAACCGGACAAAACGCACTTAATCAAGCCAAAATGTTTGGGGAGAAAAGTGGCGTAACCGGGCTGGTGCTGACGAAGCTGGATGGTACAGCGAAGGGTGGTATTGTCGTGGCGATCCGCCAAGAGCTGAATTTGCCGGTGAAACTGGTAGGCTTGGGTGAAAAGGTGAATGATCTCCAGCCATTTGACTCCGAGCAATTCGTTCACGCGTTGTTCGCTGGTTTGATTCAGGAAGAAGGCGTTGATGAAAACGCTCCGGGTGAGGAAGAACAGGCTTAATCAGGTTTGTTGTAGGGTCCGGTTGCTGCGTGAGATCACAGGGATGTATAATGAAAGAAAGGGTCTGTCGGCGCCGGATATGATTTTTAGAATATAAAAATATTTCACAGGAAGCCGGGTGAAGAACCAATGGCGAATACCTATACTTATTCCCGCCGGGAAGAAATAGCCAATGCCATCACACACGGAATTGGAGCCGTTTTAAGTGTCGCGGCACTTGTGCTGCTCATTGTTTTTGCAAGCTTGAAAGGGACCACTTGGCATGTCGTCAGTTTCACGATTTACGGAATCACGATGTTGCTGTTGTACACCAATTCCACGTTGCTTCATAGTCTGCGCGAAGGAAAATTGAAGGATTTGTTCGAGATATTCGATCATTCTTGCATTTACCTGTTCATTGCAGGCAGCTACACTCCGTTTATGCTCGTTGCACTGCGCGGGACTTTAGGCTGGACGCTGTTTGGCGTTATTTGGGGAATCGCCCTGTTTGGTGTGCTGTTCAAGGCATTCTTCACCAAGCGCTTCCTGTTCATGTCTACCGTGTTCTACATTGTCATGGGCTGGCTTATCATCATTGCCTGGAACCCGCTGGTGGCAGCTGTTCCCGCCGGGGGCATGACGCTATTGTTCGTGGGCGGTCTAATGTACACATTGGGCACAATCTTCTATGTGTGGCGGGCGTTTCCGTATCATCATGCGATCTGGCATATGTTTGTTCTGGCAGGCAGCATACTTCATTTTCTGGCTGTTCTGTTGTACCTTACTCCGGTAAGAGTTTAAATCCTAGTAGACAAAAAGCCGATTCGTACTTCCGTTTAAGGGCAGTGGATTGGCTTTTTTTTGGTTGACAAGGGATAACGCTTGACATCTTCTTTTCTTTTATGTATGATAAGGATCGTTGAAAAGAACTGTAAAGTGTTTTTCCTTGACGATGGAGGTATACGCGATGAGTCAGGAGAATCGGCTGGAAAAGACAAACCGGATTAACCGACTGTTTGACTTCTATGAACCTTTACTTACGGAGAAGCAACAGATGTTTTTGAAATATTACTTCCATGACGATTTTTCTCTGGGAGAGATTGCCTCGGAATTTCAAATTAGCCGTCAGGCCGTGTATGAGCATATTAAACGTGCCGAGCAGGTGCTGGAAATGTATGAGGAAAAGCTCGGATTGCTTAGTAAACACGAGCGCAGAAGCCGAGATCTGGAAGAACTAAATACGGCGTTGTATGAAGCTTTCGGTAAAATCGGTGAACCCGATGAGGGCACTCTGCAACATGTTAATCAAATTGTAAATCGCCTGCAGGAATTGTAGGTCATATAGATTAGTAAACAAACAACCCTGGTAGACAAGGAGGTGCGAAAATATGGCATTTGAAGGATTATCGACCCGCTTGCAAAATGTATTCAGTAAACTGCGCGGCAAAGGAAAAGTGTCTGAGGATGATGTAGCTCAGGCGATGCGCGAAGTACGATTAGCTTTGCTGGAGGCGGACGTTAACTTCAAGGTTGTAAAGGACTTTATTGCCAAGGTGAAGGAGAAATCCATCGGCAAGGAAGTGATGGACAGCTTTACACCAGGTATGGTAATCATCGACATCGTGAACAAGGAACTGACCGAGTTGATGGGTGGCAGTCAAGCCAAGCTTGCCAAGGCAAACAAACCGCCTACGGTCATTATGATGGTGGGTCTCCAGGGCGCAGGTAAGACGACGACATCCGGTAAGCTGGCGAAGCTGCTGCAAAAGCAAAATCATCGCCCATTGCTTGTAGCTGGTGATATATATAGACCGGCTGCGATCAAGCAGCTACAGGTACTTGGTGAGCAGATTAATGCTCCTGTATTTACGCTTGGTGATCAGACAAGCCCGGTGGAGATTGCAAAACAGGGCTTACAGCATGCCAAGGATAACGGTAATGACTACGTTATTATAGATACTGCTGGTCGTCTTCATGTGGATGAAGAGCTTATGGAAGAGTTGCGTCAGATTCATGCGGACGTTAAGCCGGACGAAGTTCTGCTGGTTGTTGATAGCATGACTGGTCAGGATGCAGTAAACGTGGCAGAGCACTTTAACACCAGCTTGGAGTTAACAGGGGTTGTACTAACGAAGCTGGACGGTGATACCCGCGGTGGTGCGGCCTTGTCGGTTAAGGCTGTGACCGGATGCCCGATCAAGTTTGCTACATTGGGTGAAAAGCTGGATGCGATGGAGCCGTTTCATCCGGAACGGATGGCTTCACGGATTTTGGGTATGGGCGACATGTTGTCCCTGATTGAAAAAGCGCAATCCAATATCGACGCCGATAAGGCGAAGGAAATGGAACGGAAAATGCGCAATGCTGAATTTACCTTCGAAGATTTTCTGGAGCAGATGGATCAAGTTAAAAAGCTTGGCCCAATCGACCAGATTCTCGATATGATTCCCGGCATGGGCAATATGAAGCAAATGAAAGATGTCAAAGTGGATGATAAGCAGATGGGCCGGATTGAGGCTATCGTTCATTCCATGACCACACAAGAAAAGCAAAACCCGGACATGATTAATCATAGCCGCCGCAAGCGGATTGCTGTAGGCAGTGGAACATCACTGGCTGAGGTAAATCGCCTGATCAAGCAATTTGATGAAATGCGGCGCATGATGAAGCAGTTCTCAGATATGATGGGACCCAAGGGTGGCAAAAACAAAGCTCTGAAGCAGTTGAAGGGTATGGGTAAAGGTATGAAGTTTCCTTTCCGTTAAGGCTAATAGGCCGTTGGAATTATAGGATAACAATATACAGTCTACTTTTTGAAGGAGGTGAATTTTCGTGGCAGTTCGTATTCGTCTGAAACGTATGGGTGCACATAAAGCTCCTTTCTATCGCGTCGTGGTATCGGATTCCCGTTCCCCGCGTGACGGTCGTTTTATCGAAGAAATCGGTTATTACAACCCTATTACAGTACCAGCAGTTGTAAAAATTGATGAAGATAAAGCGTTGAAATGGTTGCAAGATGGCGCACAAGCATCCGATACAGTCCGCAACTTGCTTAGCAAAGCGGGCGTAATGAAAAAGTTTCATGAGCTTAAACAACAGAAATAAGGTGCTGATGCGGAGGGTCAACCATGGAAGAATTAGTGATAATCATTGCTAAGGCTTTAGTCGATCATCCGGAAGATGTAACCGTGAAGACCTTGGAGAAGGATCGGCTTGTCGTATATGAGCTTAGCGTGCATCCTGAGGATGTAGGCAAAATCATTGGCAAGCAGGGTCGTATCGCCAAGGCGCTTCGCACTGTGGTTACATCAGCAGCCGTTAAGATGGATAAACGGGTTACCGTAGACATCATATCTTAAAGATATACGAAAGTGGGTTAGGATGTATGTCCTAACCCTTTTTCGTACATGATGAAGATGATATGGAGCGGGACCGATTATATGCAGGAGGAACACGATGCAGCAATTCTTTAATGTCGGGAAAATTGTGAATACACACGGAATCCGCGGCGAGCTTAAAATATTAGCGACGACTGATTTCCCGGAGGATCGTTTTGACAAAGGCAGTGAGCTGTTGATCATTCCTGTGGATGGTAAAGCGCCGATCCCTGTAACTGTTGAAACAGCACGTTTTCAAAAAAATATGGTTGTAGCCAAATTCAAGGAATATCACAACATCAATGATGTTGAAAAGTATAAAGGCAGCTTATTGAAGGTATCCGCTGAACGGCTAGGCGAACTAGAGGAAAATGAGTTCTATTTTCATGAAGTTGTTGGCCTGGAAGTAGTGACAGAAGACGGAGAAAAGCTTGGTGTAGTGAAAGAGATTTTGACACCAGGAGCTAACGATGTATGGGTAGTCACAATGCCTGATGGTAAGGAACTGCTGTTGCCGTATATAGAAGATGTCATTTTGGATGTAAACGTGCCTGAAAAACGGGTTACGGTACGGTTGATGGAAGGACTACTGTAATGCGGGTGGATGTGCTGACCCTGTTTCCCGAAATGTTTGACGGTGTATTTAATGCAAGCATTCTGGGAAAAGCAAGGGATAAGGGAATCATATCACTGCAAGCGGTTAATTTTCGCCAATATGCCGGGAACAAGCATGGTCAAGTGGATGATACACCCTATGGCGGTGGGGGCGGGATGGTATTGAAGCCTGACCCGATTTTCACTGCGGTGGAGACGTTATTGGATGAAGCAGAGCATCCAACCATATTAGGGAACACAGACGAAGTTGTTCAAGGTGAAGAGGCCGGATTGAGTGCAGGTTTGAAAGCTCCGCGTATTATTTTGATGTGTCCGCAAGGTGAGACTTTTACGCAAAAGAAAGCGGAGGAGCTTGCTAAAGAGGACCATCTTATTTTTATATGCGGGCATTATGAGGGCTATGATGAGCGTATTCGCGAGTATTTGGTGACGGATGAGCTTTCTATCGGAGATTATGTGTTGACTGGTGGGGAACTGCCCGCCATGGTCGCTATAGATAGTGTGGCACGGTTGCTGCCTGGAGTGCTGGGCAATGAAACGAGTGCAGTAACGGACTCTTTCAGTACGGGTCTGCTGGAGTACCCGCATTATACGAGACCTGCTGAGTTTCGGGGCTGGAAGGTACCAGAGGTGCTGTTGTCAGGACATCACGTTAATATTGATGCCTGGAGACGACAGGAGGCGCTGTGTCGTACGATGGAACGTCGACCGGATCTGCTGGAGCAGGCTGAATTGACAAGCAAGGAACGGGTATGGATAGAGGAACAGCGCAAGATGGATTGATCATGGGAAGAGTGTATTGAAGAGCTTTAGCAATGAGTGGATTTGAAAGCAGGTGCTAACCTGTTTTATAATGTAATTAATTAAATATAATGTTTGGTCAAATCCCTTTTTCTTGTTGCAATGCGGTATCCTCCATGATACAATACATCTGTTGTGTGTAATACGGTGGTCCTCTGTGGATGATGAAGGAAACGGATGTGTTTCCAGAAGATGCATGAACACCTGTACGGAAGGAGGGAGTCATAGATGAATATCGTCCAAGCGATCACTGAAGAACAACTGCGTAAAGATTTGCCTAACTTTCGTCCCGGTGACACTTTGAAAGTGCACGTGAAAGTTATTGAGGGAACTCGTGAGCGTATCCAGTTGTTTGAAGGTGTTGTAATTAAACGCCGTGGTGGTGGAATCAGTGAGACTTTTACAGTTCGTAAAATTTCTTACGGTGTAGGTGTGGAAAGAACTTTCCCGCTTCATTCCCCGAAAATCGATAAAATCGACGTGGCTCGCCGTGGTAAAGTGCGTCGTGCGAAGCTTTATTATCTTCGTGAACTGCGCGGTAAAGCAGCGAGAATTAAAGAAATTCGTCGTTAATACAACGAATAACGAAAGGGGCTTGATTACAAGCTCCTTTCGTTTTTTCTACGTACATAGGGAACTGTGGATTATTGACCGTAAAGAGAGGACAGTGAGCTATGGAGCAAGAAGTAGGACAAGGAGCTATACAGCATCCGACTGAACAGGATGGCACACCCAAGCGTAAACCGAAAAATGAGATTTTCGAGTGGATCAAGGCCATCGTTATCGCGTTAGTGTTGGTCTTTTTAATCCGTTGGTTTCTTTTTAAGCCGTTTATTGTGGATGGTCCGTCGATGCAGCCAAACTTTCATACCGGAGAACGTGTCATTGTAAATGAAATTTTGTATGATTTCCGTTCCCCAAAACCGGGAGAGGTAATCGTGTTTCATGTGCCGGATGAAGGAAGAGACTTCATAAAGCGCGTCATTGCCGTTGAGGGCGACACGGTTAAGGTAGAAGGTGACACGATTACGGTGAATGGTAAACCTATTCAGGAGCCTTACTTGAAAGCTCCAGTGGAGGAAGCGCATCAAAATGGTGAGCTTTACAACAAGTTTACAAATTTCCCAAATGAAAATTTTAAGGATGGTAAAGTTCCGGCAGGACATATTTTTGTTATGGGAGATAACCGTTCCAACAGTACAGATAGTCGGATGATTGGATATATTGATTTGAAGGAAGTCGTCGGTCGTGCTGATGTTATTTTCTGGCCGGTGAAGGATATGAAGTGGATTAACCACTAGAACAACTAATATGCAGCATAGCTGCCGTAATCCTGACGCATAACCCTATGGGAAACGTTAGGAGTTACGATCAATGAGGTGATGACGGTGACGATACAATGGTTTCCTGGTCATATGACCAAAGCGCGCCGCCAAATTGAAGCAAAATTAAAGCTGATTGATTTGGTAATTGAGTTGATTGATGCTCGATTGCCGCTTTCCAGCCGAAATCCAATGATTGATGATATTTTGCAGGGCAAGCCGCGAATGATTATTTTAAATAAGGCAGATTTGGCGGACCCGGTTGTATCACAGCAGTGGATTGCCTATTTTAAGGAGCAAGGGCATATCGCCTTTCAGGTGGATGCTACAACAGGCACAGGGATGAAAGAAATTCCGGTTCAGGCCAAGTTGCTGCTTAAGGAAAAGATAGATCGACAGATATCAAAAGGTATGAATCCGCGCCCTATGCGTGCTTTGATTGTTGGTATTCCGAATGTTGGTAAATCGACTCTGATCAACCGTATGGCAGGACGTAGCATTGCGGCTACAGGCGATCGTCCTGGGGTGACGAAGGCACAGCAATGGATCAAGATTGGTGAAATTGAGCTGCTGGATACACCGGGTATTTTGTGGCCCAAATTCGAGGATCAGAATGTTGGTTATCGTCTGGCAGTTACAGGCGCGATCAAGGAAGAGATTTTGAATGTTGAGGATATCGCTTTTTTCGCGACAAAATATTTGGTTCAATATTACTGGGATGAGCTGGAAGCGCGCTTTGAGCTGACTGAACGTCCCGAGGATACGGAAAATGCCGATGAAATTGTCAGTGTCATGGAAGCGATTGGACGTAAACGCGGCTGTATTGTCAGCGGTGGACGTGTAGATCTCGAAAAGTCGTCAAAAATCATTTTACGTGAGCTGCGTGCAGGTAAGCTGGGACGTTTCAGTTTGGAAGCTCCTTACTGATTCGATTCTGCCTGATGTATCGGATACACCGCATAGCATAGTGTGGCAAGGAAGAACCTTCCCCATCTCTCCGGAGAGAGGAAGGTTTTTTGGTATGTGAAGGTAGGTTAACCAAAGGGGTTTTGGGATGGACAGGTCTGTGTTAAGCTGAATTAAATTGATGCAGAGCTTAAAATACATATAGATAGGCGGGTAGGGAGTATGGAAGAAAAAGCGGTAACGGACATGCTGCGCTATGAAAAAGAGTGCTGGGAGCAATCCTATGAGCGCATCGCTGGCATTGATGAGGTAGGCCGAGGATGTTTATTCGGGGATGTTGTGGCTGCGGCGGTCATTTTGCCGAACGGTGAGCTGCTGGAGGGCGTGGATGATTCCAAAAAGCTGACGGACAAAAAGAGGGAAACCTACTATGAGCTGATTATGGAGAAGGCCATCGCCGTAGGAGTCGGGTATGTGGACGCACGAACGATTGATGCCATCAATATTAAACAGGCAGCTCGTTTGGCTATGAAGCAGGCTGTTGAGGCTCTGCATGTATCTCCTGATTATTTACTTGTAGATGCAGAAAAGGTGGATTTGCCTATATCCCAGCTTTCTATTATTAAAGGAGATGCGAACAGCCAGTCTATTGCTGCGGCTTCTATTATTGCCAAGGTAACCCGTGATCGATTGTGCAAAGGTGAATGGGATGCAAAGTACCCGGAATATGGGATTGGCATACATAAAGGTTACGCTACGAAGCTGCATAGGGAACAAATTTTGACGCTGGGACCTACAGCAATGCATAGACGCAGCTTTCTTGGTAATTTGTTGATCGAGCAACCGACGTTGTTTGACCTGTAAATACTTATTATGAGTCGGGACTGTGCCGATATAATGTATACCTAAGGATTTTGCAAAATCCTGACCTAATAAAATAGGCCCCTTGAATATGGGGCATGAAGAGAGGAGGGACCCTATGAATATCGGATCTGTATTTCGAGGATTACTTGGTGATGTGAAGGCGGGAGAGGCTAAAAAGCTCGATATGCAGCCAGGTCAGGTCGTGCGAGGCGTCGTATTAAAGGTGTCTGAGGACGGCGGTGAGGCTGTGTTGCAAATTCAAGGTTCCCAGGTCAGAGCCAAGCTGGAAACCCCTCTTCAACCTGGGCAGTCCACATTACTCCAGGTCCAGCCAGCTTCTCCCAGCGGAATGACTGTACTTAAGCCTTTGAACGATGCAGCCAACACAGGGCAGCAGACTGTAGCGCTGGCAGATGTACTGGATTCGGTGGGACTACCGGATACAGCGCAGAACAGGGAGCTGATACAGGCGATGCAAAAGAATGGCGTACCGTTGACATCGGAAAATGCGGCTTCTTTACGAGACGCTTTGGCGAAGCAGCCGGGAAAAGTACAAATAGAGACTTTTGTGCAGGCAGCAGCGGTTGCCTTTCAACGTGGATTGCCGTTGACGGCGGAAAGTATAAACGGCCTGCGACAGGCGATGTTTGGCCCTCCTTTAAATGATCTTTTGTCTTCGCTGGAGCAGGAGCTTGAAGCAGTATTCAAGCAGCAAGGACAAGGAGCATCTGCTGACCGTACGGCGGGAGAAGCAACAGCGGTAAAGGGGGCTGACCGAATGTCCCCTGCTCCATCAGGCGCTTCTTCAGCTGTGATTGCAGATGCACCAGAAGGCCAAGCTCCTGTATTGTCCAAAGATGCCGCTGCTGTTGCTACAAAGCAGGCAGAAGTGGCACAGGCAGCAGGAGGCAAGGAGACGCTGAAAGGGACTCAGGCGGCAAATCTTGCTGCTATGGTGGGTGAAGCGGGCGCTTCGGCGACAGACACGGATGCTCCGACTGGAACTGCTGCATCTGTAGCTAAAGGTGCTGCCTCCGGGGAACCAGCACTAGCTAATGGGCGTGGAACCATAGCCACGGACGTGGTAGCGGACTCTGGTGTAAATGCACCTGAATCGGGCCCTGATGCATTGAGGGCTCCACGTGCCGGAGCGGAGCAGCCGCAAGCTGCTACAGCGGGTACACAGCAGCCTAAGAACGCCGACGCCGCTACAGCTGACCGTGCCGCCGCACCGCAGCCCGCTGCGGGCAACGCGGCCACGCCGGAGGCGCCTCTTCAGCGGCTGCGTACGCTGCTGCAAGAGCTGCGCGCGGCGGTGCCGCCCGCGCTGGGCACGGCTGCGCCGGAGCAGCCCGCAACAGAAGCACCGCAGCCTGCGGCTGGCGCTCTGCGGGCTACGGACGCTGCTGCTGTGCAGCCAGCGGCGTCCGTGCCGTCCAGCACGCAGCTCACCCCCACGGAGGACCCGTGGGTGGGCCGTGTGCTGAAGCTGCTCGGTGCAGAGCACGAGCAGCAGGTACACCGCGCGGCTGCACAGACCGCGCAGGGAACGGCGGCGGCCCGTATGGAGCCGCCGGAAGGAGCGCAGCCGCTGCCGGGATTAGCGGCTGCGGCGGGCGGTGCGGTGTCAGCGGACGCCGACACCGTGAAAGGGGCGCTGCTCCAGTTAATGAGCAGCGCTGACCTGCCGCCCGCTCTGAAAGAGACGGCGCAGCAGGTCGTGCAGCACCTGACGGGTCAGCAGCTGCTGCTGAATACGGATCGGACGGCCCCTTTTGCACAGGTACACATGTTTATTCCATTTGTCGGTCCGGATGGTCGTGAAACAGCTACGATCCAGATTCAGTCTCGACGTGGTAAACGCGGGGAGCTGGATGCATCCAACTGCCGGCTTTGGTTTGATTTGGACATGAAGGCGCTAGGGCCGACATTGGTGGATGTGCAAGTCGTGGACCGGATTGTGAGCCTCAAGCTCCATAACGATCAGGATTGGGCCGCTTCGCTGTTGACCAGTGGGCGTGAATCCATTCATACGGCGCTGGAATCACTAGGATATCAGCTTTTATCGTTGCGTACCGAACCGATGCCGATAAGGACTGGACAGGAGAGCAAAGGTCTGGTCTCTTCGGAGGTACAAAGCTATGTGCCTCAGCCGTATAAAGGAGTCGATCTTAAAATATGAAAGAGCCGTTGGAGGCTCCTTCTCCTTCCAGGAAGAAGGCTGTCGCCCTTAAATATACGCCCGGTGAGAGCGAAGCCCCAATCGTCGTTGCCAAAGGAAGCGGTCGTATTGCGGATAGCATTTTGGAAAAAGCCAAAGAGCACGGCGTTCCCGTTCAAGAGGATGCCGCACTGGTTGAGGTATTGTCCAAGCTTGATTTGGATGAGCAAATTCCTGCTGAGCTATATCAGTTAGTGGCAGAGGTGCTCACCTATATATATCAAATAGATAAGCTTGCTCCAAGGGATGACAGCTGATGAGGGACATGAGGACCGGAGGCAAGGATCACCGAAAAGCCAAAGGAGCTTTGGGTGAACAGGCAGCGGCTTCGTTTTTGGAAAATCGGGGTTATCGTATCATAGAGCGTAACTGGCGATGTCGTAGCGGTGAAATGGATCTGATTGCCGCGCAGGATGATATTCTCGTGTTTATTGAAGTACGTAGCCGAAGTAGCTCCAATTATGGAACGCCTGCAGAATCAATCACGGCACGTAAAATAACCCAGGTTCGCCAGACAGCCGCTGTTTATCTGCATATGAACGGGATAGAGGATGTTCCAATCCGTTTTGATATGATCTCTGTACGATTGATTGACGAAACCGCAGTCGTCACGGAGCACATAATTGAGGCATTTTAAAAGAGCGATAAATTTTTTGAAGGTTCATTTCGAATTTTATATGTACAGGTTGACAGGAAGGAATGCTAAAGGTATATTTTATTGAGAATGGTTATCATTTTGAAAATATAGTTATAGTGATATCCACGAGCTATACCTGTGAAGGAGGATATACGTGACAGAGCAACCCTTTAGTGAACATGTCATAGATGTAATTCAGGAACGACGGACCATTAAACGGTTCAAATCCGACCCCATTTCGGTAGATACCATTAAAGAACTGCTGGACGTTGCTGTATGGGCCCCCAATCATAAAATGCGTGAGCCATGGCGTTTTCTCTTGTTTGCCGGTGACGGCCGGAAAAAGCTTGCTGAAGCTATTGAAGCCGATATTGGCAAGGATAATAAATTCGAAAGCGGCATTTTACACAATCCGATTCAGCTTTTAGTTGTGTTGGAGGAAGACCCTCGTCAGGCAGTTTGGGATGAGGATTTTGCAGCGGTTAGTGCCCTTGTACAAAACTTTATGCTTGCCGCATGGAGTAAAGGAATCGGAACGTTCTGGGTCACCAAGCCTTTTCTTTATTCGCCGAAATTCCGCAAGCATTTGGGAATCCAGCCTGGTGAGAAGGTCATAGGCATGGTGTATGCAGGTTATCCTGAAGTCATCCCAGAACCAAGACCACGTATTCCAGCAGCAGATAAGCTAACCCTGTTTGACAAATAATCTTTTGTCGAATAACCTTGATTAGACAGCTTGAAAATTAAAGATGTAACATTACATTTGCAACAGATGAAAATTTGGAAGCACCTTTTTTCATATATGCAATGCTCCCTAGGGGAGACATTTCAATATGAGGAGAGGTGTTTTTTTGTTATGTATGGAAAACTACATGGAGCTTGTCTTTATGGAATAGACGGTGTCCTGATTGAAGTTGAGACTGATTTGTCTAATGGGTTACCTCAAACTGCGATCATCGGATTGCCGGATTCAGCCATTCGAGAGGCTGTAGAGCGCGTAAGAGCAGCGATCAAAAACTGCGGTTTCAAATATCCGTCCCAGCGTGTAACCATAAATTTGGCTCCTGCTGATTTACGTAAGGAAGGCTCATCCTTTGACTTTGCAATCGCTTTGGGACTGCTGACAACTAGCGGACAAGTCGTTTTACCTGTGGGGGAACGAACGTTATTTATCGGTGAACTAGCGTTAGACGGAAGTATTCGCCCCGTGAATGGGGTATTGTCTATGGTTGATTTGGCCAAGCGAGAAGGATTTCATTCGGTGCTGCTTCCTGAGGAAAATGCAGGTGAGGCATGTCTGATCACGGGTATACGTATTTACGCGGTTCGTCATCTGATGGATCTCATTCCAGCAAAAGATCACGGACAATACGCTATTGAAGATCAATCAAAAGATCGGAATTCTAACTACTTACCTGATCCAATGGATGATGAGGCAACTAATCAAACAGCTAATCAAATAATTAGTCAAGACATTAAGCAAGCTATGGATCCAGCTCCTACGCCAATCCCGAATGAAGCCGAACACTATGCCCAAGATAAGCGTATTACTGCTAGACAGCAGATCATTATCCACACTTATGACCATTTGCCTCAGGCAGATCAGATACCTATGGGTGAGGTCAAAGAGATAATTGACGCTATGGAGGATTACAGCGATGTATTGGGCCAGCTACACGCCAAACGAGCGCTGGTTATCGCTGCTGCTGGAATGCACAATATCCTCCTTATCGGGCCGCCAGGTGCCGGAAAAACGATGCTTATCCGCAGGCTGCCATCCATTCTGCCGCCCTTGACCGAAAAAGAGGCATTGGAGGTTACCAAAATTTACAGCGCCGCCGGCAAGTGGAAGGAGTCGTCGCCTCATTTGATGAACATTCGCCCCTTCCGTTCACCTCATCATACGATTTCCGCTGCTGGACTGGTGGGTGGCGGTGGCATTCCCAAGCCGGGAGAAATTAGCCTTGCCCATCGGGGGATTTTATTTCTGGATGAGTTACCTGAGTTTAGTCGTCATGTGCTAGAGGTACTGAGGCAGCCGTTGGAAGATCGCAATGTAACAATTAGCCGTTCACGTGCAGTTTTTAAGTACCCGGCACACTTTTTACTTGCAGCTTCTATGAACCCGTGTCACTGCGGCTTTTTCGGAAGTGATACGCAACATCAGCGCTGTACCTGTTCACCTGCTGCGGTAGCCCGCTATCGTTCGCGTATTTCTGGTCCATTACTGGACCGGATCGATCTTCAGCTTGAGGTATCGCAACCGAAGGATTGGCGTGAGGAAAAGGAGTCACTGTCATCCGCTGAAATGCGAAGACAGGTACTAGCTGCTCAAGCGATACAAATCGATAGGTACAGCAAGCTTCCTTTTTCATGGAATAGCGAACTATCCGGTCAAATGCTCCGGAAATATGCGGTATTAGAACTCAATGCGGCAGAGCTGCTTGATCAGACGATGGATGCGCTCGGTTTAAGCATGCGTGCGTATGATCGAATTCTCAAGCTGTCACGCACGATTGCAGACTTGAGTCAATCAGAGAAGATCACTGTGTCGCATGTAGCTGAAGCCATTCAATATCGGAATATGGACAGGGCACATGCCAATATTTCAGAAGAATAACGCGGCATAGAAGTAATTCCATAGACAAAAAAAGCTCCAGACGCTAAGTTCTGGAGAAGAAAAAAGATTATGACAACGTGATTATACAATAAGTATATCAATTCCGTATATACGATTATGCATCATCTCCCATGTTACTTGATGGAAGAAAAACCAGCTATCCATCCTTTGTTGAGAAGGTGTAGCTGAAAGTATACAAAGCCTCCGAACCAGAAACAGCTCGGAGGCTTTTTTGTAAAAATCGGATTAGAGCACGTTCAGCTTGACTTCAATGTTGCCGCGGGTAGCGCGGGAGTAAGGACACTGTTCATGTGCGCCTTCTACCAGCTTTACCGCTGTTTCATGGTCAACGCCTTTCACCAGTACATCGAGGTTTACTCCGATTCCAAAGCCGCCGTCTTCAACTTTACCGAAATTGACCGTTGCTGTTACTTCGGTACCTTCATGTTTAATACGCTGCATGCGGGCAACCATATTCAAAGCACTGTCAAAACACGCTGAATAGCCTGCTGCGAACAATTGCTCAGGATTCGTACCCGCGCCACCAGCACCGCCCATTTCTTTGGGTGTATCAATATTTAAACGAAGTTCAGGGGAAGAAGACTCGACATAACCATTACGTCCACCAACTGCTTTCACTGTGGTTTCATACATTTTTTGTTGAATGGTCATCATAATTCGATCACTGCCTCTCGTTCAATTTATATTTTACACAATTTAATTTATCAAAATAATTATTATTTGTAAAGTGTTTTGTGCAATTAGCATGCTTTTTGATATATAATGTGATAAAATTATGACGAAAGTAGGTGATCTGACAGCATGGACAATAACAAACTGAATGAAGGTACAGCATTAAAACTTGATAATCAGTTATGCTTTGCCATATATGCGTGCTCCAGAGAGATTACGAAGCTATACCAGCCTTATCTGGAAAATATTGGTGTGACATACTCACAGTATTTGGTGCTCATTGTGTTGTGGGAGCGCGAGGAATGTACAGTGAAGGAATTAGGCGAGGCGTTGTATCTGGACTCAGGCACACTGACCCCGTTATTGAAAAGATTGCAGAATGCCGGACTCATTGACCGGAAGCGTTCGACTCAGGATGAACGTAAGGTGCTGATTTCTTTGACTCCTGAAGGAAGTGCATTGCGGGAAAAAGCGCAATCTGTACCGGGATGTATTCAGGAAAAAACAAGCATGACCCATGATCATTTCGGTTCGCTTCTGCATCAATTCAATGATCTACTGGATCGAGTTCATGAAGCGAATGTGCAGGTTGAAAAATCATAATCGGTATTTCCGGCTACATTACGAATTTCTTGTTATGTAGCAGCCCGTAGCTGGATGAAGGAATGCCCCAATGAACTAAAGTACCTCTCATACGGATTTAATAAATTCCGCACTTGAAGAGGTTCTTTTTTTTGTATTCTATTAAGATAAATATCCATTAATATCCAAGCATTCGATTTTGGGAATGATAATGATATCAAAATACTGTAATTCATAAGGTTAAATTATAAGGAAAGCGTTTTAAAAACATGTTACAATGATGTAGGTTTAGTATAGATTTCCTTGTGAACCGCCCTTGTTGCAGTCATGTTGATAGGAGGATTCCAGAATGAATATCCATGAATATCAGGGTAAAGAAGTATTGAAGCAGTACGGAGTGGCTGTACCGAACGGTAAGGTTGCCTATACGGTGGAGGAAGCCGTTGCTGCAGCAGAATCGCTTGGAAGCGCTGTTACGGTGGTAAAGGCGCAAATTCATGCCGGTGGACGTGGTAAAGCGGGCGGTGTGAAGGTGGCCAAAAGCTTGGATGAAGTGCGTACCTATGCTTCTGAAATTTTGGGTAAGGTACTGGTGACACATCAGACCGGGCCTGAAGGCAAAGAGGTTAAACGCCTTTTGGTAGAGGAAGGCTGCGATATTCGTAAAGAGTATTACGTCGGTGTTGTCGTGGATCGTGCGACCGGACGTGTCGTGATCATGGCCTCAGAAGAAGGCGGTACGGAAATCGAAGAGGTAGCTGCGGCTACTCCGGAGAAAATTTTTAAAGCGGTTGTTGATCCGGCGATTGGGCTTCAGGTATATCAGGCGCGCAAACTGGCGTATGACATTAACATCCCGAATGAGCTGGTGAACAAGGTGGTTAAGTTCATGCAGGCGCTCTATGAAGCTTTTGTGGACAAGGATTGTTCGATTGCAGAGATCAATCCGTTGGTCGTCACAGGTGACGGGAATGTGCTGGCGTTGGATGCCAAACTGAATTTTGACTCTAATGCGCTGTTCCGCCACAAGGATATTTTGGAGCTGCGTGATTTGGACGAAGAGGACGAGAAAGAAATCGAAGCTTCCAAATACGATCTGAGCTACATCGCATTGGACGGAAATATTGGGTGTATGGTCAACGGGGCAGGTCTTGCAATGGCGACGATGGACATTATCAAATATTACGGTGGCGATCCGGCCAACTTCCTGGACGTAGGGGGCGGTGCGACGACAGAAAAGGTAACCGAAGCGTTCAAAATCATTTTGTCCGATCCGAAGGTAAAGGGCATTTTTGTGAACATTTTCGGCGGAATTATGCAGTGTGACATTATTGCGAACGGTGTGGTGGAGGCTGCCAAGCAATTGGGGCTGACACGTCCGCTTGTTGTCCGTCTCGAAGGTACGAATGTCGAGTTGGGTAAACAGATTTTGGCGGAATCCGGTTTGAATATCGTGGCGGCTGATTCCATGGCGGACGGTGCCCAGAAAATCGTCGAACTTGTTCAATAGCCTGTTTGCATTCCGATATGCCGAATAAACGATAGGGGATGTGAAGATCGTGAGTATTTTGGTTGATAAGCATACAAAGGTGATTACACAGGGGATTACGGGAAAAACGGCGTTATTCCACGCCAAGGGTGCGCTTGATTATGGCACACAGATGGTAGGAGGCACCTCTCCAGGCAAGGGCGGCACCGAGGTGGAAATTACGCTGGAGAACGGACAGCAGGTCAAGTTGCCCGTGTTTAACACAGTCAGCGAAGCGAAGACTGCTACAGGCGCGACAGCGAGTGTTATTTATGTGCCGCCTGCTTTTGCTGCGGATTCCATTTTGGAGGCTGTGGATGCAGAGTTGGACCTCGTGATTTGTATAACCGAGGGCATTCCGGTGCTTGATATGATCAGGGTAAAACGTTTTATGGAAGGTAAAAAGACCGTTCTGATCGGTCCTAACTGTCCAGGCGTAATTACACCGGGAGAGTGCAAAATTGGCATCATGCCGGGCTACATTCATCTGCCGGGCCATGTAGGCGTTGTGTCACGTAGTGGCACGCTGACCTATGAAGCGGTGCATCAGCTGACTACCCGGTGCATCGGACAATCCTCTGCGGTAGGTATCGGCGGGGACCCGGTTAAAGGATCGGAATTTATTGATATTTTGCAACGCTTCAATGAAGATCCTAACACGCATGCTGTCATTCTGATCGGAGAAATCGGCGGTACAGCCGAGGAGGAAGCTGCCGAGTGGATTCGAGACAATATGAAGAAACCGGTGGTCGGTTTTATCGGCGGTGTGACTGCGCCTCCAGGCAAACGAATGGGGCATGCGGGCGCCATCATTTCCGGTGGAAAAGGAACTGCCAAGGAGAAAATCGCTACGCTTGAAGCCTGTGGTATTAAGGTGGCACCGACTCCTTCCGAGATGGGCTCGACGCTGGTCAGTGTGCTGGAAGCACGTGGTATTTTGAATTTATGTACTACACATTAAATCGTGTTTCTTCATTAATATACAAGCTGTAAAATGGCATCGAAATTTGCCGCTTGCTAGTGTATAATGAAAGAAAGGTAAGCAACCTTTTTGTCTTCTTAAACAGGGGATGAAAAGGTTGCTTTTTTTTGCGTTAGGACAGGGTCATATGGGAAACGCTTGCAAAATGATACGTTGTGCCACAAAATAAGGGAGGGTTCACTCTTCCCGTGAATGGGGGAACCGCAGTTTGGAAGAAAGATGGCTTTTGCTGGGTTTGCATGAATTAGAGGGTATCGGTAGAAAAACAATTCAGCGTATTTGGTCGAGTGACTACCGACTGCATGAACTGCTGCATTTTAGCGAGCAGAAATGGATTGAGGTAGGTTTAAATCCCGCTCAGGCCCGTATAGCGGCGCAGCGTTACGATGAAGATTGGGTACATGAAATATATCAGCGCGTTCGATCCGGCCATATCGGAGTGATTACTTATCTGGATGAGGATTATCCCTTATTAATGAAGGAAACGGTTGACGCGCCTTGGGTATTGTATACGAAAGGGGACATTTCACTTTTGCATACATGCTCTGTAGCTATGGTGGGGACCCGCATTCCTACGGCTTATGGACGCAGAGCGGCCGAAATGCTGACAGAGGGATTGTGTGATGCAGGCATGACAGTAGTCAGTGGCTTGGCGAGAGGGATCGACAGTATTTGCCACGAAGCTGCCCTGCGCCGGGGAGGCCATACGATTGGGGTGCTTGGAACAGCGATTGATCAAATTTATCCACCCCAAAATGCATCTTTATTTGCAGAGATGGCGAGCAGAGGCTTGATTGTATCGGAATATCCACCAGGCACCAGATCGCATCCGGGAATGTTTCCCCAGCGTAACCGGATCATTGCCGGTCTGACACGGGGAACCGTTGTCGTGGAAGCAGATGTAAGAAGCGGTTCTCTAATTACAGCTGATGCTGCGTTGGAGGCAAATCGAGATGTGTTCGCCGTTCCGGGACCGATTACATCACCGAAGAGCAGAGGTACGTTAAGTTTGATTAAGCAAGGGGCGAAAACGGTCACCGAAGCTTCGGATATTGTAGAGGAGTACGTAGCCGATTTGCGTACAAGGGATGTTTCTTCATACAATAGAGAGCAGAGTCTGGTTGTGAATGGGGTCTCCAAAGTAGCAGTGAGTGAGACTTCCGAGGAAAAGCGTGTCGTGCTGTTACTGGAGCAGGGAACCCTGACACTGGATGAACTGCTTGAAGCAACTGCTTGGGATTTTGGACTTTTACACTCAGTTCTGTTATCGTTAATCATAAAAAAAAGGATCGCCCAGCTTGCGGGTACAAAATACAAACTTATTTAATAGTTGATTTTGCAAATCCTTAATGTAGTAATTGCACAAATTCAGTATTAAACATCCGGGGATGGGAGTTTAGATATTTATCCGCATAGCGGACTCCTGGTCCCTACCTTCTTCCTGAAATGTGTTGACTTTATAGCTCGGAGCGTCTCTGCGCTATAACTCACCACATTTCAGGAAGTCTATCCTATTGTACGTAATTGAGAGGAGGAAGAGCCTATGGCGGATTCACTCGTCATCGTGGAATCGCCTTCCAAGGCGAAGACGATCGGCAAATACTTGGGCAGCAAATATATCGTCAAGGCTTCCATGGGTCATATCAGGGATTTGCCAAAGAGTCAGATCGGCGTAGAGGTTGAAAATGATTTTAATCCCAAATACATTACCATTCGAGGAAAAGGCTCAATTTTGAAAGAATTAAAGGATGCCAGAAAAAAAGTAAAAAAAGTATATTTGGCGGCTGACCCGGATCGCGAAGGCGAAGCTATTGCTTGGCATTTGGCGCATGCGCTGGATCTGGACGATACAGCAGACTGCCGCGTTGTATTTAATGAGATCACAAAGCAGGCCGTCAAGGATGCTTTTAAAACACCACGCAAAATCAATATGGATTTGGTCAATGCCCAACAAGCACGGCGGATTCTTGATCGGCTTGTTGGCTACAAAATCAGTCCATTGCTTTGGAAAAAGGTAAAGAAGGGCTTGTCCGCAGGGCGTGTGCAGTCGGTTGCCGTGAAAATTATCCTGGACCGGGAAAACGAGATTAATGAGTTTGTGCCGGAAGAGTATTGGACGATCACAGCCAAACTGGCGATTAAGGAAAGTACCTTTGAGGCGAAATTCCATCAGCTTCGTGGCCAAAAGAAAGAGCTCTCCAGCGAAGCGGATGTACAAGAAGTGCTGGAGGCTATCGGCAAGTCGTCTTACAAGGTCCGTGATGTGAAAGAGAAAGAGCGTTTGCGCAATCCTTCTCCACCATTCACGACTAGCTCCTTGCAGCAAGAGGCGGCTCGGAAACTCAACTTCCGTGCATCCAAAACAATGTCCGTGGCCCAGCAGCTGTATGAGGGTGTGGACTTGGGCAAGGAAGGAACCGTGGGTCTGATTACGTATATGCGTACGGATTCCACACGAATCGCCGTCTCGGCCCAAGAGGAAGCGAAGGAATTCATTATTCAGAAATATGGTGAAGCTTTTGTACCTGAAAGTCCTCGTCAATATTCCAAAAAAGCGGCCAACGCCCAGGATGCACATGAAGCGATTCGTCCAACCTCCGCGCTGCGTGATCCGGAAACGGTTAAGCCGTTTATGAGCCGTGATCAGTTCCGTTTGTACAAACTGGTATGGGAGCGTTTTATGGCCAGTCAGATGGCTTCGGCAATTATGGATACCTTGTCCGTTGATATTGAAGCGGGTGAGACTATATTCCGTGCAGCCGGTTCGAAGGTTCGTTTTCCAGGCTTCATGAAAGTGTATGTGGAGGGGAATGACGACGGCAAAACCGAAGAAGATAAGCTGCTGCCGCCGCTTAAACCGGGCGACAAGCTGAAAAAGGAATCGGTTGAGCCGAAGCAGCATTTCACGCAACCGCCTCCCCGTTATACAGAAGCACGGCTGGTGAAAACGCTGGAGGAACTGGGTATCGGGCGTCCGAGTACGTATGCACCGACACTGGAAACTATTCAGAAGCGTGGCTATGTCGCCATTGAAGAGAAGAAGTTCTTCCCTACAGAGCTGGGAGAACTGGTCATCGAGCAGATGGAGGAATTCTTTCCTGAAATTCTGAACGTGGAGTTCACGGCCAATATGGAGGGTGATCTTGATCACGTAGAAGAAGGCGAAGGAGACTGGGTCAAGGTCTTGAGTGACTTTTACGAGTCGTTTGAGAAGCGTCTGGAAGTGGCAGAGGAAGAAATGAAGGAAATTGAGATAAAGGATGAAGAATCCGATGTCATTTGTGACAAATGTGGCAGCCCGATGGTGTATAAGCTCGGCCGCTTTGGTAAATTTCTAGCTTGCTCTGCGTTCCCGGATTGTCGTAATACGAAGCCGATTGTCAAGGATATCGGAATTAATTGTCCTACATGTGGTGAGGGCCATGTGGTGGAACGGCGGAGTAAAAAAGGACGTATCTTTTATGGATGTGATCGTTATCCTGAATGCGATTTTGTATCCTGGGATAAACCGTCTATTAAGCCTTGTCCAAGTTGTGCTAGCCTAATGGTTGAAAAACGTACCAAAAAGGGAACGAAGCTCAACTGTACCGTCTGCGATCACAGTGAAATGCTGGAAGATAGCGACGAGGGTGTAGAGACTTCATAAGAACAACAATAGCAGGGGGATTTAAACGTGAGTGAACTACAAAAGGTAACGGTCATCGGAGCAGGTTTGGCGGGCAGCGAAGCTGCCTGGCAGATTGCAAGCCGTGGTGTGCCTGTTAAGTTATATGAAATGAGACCGGTTGTCAAAACACCGGCACATCATACAGATAAATTTGCCGAGCTGGTGTGCAGCAATTCTTTACGGGCAAATGGTTTGACTAACGCGGTAGGTGTGCTGAAGGAAGAAATGAGAATATTGAACTCCTTGATTTTGAATGCCGCAGATCGTCATGCTGTTCCGGCTGGTGGTGCGCTGGCGGTGGATCGAGATGGATTTTCCGGCCATATTACAGATACCCTTCATCAACATCCGCTTATTGAGGTTGTCAATGAGGAGCTTCAGGAAATTCCACAGGATGGGATCGTGGTCATTGCTACCGGTCCTTTAACTTCTCCGGCTTTGTCGGAACAGATTAAATCGCTGATGGGAGAAGAGTATTTTTACTTTTACGATGCGGCGGCCCCGATTGTGGAGAAGGACTCTATCGACATGAGCAAGGTTTATCTGGCTTCCCGCTATGATAAGGGAGAAGCAGCCTACTTGAACTGTCCGATGAATGAAGCGGAATTTGACGCTTTTTATGAGGCGCTGATTACGGCTGAGGTGGCACAAGTTAAGGAATTCGAAAAAGAAATTTATTTCGAAGGCTGTATGCCTATTGAAGTGATGATGCAGCGAGGTAAGCAGACGGCATTGTTTGGACCGATGAAACCAGTGGGTCTCGTGAACCCACATACGGGAGAGCTGCCACATGCCGTTGTACAGCTTCGTCAGGATAATGCGGCGGGTACACTGTACAACCTGGTTGGGTTCCAGACTCATCTGAAATGGGGAGAGCAAAAGCGCGTATTTTCCATGATACCGGGCCTGGAGAATGCAGAGTTTGTACGTTATGGTGTAATGCATCGCAACACCTTTATTAATTCCCCACAGCAGCTTCATCCGACCTATCAGTTCAAAGGCAGAAGTAATCTGTTCTTTGCCGGACAAATGACTGGAGTAGAAGGGTACGTGGAATCTGCGGCCTCGGGTTTGCTGGCGGGAATGAATGCAGCACGTGCGGCGAGTGGACAAGAAATGTTTGTATTCCCAGCGGAAACGACACTGGGAAGTATGGCCCGTTACATCACAACCGCTGATTTCAAGCATTTTCAGCCGATGAATGCGAACTTCGGTCTGCTGCCAAAGCTGGAAATGCGTATTCGCAACAAGAAGGAAAAGAACGAAGCGCTTGCTAACCGTGCGCTGGAAAGCTTGCGTGGTTACATCAACGAAGCGGAAGTTATGTCAGCCGAAGTACAGGCATAAGGATGAAGGAAAAGGAGGAGCGCGTTATGGATATGTCCTTTCATGCTACCACCATCTGTGCTGTACGCCACAATGGCAAGGGAGCTATTGCTGGTGATGGTCAGGTAACGTTCGGTAACAGTGTCGTCATGAAGCAGACGGCAAAAAAAGTACGCAGATTATACCGTGGTCAGGTGGTAGCAGGTTTTGCCGGCTCGGTGGCGGATGCCATCACATTGTTTGAAAAGTTTGAAAACAAGCTGGAGGAACATCACGGCAACCTTCAGCGGGCTGCGGTGGAACTGGCTAAGGACTGGCGGCAGGACCGTATCCTGCGTAAGCTGGAGGCTTTGATGATTGTTATGGATCAATCCGGAATGCTACTCATTTCCGGGGGTGGTGAAATTATCGAGCCGGACGATGATGTGCTTGCCATCGGCTCAGGTGGAAATTTTGCATTGGCGGCGGCGCGCGCATTCAAGCGTCATGGCTCCGGTATGGAGGCAAAGGATATGGCCAGGGAAGCGCTGGAGGTTGCCTCGGAAATATGTGTATATACGAACAATCAGATTATCGTGGAAGAACTGTAAATCGGCTCTGAGTATTCAAGGGTGGAGGAGTGCAAAATGAATAATCAATCGTTGACGCCCAGACAAGTTGTATCCGAGCTGGATAAATATATTGTCGGACAGAAGCAGGCTAAAAAATCCGTTGCCGTTGCCTTGCGCAACCGTTATCGGCGCAGCAAGCTGCCGGATGATATCCGGGATGAAATTGTGCCCAAAAATATTTTGATGATCGGTCCGACGGGCGTGGGTAAAACCGAAATTGCACGCAGACTGGCCCGACTCGTGGGAGCTCCTTTTATTAAGGTAGAGGCGACTAAGTTCACAGAAGTGGGTTATGTCGGCCGGGACGTGGAATCCATGGTGCGTGACTTGATGGAAACCTCGATTCGTATCGTTAAAGCGGAGCGGACGGAGAATGTGAAGGACAAAGCCGAGGACATGGCGAATGAACGGATTGTCAGTATTCTTGTACCTACGGAGAAATCAAATAAATCCCAACGCAACCCTTTTGAAATGCTGTTTGGCAATAACACCGGGAATTCGGTAGAGGAAGAACCCCCGCAACAGGACACATCCTTGGCAGAGAAACGGCGTAAGGCTAAATTCGATCTATTGTCTGGCAAGCTTGAAGATGAAGTTATTGAGATTGATGTGGAGGATACCGCACCCAATATGCTGGATATGTTTGCTGGGCAGGGAAATGAGCAAATGGGTATGAATATGCAGGAAATGTTTGGAAGCTTTTTGCCAAAGCGGACTAAAAAGCGCAAGTTGCCAGTGAAGGAAGCCCGCAAGGTGCTCATTCAGGATGAGGCTGCCAAGCTGATCGACATGGATGATGTCATTCAGGAGTCCGTGAAACGTGCTGAACAATCCGGTATCATTTTTATTGATGAAATCGACAAGATTGCCAGCCAGGGCAAGGGCAGTGGTCCTGATGTATCTAGAGAAGGTGTCCAGCGCGATATTTTGCCTATTGTCGAGGGTTCTACCATTATGACTAAATACGGCCCAGTAAGGACAGATTATATTCTTTTTATCGCCGCTGGAGCTTTTCATGTTGCTAAGCCTTCTGATCTGATCCCTGAGCTGCAGGGACGTTTTCCAATCCGTGTTGAACTGAGCAGTCTCACATTGGATGAATTTGTATCCATTTTAACAGAGCCTAAAAATGCGTTGACTAAGCAATACACGGATTTGCTTCGTACCGAAGAGATTGAAGTAGAATTTTCGGCGGAAGCCATCCGTGAAATTGCCAGCATTGCCGAGTCTGTAAACCGGAACACGGAAAACATCGGTGCGCGCCGCTTGCATACGATTTTGGAGAAGTTGTTGGAGGATTTGTCCTTCGAGGCTCCAGAGCTTACTTTAGACCGCATGATCATTACCCCGGAATATGTTCGGGAGAAGCTGGGTGATATTGCCCAAAACAGGGACCTTAGTCAGTATATTTTATGAGCGGGAGCTTTTAAAATAGGATGCGTTGTCTAGAATAACACTATCTTGCACCGTCACATAGACCTAGATGAGCGCCCCTTAGATGATTTTTCTGTCTATTCCAAAAGTAGGACGTATAATCTTTTACAGGTGCAAAGTGCTAAGAAAACATTCATTTCATTGAAAAAAACCTGAAAAATTTAACATTTTATGCATCGAAAGCCCTCTTTTTTAAAAAAGATAGGGCTTTTTTCTTATTGTAATTAGGTCCCAACTCTACGAAACTTAGAATATATGACACAAAGCAATTATTTTCTACTTAAGACCTAAGAGAAATGTATAATTATGAAATTTTATTGTCGAAAAAAAGTGAAAAATCTTGTTTTATTGAATCTTACTTTGGAGTAGACGCTGGAAGGAGGAGCTAAATGAATCTGCTGGGTGATATGAGCTTTCAAAAACTTCAGGCAGGTGTTCAGGCGGCAAATACGAGACAACGTGTGATAGCCAACAACATTTCCAATGAGGATACCCCGTATTTTAAGCGTTCAGAGGTTTCATTTGAAGAATTGCTTCAGCAGCAAATGGGTGGCGACGTGACACCATTACGTGGAAAAGTAACCAATGCGAAACATTTTCAGATAGGACCTGTGAACTCCATTCCAGATGCTGTCGTCACCAAAGATGGGTATTCTGTCATGAACAACAATATGAATAACGTGGATATCGACAGAGAAATGAGCCTTATGGCTGAGAATCAACTGAGATATAATACCTACATCCAAGAAATTAGTGAACGCATCAAAATGATGAGAACAGCGGTAGAAGGGAGATAGGACCAGGTGAAGATTAACAACGGCTTTGATATCAGCGCCTCTGCTCTTACGGCCCAAAGGTTGCGGATGGATGTCATATCAAGCAACATTGCGAATGCAGAGACAACCCGGGCAAAAGTGGAGAATGGGCAAGCGGTTCCATACCGGAGAAAAACGGTTGTTTTGGAGCCTAACCAATCTCGGTTTGCCGATGTTTTGCAGGCTCAAATGGAAGGAAAAGGAATAGGCGCCGCTGGCGTTAAGGTTTCGCAAATACAGGAAGATCAGTCACCTTTGAAGCCTGTGTATAATCCGGGTCACCCGGATGCTGATAAAGATGGCTATGTATATATGCCTAACGTAGACATTATGAAAGAAATGGTAGACATGATTTCCGCAACACGCTCTTACGAAGCCAATGTAACAGCTCTGAATGCATCCAAGGCAATGGTTTCCAAGGCACTTGAAATCGGTCGCTAAGTTCCAGGACTACTAACTACAGAATAGGGAGAGTAAAACATGATCCAGAACGCCATGTTTAATGTACAGACACCGGCAATACAGCAAATTCAATCGCCTAACAATGAGTTGACGAAAGCGACACCTTCCGAATCCTTGAAGGATTTTGGTTCGTTCCTAAAGGATGCGCTCAATGAAGTGGGGCAGCAGGAAGCCGCTACACACACGATGTCCGACCAGTTCATGGCAGGAAAAGTTGATGTTGATCAGGTCTTGATCACTTCCCAACAAGCGCTGCTTTCTCTGCAGCTTACTACTCAAGTCCGAAACAAAGCGATTGAAGCCTATCAGGAGATCATGCGTACACAGATGTAAAGAGGATCTAGCAAAGTTTCGGATGGGGTGACGGAGTGAACGAGAGAATCGCCCAATATCGGGATAAGATTTCCGGGTATTGGAATAATTTCAGCAAAAAACAGAAGATATTACTTGTTTCGACAATGGCATTCATCATCATTGCCATTGTAGTGCTAACGATGCAGTTTACTAAAACCGAGTATGAAGTGGCTTTCCGGGATTTAAACGCAAACGATGCTGCCGGGGTCATTAAATATCTCGATTCAGCGGGTATTCCATATCAGCTCAATGCTGGCGGGACGCAAATCTCAGTCCCAACCGCAAACGCCGATAAGGCAAAGGTAGATGTCGGGTCTCAGGGCCTAATTCAAAAGGGTTCAATCGGCATGAGTGCCTTTGACCAGTCCTCCTCGGCAATTGGTATGACGGAGAACGAGTTCAATGTGAAATACAATAACGCATTGAACGGCGAAGTGCAGCAATTGTTGGAACGGATGGATGGTGTCCAAAGCTCTAAAGCTGTCATTAATATGCCGAAGGAAAACATTTTTGCCGGGCTTGAAGAAAAAGACAAAGCTTCTGCTTCGGTTCAAATGGAATTCGAACCTGGCTTTACGCCAAATCAGCAAGCCATCGACGGATACTTTAATCTGGTAAAGACGGCTGTGCCGAATTTGCCTGTAGAAAACATTACGATCACCAATAAGGAGTATGAACTGTTTCCAACGGCCAAGGGCGGTCAAGGAGGTCTCTCCAGTGGTGTTGAGGAAAACATGGCTCTGCAGAAGAAGTTTGAGAGCGATGTAAGGAATAATGTCCAACAATTTTTGTCGAAAATTGTTGGCGAAGACAAAGTGAATGTGCTGGTTATGTCACAGCTGAATTTCGACAAAGTAACGTCAAAAGAGCAGATGGTCACACCAGTTGATCAAACGAAAATGAAGGGCATTGAAATCAGTGCCCAGCAAATTCAGGAAAGCTACACTGGCAGTAGTGGACAAACCGGAGGAGTCGCAGGCACAGGAACGCAGGATGTACCTGGTTACCCTGGAGGAAGCAATTCGGGCAACACAAGCTCAGATAAGAGCTCAAGCACAATTAACTACGAAGTTAACCGAATTGCAAAGGATATTATCCAAAGTCCGTACACTGTAAAAGATTTAACCATTAATGTAGCAGTTGAACCACCAACAGGGCAGCAAACTTTGGATACAGCAACTCAGGCCGCAATCCAAAACATCTTGGTTAATATCGTAAGAGCTTCATTAGCGAATTCCGGCGTTACTATTACAGACGCTAATTTAGCCAAAAAAGTTTCAGTGTTCTCTCAATCCGTACCGGCGCCAGCGAACACCAATACGTTTTTCTCAGCTTCCAACCCTTGGGTATGGGGCATCGGGGCTGCTGTACTGGCCCTGTTGGCAGGCGTAATCTTCCTGATTGTACGCGGTCGTCGTAAGCAGCAGGAAGAAGAATTAGATGAAGATCTGCAACTTATGCCAACACCGACGGAGTTCCCGTCTATTACCATGGAAAGTGTGACAAATGAAAGTCAAGTGCGTAAACAGCTTGAGAGTCTGGCGAAAAAGAAACCCGACGAATTCGTCAATCTGCTTCGTACATGGCTGGCTGACGAATAGAGGTGAGTTCATTGGCAAAAGCAAGCAGTCAAGGTTTAACGGGAAGACAAAAAGCGGCAATTCTGCTAATCACGATGGGGCCGGAAGTATCCGCTCAAATATTCAAGCATTTGCGTGACGAAGAGATTGAGCAACTTACACTGGAAATTGCCAATGTGCGGAAGGTCGATGCAACGGAAAAAGATTCGATTATGGCTGAGTTTCATCAAATTTGTTTAGCTCAGGAGTACATTTCCCAAGGCGGCATCAATTATGCCAAAGAGATATTGGAAAAGGCACTCGGGTCGCAAAAAGCAGTTGAGGTCATTAACCGTCTGACGGCAACGTTGCAGGTAAGACCGTTCGATTTTGCCCGCAAGGCTGATCCAAACCAGATTTTGAATTTTATACAGAACGAAAATCCACAGACGATTGCTCTCGTGCTATCGTACTTGCAATTCGAGCAGGCGGCGGCGATTCTGTCGTCCCTGCCACAGGAAAAGCAGGCTGAGGTAGCTCGGCGTGTCGCTGTAATGGACAGCACTTCGCCGGAAGTCATTTCACAAGTGGAACGTGTGCTGGAGCAAAAGCTGTCAGCAACCGCGACGCAGGATTACACGAATGCAGGTGGTATCGAGTCCATTGTTCAGATTTTGAATGGGGTAGACCGTGGGACCGAACGCACGATCCTCGATTCGCTTGAAATTCAGGACCCTGAACTGGCCGAGGAAATCAAGAAAAGAATGTTCGTATTTGAGGACATCGTCAATGTGGATAACCGTTCCATTCAACGTATTATCCGCGATATCGACAATGCCGATTTGCAGTTGGCGCTTAAAGTGTCCAGCGAAGAAGTACGCGATGTGATTTTCCGAAATATGTCGAAACGGATGGCAGAAACCTTCAAAGAGGAAATGGAGTATATGGGACCGGTACGGCTGCGTGATGTGGAAGAAGCGCAGACTCGCATCGTATCGACGATCCGCAGATTGGAAGAGGCCGGTGAGATTATAATCGCACGCGGCGGAGGAGATGACATCATTGTCTAACTTGATCAAATCTTTCCAATATGTGCCTGTTGAAGCTTTGAAAACCATTGATGTGGCACATACGTATGCGCCAGAAACGTCGAACGAGGAAGTCACAACTGAACATATGGAGCCGGAACCACAGAGAGATTACGAGACTGAACGGCTCCGGGATGAAATGCTGAATGATGCCAAGGATTTTGCCGAACGGCAGGTTCGTGAGGCGGCTGAAGAAGCGGAACGGATGCTTCAGGAGGCGCAGCAGCAGATTGAAGCCTGGTGGCAGGAACGCCGTGAGCAGGACGAGCAGTTAACAGAGTCCTTAAAGGCTGGCGGGTTTCAGCAAGGCTATGAGGAAGGCCAAAAGTTGGCTGAAGCCGAGCTTCAGGTGAAATCGGAACAGATGATGGCAGAAGCGCAGGATATTTTGCGTCAGGCCTATGAGACCAAGGAGCAATTGATTCAGGAGGCTGAGCCTTTTCTGGTCGAGCTAAGTAGTGCTATTGCTGAGAAAGTTATTGAAAAACAGCTTAGTATTGAGCCTGAATATACAATTGAGCTTATTCGTAAAAACTTGGCTCGTAAACGGGAAAAAGGAACAATTACGCTGTGTGTGTCGCCTCAGCATTTTGCATTTGTGCAAGGTGCACGCGAAGAATTGTCATTAACTGTCGATTCGCAGGCAGAACTGCAAATTATTCCTGATGGAACTGTGAAGGATCGCGGCTGTGTTATTCGTTCTTCCTTTGGAAGTGTGGATGCACGGATAGATACACAACTGGCTGAGATCAAAAAGGAACTGCTGCGTCTGGCACATGAGAACGAGGAGCGAAGACATGAAGGGGCTTAATGCGCAGCGCTACATGGATCATTTGCGACAAATAGACCCGGTTCGGGTAAACGGCAAAGTGACACAGGTTATCGGTTTGATGGTGGAATCGGAAGGTCCAGACGCTAGCATCGGGGATGTTTGTTACATTTATCCGGGTAAAACGGCTAAGCCACTGCAAGCGGAAGTTGTAGGCTTTAGAGACAACAAGGTACTTTTGATGCCGCTCGGAGAACTGCAATCCATTGGTCCCGGCTGTGATGTCGTAGGAACAGGGAAGCCATTGAACGTGCAGGTGGGATCAGAGCTGTTAGGCAAAGTGCTGGACGGTTTGGGCCAACCTTTGGATGGTTCGTTGATTCCCTCACGGATGGCGAGATACTCGACCTTCAACATTCCATCGAATCCGCTGAGTCGCCCGCGTGTGCAGGAGCCGATCAGTATCGGTGTACGAGCCATTGACGGATTGCTTACCATCGGTAAAGGACAGCGGGTCGGTATTTTCGCAGGCTCTGGTGTAGGTAAGAGTACCCTAATGGGAATGATTGCACGTAATACAGAAGCAGATGTGAACGTAATTGCTCTGATCGGGGAACGTGGACGCGAAGTGCTGGACTTTATTGAACGGGATTTGGGTCCGGAAGGGCTTGAACGTTCAGTAGTCATCGTGGCAACTTCCGACCAACCCGCGTTGATCCGTATTAAGGGAGCGCTCATTGCAACGACAATCGCTGAATACTTTCGTGATCGCGGATTGAACGTCATGCTGATGATGGACTCGGTTACCCGGTATGCGATGGCGCAACGTGAAGTAGGATTGGCAGTCGGGGAGCCACCAGCGATGAGGGGTTATACCCCTTCCGTATTCGCCAGTTTGCCTAAGTTGCTGGAGCGTGCGGGAACCGGGCCTACAGGCTCCATAACCGCTTTTTATACGGTGCTGGTCGATGGTGACGACATGAATGAACCCATCGCGGATGCGGTGCGCGGGATCTTGGATGGGCATATCGTGCTCAACCGGGGGATAGCGAATAAAGGACATTTTCCCGCAATTGATGTGTTAGCCAGCATTAGCCGGGTCATGAAGGATATTGCACCACGTGACCAGATTGACGCTGCCGAGAATATTAAGCGCCTGATGGCGGTTTATAAAGACTCAGAGGACCTGATTAACATCGGGGCTTATCAGCAGGGTTCGAATGCAGAAATTGACGAATCTATGGATCGCATACGGGATATATGGGATTTTACAAGGCAAAGAACGGATGAAAAGGTTGAGCTGGACGAGGTTCGTGAGCGTTTGATTTCTGAATTTACGAGGAGATGAAGGTTGAACGATGAGATTTCAGTATTCCTTTCAAAAAGTTGTAGACTTGAAAACCAACGAAAAGTCACAGGCCGAATGGTTGCTCTCCAGTGCTGTTGGACAATTGCAGGCTGAGGAGCAGACATTAATACAGCTATTAGGCGAAAGGAATCGGGTCATATCAGCCATTCAAAAGGCTGCCGAGGATTGCGCGCCGCTCTCTACCATTCAGGAATTACAGGCTTACGTCAATCATCTGGATCAATGTATCACACGCAAGCATAGGGACGTTCAATATGCGCAGCAAAATGTGCAAAGCAAACAAACCGTTTTGACCGATAAAATGCTGGATGAACAAGTTTGGCTGAAAGCGAGAGAGAAGGCCAACGTGAAATTCCAACAGGAAATGCTCCTGCGCGAGCAGAACGAGCTGGATGAAATGGCTTCCGTGAGATTTGCCATGAAAGCCCGGTAAGCGGAAAGTCGCAGGATACGCATATCAGCTGCCTGAGGAGGAAGACGATGGCACGGAATTTAGCAGAAAATGAACTGGATATGGATTTGGAAAAAGAGTCAGGCGGGGGATTTGAACGGTTTATGTTTTTCCTGATTCCGATTGTTTTTACAATCGTTCTGGTCGGGGTCCTGCTGACACTGTTCAACATGGATTTCAGAAGTGAAATGATTTCATTGGGAAACAAGATTCCGATTGTGAAGAATTGGATTCCTGAACCAAAAGACAAGGTTGCCAAGAGCAAAGAGGCTGATCAGAAAGCCCAGTCCCAAAGCTCCGAAGCCACTATCCAGCAGCTTAAGGCAGATTTGGCCAAGCAGACGGAGGAACTCCAAAAGGCTGCCACTGCTAAAACAACTCAGGATAAAAAAGTTACAGAACTGCAAAATCAGGTTAGTACGTTGCAAACGCAACAGGAACAACAGCCGCAGGCGAGTCAGCAGGGACAGACAGGTACGCAAGCGGCAGACGGAACAGCGAATGAAGACCCATATGTAAAACAGGCCAGAGATCTTGCTTCCATGTATGAAGGAATGACGGCAAGTAAAGCAGCGCCGATTATGGAAAACTTGACAACCGAAGAAACGGTGCAGTTGTTAAGCTACATGGACCCAGCGAACAGTGCGAAGATATTGCAAAAGATGGATGCTAAAAAAGCAGCCGATATCACGATGGCTCTGAAAAACGTAACGCCATCTACCGATTTGTCGTTGGCTGCGTTGCAGTCCCGCTTGAAAAAGGACCAAAGCACAACAGCGGGAACAACGAGTAAAAATCTGCAAAACACTCAAATTAGCAGTACATTCGCTTCCATGGACAAGAAAAGTGGTGCCGAGCTTATTTTACAAACTTACAAAATCAGTCCGGACAAGGCATTAAACATATTGAATACAGTAGATGATTCGACACGTGCTTCTTTACTGCAAAATATGTCTGCGAAGGATGCTGCACAGACGGCGAAAATTTTGAACAAGCTGATGGGTAGCAAGTGATTTAAATGAAGGGAGGTGAAAAAATAAATGACACTTATTTCTCAAAGTGTATCTCTCAGCAGTTCCAGTCAGACGGCTGGTAGCACAGCTAGTACAGCGACAACTTCAACAGCAGGGACGGCAGCTGCAGGAGCCACAGGCGGTGGTTTTAATCAGACGCTTACGCAAATGATGACTGGCGGACAAACGGGTTCTACAGGTACAGATGCTGGGAAATCTCCATTAGTTATGGTGCTGCCGTTGATTACTGCCGGAGAATCGACAGAAGCTTCAGCAGCACCGCTTGTCGAGACATTGGCTCCATTACTGCAAAATCTTGAAAAGCTGGATGATCAGGTAACAGCTGATCCAGCCTTGCTTGCAGCTCTGCAGTCGTGGGTTCAGCAAGTACAACAGTTTTTAGGCGGTGGAGCGGAGCAGCAAACAGACGGGGCAGGAACGAATGGGGCGGCAGGCTTAACGGCTTTGGCAGCTCATCCAGCTACCATTCGGTTTGCATTACAGGATGCTTTGTCACAGCTTGCAAATGTAGCGAATCAGGCTACAGGAGACCAAAAGTCCCAGATTACACAGCTGTTACAATCGCTTCAAAATACGACGGCTGGTACGGGAGCTATTTCCGATGAGCAGTGGACCGGCGTACTGAAAGCTGTAGAGGTTGTTGATGGCACAGATTCACAAGCAGTTCAGCCTTCCGCGAATCGGGCGAATGGCGCTCAGTCATTAACGGCTGTTTCTACAGACAAACAGGTTGTTGCTACTGAGCAGCAGACGAGTCAAGGTGGGACAAGCCAGCAAGGTACAGAAGGACAACGTTCAGCAGCTAATATTCATGTTCAAGCCGCTGTTAAAGCGACTTCAACGGATGAAACTGGTGTAGTAGACGTAGCCGAGCAGGCTGATCCGACAGCGAACAATGGTCAAACTTCTGTGGTTACGACCGCAGGCCAGCTTTCAGTGCAGACGCAAGGTACAACTCCTTCCGCTCCGGCGCAGCCTGTTGTACATGTACGACAATTTGCTAAGGAAATGACGGAATTTGTAGTGCAAAAGCTTGATATCGTGAAACATTCTGGGTTAACGGAAGCGACTATCATGCTTCGCCCGGATCATTTGGGACAGCTGGAAGTTAAACTGACGATGCAGAATGGGCACTTGGTCGCCCAGTTCATGACTGAGCACAGTGGAGCTAAGGATTTGCTTGAACAGCAAATGTCACAGCTGCGTGCAAGTCTTCAAAGCCAGGGTATTCAGGTAGATAAAGTGGAAGTCACGCAAAATGAATCACTTTCTTCCCACATGTATCAGGATGGCCGTGGATCAGGTGCAAATCAGCAGCAACAATCCGAGCAACGTTCCAAGTCGCGGAGTAGAGAAGAAGCCGAGGATGCTCTAAAGGTAGCTGAAATGGCGGAGGAACTCCGCAATTGGACAGCAGAACAACGCACAGATGATGTAAATCGGACTGGCTCCTTTACAGCACAAGCGTAGCATGGAGGTGAGAACACAATGACGACTGCGGACAATAATGTATCCACCAGTAACGTCTGGCCGAATTACAACGTGAATAACGTCAAAACGGCAAGCGCCAAGGATACCAAAACGATGGGTAAGGATCAATTTTTGAAAATTTTGATTACCCAGCTCCAAAACCAGGACCCAATGCAGCCTCTGGAGGATAAGGAATTTATCGCGCAAATGGCGCAATTTTCTTCGGTGGAGCAGTTGATGAACATTTCTACCCAGTTGAATACGTTGGGACAGTCTTTAGGCATATCCTCCGGTTTGATTGGAAAGGAAGTCAGCTGGATTGAGGCAGGTAAAAAGGATTCAATTACGGGTGAAACGGGCGCAGGTGCGGTGAAAAGTGGAATCGTGGATTCCATCGTTATTCGTGACGGTGTACAGTATGCCAAAATCGGAAAGTCAGAGGTAGCCCTGAAAGATGTGACATCAGTAAGCCAAGCTCAAACAATGGCTTCCTCGGCAGGAACAGCGGATACTGCAACTTCTTCCTCTACTGGAAGTGGTGAGACACATGAATGACCGGATAACGGTCGGGCGTCTTTTTCCCGCCAATGTCCCTCCAGCAGCGATCTCGCAGAACCGGGTAAATCCGGTACCGAAGGATGGTAGGCCATTCGGACAGGTGTTGCAGGATCAAGTACTCAAGCTGAGCAACCATGCAGCCAAGCGTTTGGAGCAGCGGGGGATAGAGCTGAGAAGTGACCAGATGGCGAAGATTAACTCTGCAGTGGATAAAGCAGCTGCCAAAGGTGCCAAAGAATCATTGATTTTAATGCAGGATATGGCGTTGATCGTAAGTGTGCCCAACCGGACAGTAGTTACTGCAATGGATAAGCAATCCATGCAGGATAACGTATTTACGCAAATTGATAGCGCCGTTATTATTTCATAGAAAATTTAGCGATAAATGGCTGGCCCGAGCAGGAAAGCCATGAAGAAGCCGCGGATCGACTGATGCGGTTAATCAAGCAAGCATTCAGAGGAGGATTTATACTCAATGTTGAGATCAATGTATTCGGGTGTATCGGGTATGAAGGGCTTTCAAACAAAGCTGGACGTTATCGGTAACAACATTGCAAACGTAAATACAACAGGCTTCAAGTCCAGCCGTGTCATGTTCAAGGATATTTTGAGCCAGACGAGCTCGGGCGCAAGTGCACCGGACGGAACGACTACTGCGGGGCAAAACGCTAAGCAGGTCGGTTTAGGGGTATCGGTCAGCTCGATAGATACACTTCATCTTCCAGGGAGTGCCATGACTACGAACAATCCGACAGATTTGCGGATTAACGGTGACGGATTTTTCCTGATCAAAATGAATGATGCACAGGATGTTCCTTATCTGACTCGCGCGGGTGATTTTCACGTGGATGCGAGCCGAAATTTGGTTACCTCAGATGGGTTTTTCGTAGGAAACGAGGGTGGAGATCCAATCATACTGAATGACAATGTGACTTCGTTCTCTATCTCACAGGACGGTACGATTGTACAGCAATTGGAAGATGGCACCGTGGACACTGGCACGAAAATTGGTATTGCCACAGTCACAAACCCGGAAGGATTGGAGAAAATCGGCGGTAGCTTGTACCGTACCACCGTTAACTCCAATATTGATGTAATTGAGCCTGGAGTAGCCAATTCGGAGGGCCGGGGTGCTATCATTGCGGGCCAGCTGGAAATGTCCAACGTCGATTTGACAGGTGAATTTACCGAAATGATCGTAGCGCAGCGCGGCTTCCAGGCGAATTCGCGTATCATTACGACCTCGGATGAAGTGCTTCAGGAAGTTGTAAACTTGAAACGATAATCGCATCTAAAGGCGGGGAAGTAAAGGCTTCCCCGCTCCTATCAGGAGGTTGGTGTTACGATGATTCCGTTAACGCGGCTGAACGGCTCGCCTATGTGGCTTAATGCTCTGCTCATTGAGACTGTGGAGGAAACGCCGGATACATACGTCACTTTAGTGACGGGAAAACGGTTGATTGTACTGGAAAAAGCGGCAGATGTCGTCTCCTTGATCAAGGGTTACAGCCGTGAAATCGGCATACATGCCGCCACGATAAAAGTGCAACAAATGGAGGAAGACGAATGAAAAAGATGCTGCCATGGCTCATTACAATTTTACTCGCGATTACTTTGATTGCAGGTGCGGCCTTTGTACTTATACCAGCGCTTAGTGGGAAGAAGTCGGAAGCCACTCCAAATGCGCAAGCCGCTCAAACAGAACAGCTTCCCCGACTGTCAGCAGATGAATTAGTGGAAGTGAGTTCTGAAATTACCGGTATCAAAACAAATTTGGCAGACGCTGATTATATTGTCCAAATGAACCTTTCCTTTCAATTAAACGATGTAAAAGCAAAGGAATCTTTTGAAAAAATCAAGGACATCAGTATCAAGCCAATCGTTATTCAATTACTTGCAGACACCAAGCCTGATGAGCTCAGAACAGCTAGAGGCCGGGACCAGTTCAGTGACAAGCTGACGGATCTCATCAACAAGTCGCTCCCTGAAGGTCACCTGGGGAACGCCAAAATTACAGACTTTTTGCTGGCAGCCATTTGATTCCAGGTGAACTTGTCAGAACATGTAAGGGGGTGAATAACATTGGTGGATGTAATGTCGCAAGGGGAAATTGATGCCCTTTTAGCAGCTCTATCGTCCGGTGAAATGGATGCGGAAGAACTTAAAAAAGAAGATACCCAAAAGAAAGTTCGCGCTTATGACTTCAAAAGAGCGCTTCGGTTTTCCAAGGATCATATTCGGAGTTTGACGCGGATACACGAAAATTTTGCGCGGTATCTGACCACTTATTTTTCAGCACAGCTCCGGACGTTTGTCCAAATTAATGTCGTTCAGGTGGAGCAGCTTCCTTATGATGAATTCATTCGCTCCATTCCAAAAATGACCATTTTGAACATTTTTGAAGCTGAGCCGCTGGAAGGACGCATGGTGCTTGAGGTTCACCCGAACGTAGCTTTTGCAATGCTGGATAGGCTTCTCGGAGGAACCGGATCAGCGCCGTCCAAGGTTAACGCGTTGACAGAAATTGAGACGACAATCATGGAGCGGATTTTTAGTCGTACCTTTGACAGCCTGCAAGAGGCTTGGAAAACGGTATTGGACATTGAACCGCGTTTGGAGGCAATGGAAACCAATCCGCAGTTTATGCAGATTGTTTCACCAAATGAAACGATTGCCCTAATCTCACTTAGTACCAAAATTGGTGATACCACAGGGATGATTAACCTTTGTATCCCGCACGTGGTATTGGAGCCTATTATGGCTAGACTGTCCACGCACCAGTGGTTTACATCCGAAAAGAAATCAAGGGCGCCTGAAGAGATTGACGCCTTGAGATTACGGGTCACAAAAGCGCAACTTCCCATTATTGCCGAGCTAGGTGAATCCCGAATAAATGTGGCCGAGTTTTTGGGCCTTTCGGTGGGGGACGTCATTTCATTGAACAAACCCGTCAAGGAAGGGCTCTCCATCCGGGTGGGCGAAAAACTGAAATTCTTTGGAAGTCCCGGCATGGTAAAAGATCGTGTTGCCGTACAGATTGATGAAATTGTCAGCGAAGGAGTTGAAGAAATTGACGAGTAAAGACTATTTGTCCCAGGAGGAAATTGATGCCCTGCTGAAACAGTCTGAAGCGGGCACGGATTCTACTCCCGCCAACAAGACCGTTGACGATTTTCTGACTCCTCTGGAGCAGGATGCTCTCGGAGAGATCGGTAATATTACGTTCGGCAGCGCAGCGACAGCTCTTTCCACACTGCTCGGTCAAAAGGTTGATATTACAACCCCTAAAGTTTCAATTATTACCCGTTCTGAATTCGAAACAACTTTTCCTAAGCCGCACGTTGCGGTACATGTGAATTATGTAGATGGATTTGAGGGTATTAACTCGCTCGTGATCAAAAAGCGTGATGCGCAGGTCATAGCGGATTTGATGCTTGGCGGTGAAGGAAATCCGGTAGATGAAGAATTGAATGAAATTCATATCAGCGCTGTGCAGGAAGCGATGAACCAGATGATGGGCTCGTCGGCAACCTCAATGTCTACTATGTTTAACCGTTTTGTTAATATTTCTCCACCTGGAATTGATATTTTGGATCCAATGCATGGTGATGGAGTATCCAGCCTGCCAGACGAACAGACGTTGATTACAGTATCCTTCCGTTTGTTGATCGGTGACCTGATTGACTCTACATTGATGCAATTGTTGCCTGTGCATTTTGCTAAAAAGATGGTGAGCATTCTGATGAATGGCGGAGAGGAAGATGAGCAACCGCAAGCGTCGGCACAGCAAGTAGCTGCAACGACTGCTCCAGAAGTGCCGCAACAAACCGAGATTCCGCAACAGCAACCCGCACCAACGTATCAACAGCCGCCTGTAGCCGCACAGATGCCTGTACAGACGCCGCAGGATGCAGGTTATGGACAGCAACCGCCTATGTACCCTCAAGACCCTGGATACGGTCAGCAGGGAGCACCAGGTTATGGAATGGCTGGAGGTGTCCCACCGCAGGCCCCTTATGGAGCGCCTCATCATTATGGTTCGATACCGGGACGAAATGTAAATGTGCAGCCTGTACAATTCTCAAACTTGCAGTCCGGTGCATTTGCGCAAGTGGATGAAAACAATTTAAATTTATTGATGGACATTCCCCTTAGAGTCACCGTAGAATTAGGAAGGACCCAAAAGCAAATTAAAGATATTCTAGAGCTCTCACAAGGTTCAATTATTGAACTGGACAAGCTTGCTGGAGAGCCAGTGGACATTCTTGTTAACAACAAACTGATTGCCAAAGGCGAGGTTGTCGTCATCGATGAGAACTTCGGCGTGCGTGTGACGGATATTGTAAGCCAATGGGACCGTATTCAAAAATTACAATAATAGCATAATTTAGGGAGGATTTATTTCAGATGGCAAACCGTATTTTGATCGTGGACGATGCTGCATTTATGAGAATGATGATTCGGGACATCCTGTCCAAAAATGGATATGAAGTAGTAGGAGAGGCCCAGGATGGATCACAGGCTATTGAAAAATTCAAGGAGCTTCGTCCGGACCTGATTACGATGGATATTACGATGCCCGAAATGGACGGCATTGCCGCTCTGAAGGAAATCAAAAAAATTGACGCGAACGCAAAGGTCATTATGTGTTCCGCGATGGGTCAGCAAGCGATGGTTATTGATGCTATCCAAGCAGGCGCAAAAGATTTTATTGTTAAGCCTTTCCAATCGGATCGGGTTATCGAAGCCATCAACAAAACACTGGGTGTGTAAGGCGCATCCGGTATGGATACACAACAGGGTGCCTCTGACGCATTGAGTACATCCAGCAATATAGGCAACATTGCCTGGGTCCTTTTCGTGCTGATCTTTATCATCGTACTGATCGTGTACTTGATACGGTTTTTGAGTAAAAGAAATCAGAGCTGGTTCAGCAACCGCTCCGTTCGCATACTGGGAGGCGTGGGGCTGGGTCCTAACAAATCCCTTCAGCTTGTTGAAGTTGGCAGCAGTGTGTACCTCATTGGTGTGGGAGAAGATATCCGGCTTGTTGACAAAGTATCCGATCCTGAAGAAGTGGAGCAAATTTTGGCCGCACTGGAGCAGGAAGCTTCTCTGCAGCGCGGCCCGATTGCCCCGCTATTCGCTAAAATTGCGGATAAGCTTCGCCGGAACACCGCGGCACAGCAGCAGCCTGAAGAGGAAACGTCTTTTCACGAGATGTTCGAATCCAAGCTTCGGCAGATGCCGAATCGTAAGGATAAACTCGAAAAGCTGCGCAATGAGGAGAATACTACAGATCGGTCGGGAGATTCATGAGAAAAAAGATTATACTTGCATGTTTGCTGCTGGTCTTGTTCAGCTTCATTTCGGTGACGGCGGCCTCTGCGGAACCGATTCCGAACATTGATATTCAAGTCGGCAACTCGGATAAAGGACAGCCCGGTGCCACCTCGCTGTCTATTATTTTACTTATTACTGTCATCAGTGTAGCGCCCGCGTTGCTTGTGCTTATGACAAGCTTTACGCGAATTGTGATCGTGCTGGGCTTTGTTCGCACCTCGCTGGGGACTCAGCAGATGCCACCTAATCAGGTGCTTGTCGGGCTGGCTCTGTTTCTTACCTTATTCATTATGGCGCCGACGTTCTCAGCTATGAACGAAACTGCCCTCCAGCCGTATCTCAAGGGGAATTTGACACAGTCGCAGGCGCTGGACAAGGCTGCGGTACCCATCAAGACCTTTATGTTCTCTCATACACGGGAGAAGGACCTACTGCTCTTTATGAAATACACCAAGATGGAAAAACCGAAAAACTATCAGGATATTCCATTAACGGTGATGGTTCCGGCTTATGCCATTAGTGAGTTAAAGACAGCATTTCAGATGGGCTTCATGATCTTCATACCTTTTTTGGTTATTGACATTGTGGTGGCGAGTACGCTCATGGCTATGGGGATGATGATGCTGCCGCCGGTGATGATTTCGCTTCCTTTTAAAATACTGCTGTTTGTGCTCGTAGATGGTTGGTATCTGGTCGTCAAATCATTGCTTCTGAGCTTTAACACATGAATGTTTCCCGTAGGGACAGCAATCAAGGAGGACGGCAATGACTTCGGAGTTTATTATTTCCCTTGCCGGACAAGCGGTGTACACAGTGCTTAAAGTTAGTGCTCCGATGCTGATTTTGGGACTGGTCGTCGGTTTGATTATCAGTATTTTTCAGGCGACAACCCAAATTCAGGAGCAGACTTTGGCATTTGTTCCGAAGATTGTCGCCGTATTACTGGCATTGCTCTTGTTCGGACCTTGGATATTGACGACATTAGTGGATTTTACGTTTAATATTCTGGACAATTTGTACAAATATATAGGTTAGGCTGAAGTTATGGACATGTTGTTACAGAGTTTTCCTGTTTTTTTGCTGATTTTTTGTCGGATTACCTCGTTTTTTGTTGTAGCACCTATTTTTTCGACCCGAGGAGTACCTAATATCTTTAAGGTTGGTATATCGGGATTTCTCGCATTGATTGTGTACCTCACTTATGGAATGCATCAGCAAGTACCGACGGATGCAGCGTATGTGCTGTTGGTGGGTCGCGAGGTGTTGATTGGGTTGTTGCTGGGTTTTACCGCTTATTTATTCATGACAGCGATCCAAACCGCAGGTTCCTTTATTGACCTTCAGGTGGGTTTCGGGATGGCCAGTGTGTTTGACCCGATGACAGGAGCTTCGTCGCCTTTAACGGGAAATTTCAAGTTTGCGATAGCCGTGTTGCTCTTTTTAAGTTTAAATGGGCATCATCACCTGATTACCGCTATTTTATACAGCTATGATTGGGTGCCGCTGACGAATAATTTTTTTGTAAAGCTGTATGGAGGCAGTGTGACGGAATTTCTGATTCGTTCCTTTGCTGAATCTTTTATGCTGGCTTTTCAAATTGCTGCTCCTATAGTAGTAGCTACTTTTTTAACGGATGTGGGACTCGGATTTTTGGCTAAAACGGCTCCTCAGTTTAACATTTTTGTAATTGGTGTGCCGCTTAAAATTATTGTGGGACTGTTCATGTTATTGCTTCTGATGCCGAGTTTTGCTTTTATTTTCGAAAAATTGTTTACTGTGATGTTCGAATCCATGCGCAACTTGTTGGATATTATGGGCAACCGTCTTTAATATCTGGTTTGGAGGAACGTAGTTTGTCATTTAAATATGCTATGAACCTGCAGTTGTTCTCAGGGGAAAAAACGGAAAAAGCCACACCCAAAAAGAAGCAGGATGCCAGGAAAAAGGGGCAGGTTGCCAAAAGTACGGAGTTGCCCGGAGCAGGTGTCCTGCTGGTAACGTTTTTCTGCCTAATGATTTTTGGCGGGTATTTCAAGGATCATGCGGTTCGCTTGTTTCGGGATGTTTTTGTAAATCGCTTATTAATGGAAGTAACGCCGAACACTACAATGCTGATGATGGGTGAGTATGGTGTGCAAATCATGATTATGCTGGCTCCTATTTTTATTGGGGCCATTGTCATCGGGATCGTGGCGAATTACATGCAGATCGGTTTCCTGTTAACCGGAGAGGGGATTACACCCAAGTTTAGCAAGATTAACCCGATTAAAGGATTTAAAAATATTTTTTCCATGCGATCACTGGTCGAATTCCTCAAATCTGTTTTAAAAATGACCGTGATCGGTTATCTGGTGTACGGCGTGCTGTGGAAAACAAAAGCAGACTTACCCAAGCTGGCCGAAATGTCCGGTGACCAAATGTTGAGCTTTACGGCTTCGTTAACAATGGAGCTGGGACTCAAAATTGGTGCGGTGCTGTTCGTTTTAGCAGTATTGGATTATATGTATCAACGCTATGAGCATGAGAAAAATCTGAAGATGTCCAAACAGGACATTAAGGATGAATACAAGAAAATGGAAGGTGACCCGCTGATCAAAGGGAAAATTCGTGAACGACAGCGTCGTATGGCCATGCAGCGCATGATGCAGGAAGTTCCCAATGCAGATGTCATCATTACTAACCCTACGCACTTTGCTGTGGCTTTGAAATATGATGGTTCGGAGATGGAAGCGCCGCAGATTATTGCGAAAGGGCAAGATTACGTAGCGCTCCGAATTAAGGAAATTGCCAAGCAAAACGGCGTTATAACGATGGAAAACAAGCCGCTGGCACGAGCGCTGTTTCAAAGAGCCGAAATCGGGGATGCCATTCCAGCTGATCTGTTCCAGGCTGTTGCCGAAGTGCTGGCGTATGTATATAAATTAAAAGGTAAAGTGAAATAAAGGGATCGGAGGCCAAGAGACCCGTGAAAATAAAAGAAATAACCGTCCTTGCAGGCGTCATCGGCATCGTTCTTATGATGATTCTACCGATCCCTTCATGGTTGCTCGACATTTTGCTCGTGATCAATATATCGATTGCTTTGATGATTCTACTTGTGTCCATGAACACGAAGGAAGCTTTACAGTTCTCTATTTTTCCTTCATTGCTGCTCATCACAACTTTGTTTCGTCTGGCGCTTAACATTTCGACGACCAAGCTCATTTTAGGTGAGGGACATGCCGGGGAAGTAGTGGCTACGTTCGGTAGTTGGATTGCAGGTGGACAAATTGCGGTCGGTTTTGTTGTCTTCCTGATTCTTGTGGTTGTGCAGTTTATCGTGATCACCAAGGGCTCCGAGCGGGTTGCTGAGGTAGGCGCACGGTTTACACTGGACGCGATGCCGGGTAAACAAATGAGTATTGATGCTGATCTGAACGCAGGTCTGATCAACGAACAGCAAGCCCGTGAACGGCGTAGTAAAATTGAGCGGGAAGCGGATTTTTATGGAGCAATGGATGGTGCCAGCAAATTTGTTAAAGGTGACGCCATTGCCAGTATCATCATTTTGATTATCAACCTGGTCGGCGGTTTTATTATCGGTATGGCTGTTCAGGGTAAAGGGTTTCAGGAGGCGCTGTCTACTTACTCCGTTTTGACCATTGGTGATGGACTGGTTAGCCAGATCCCCGCATTGCTCATTTCAACAGCGTCAGGTCTGATCGTTACACGTGCTACATCTGATGGAAACTTGGCGGATGATTTGACGGAGCAGCTCTTTTCATATCCAAAGCTAATTTACATCGTGGCTGCCACGATTGCTTTGTTGGGCTTGTTTACTCCTATTCATATCATTACGACCCTTCCACTGGCTGTTCTGTTGTTTTTGGCGGCCCGAAGAATGCAGGGCAATATGGAACGTAAGCAGATTGCTGATGAACAGCTGGAAGAAGAGCAACAGATTGAAGAGGTGCGCAGTCCGGAAAGTGTCATTAATTTACTTCAGGTCGATCCGATCGAATTCGAGTTTGGATACGGGCTGATTCCGCTGGCTGATACGCAGCAGGGCGGGGATTTGCTAGACCGGATTATTATGATCCGTCGTCAATGTGCGCTGGAACTGGGCTTGGTTGTGCCGGTCATTCGTATACGGGACAATATCCAGCTCAAGCCGAACGAGTATGTAATCAAAATTAAAGGCAATACGGTAGGCGGCGGGGAATTGCTGTTAAACCATTATCTGGCAATGAGCCCGGGATACGACGACGATTCCATTACAGGCATCGAAACGACAGAACCAGCCTTCGGATTGCCTGCGCTCTGGATTGATGAGAATACCAAGGATGTTGCGGAGCTTTCCGGTTACACGGTTGTGGACCCTCCTTCGGTTGTAGCTACTCATTTGACGGAAACGATTAAGAAACATGCCCACGAGCTGCTTGGCAGACAGGAAACGCGGTCGCTGGTCGACAATCTCAAGGAAAATTATCCGGTGCTTGTGGACGATCTTATTCCTTCTGTGTTGGCGATTGGAGATGTACAAAAAGTGCTGGCCAAGCTGTTAAAAGAAAAAATCTCCATCCGCGATATGGTGACCATTTTCGAAACGCTGGCTGATTACGGCACTTATACAAAAGATCCGGACGTGCTGACTGAATATGTTCGCCAGGCGTTATCTCGCCAGATTACTCAACAGTTCGCCCAGCAGGGAGAGACGCTACGTGTCATTACCGTGGGGCCAGGGCTGGAGAAGAAAATTGCCGAAAGCGTGCAACAGTCGGAGCAGGGCAGCTATCTGGCACTTGATCCGGTATCCACGCAGACGGTGTATCAAAGGATGATGGAGCAAATCAATCGTCTCATTCAATCTGGGCAGCAGCCTATCGTATTAACATCACCGACGATTCGTATGTATTTGCGGCAAGTGATGGAACGGACGATGCAGGATGTCCCGGTACTGTCGTACAGTGAGCTGGAGCCGAACGTTGAAATTCAAAGTGTCGGGGTGGTGAACTTATGAGAGTGAAACGATATGTAGTGGATACAATGCCGGAGGCCATGATGCAAATCAGAGGTGATTTCGGAACGGATGCCGTCATTTTGAGCACCAAGGAAATGAAGATCGGCGGATTCATGGGTATGTTCGGAAAAAAGAAAATCGAGGTCGTCGCTGCGGTAGAGGAGCAGCAGCTTCAAAAACCACGACGGGTCCAACCGTCACAGCAGCAGTCGGTTGAGGCTTTTCCACCCATGAATGCTCCTGAGCAGCAGGAAGTACCATCGTCACCAGTGGTTCCCAGACAAGCCGCACCTGAAGCCTATCGACGGGTAACGCAAATGACGAACAGTTCCAAGGAGGGGTTGGCTGATTTGCTGGCTGGCTCCGAACAAGCTGCCTCAAGCATAGAGCGTTCTTCATACGAGGCTGGTTATAATGTGGAAACAGAAAAAGAAGTTTTTACCAATAAATTGTTTAAGCTACCTTCAGAGGCAAGCCTTCCAGACAAGATAGGGGCAGAGGAAAATCAAGCCCTGCTTCATGAATTACGGGAAATGAAAGCTATGATGACTCGAATTTCCCGCAATTCTGTGATGGAAAATACTTGGCCGGAACCGTTACAAAAGATTTGTGAGCGTATGCTGGAGCAGGAAGTGGAACGCGATTTGCTGGAGCATTGGCTTGAACGGGTATATGAGCGCCGAAGTGAGCATCCGTCTGATCCTGAATCCTTTGATTGGGAACATGCTCTTCGTGCAGAAGTGGCCGGTTTCATTCGGGAAAGGCTGGACAAGGGCATCTCAAAAGATACCAAAATTGTGTATGTGGCAGGTCCAACCGGAGTGGGAAAAACGACGACCATTGCCAAGCTGGCGGCAGAACAGCTGTTTAAGCATCAACGCAAAGTCGGATTTATTACCTCTGACACGTACCGTATCTCGGCTGTCGAACAGTTGCGTACATACGCTACGATTTTGAATGTTCCGCTTGAAGTCGTGCAATCTCCCGGAGATGTTCACAGAGCTATTCAGCGTCTGGAGCATTGTGACTTGATCCTGATGGATACTGCAGGACGAAATTACCGTAATGAGCTACTCGTTTCGGAATTGCAAAGTCTGCTTTCACCTATTAAGGAAAGTGAGACGTATCTAGTGCTTAGCCTAACGTCCAAAAGCAAGGATATGCTCAACATAACCGGACATTTCAGTAAGTTTGGCCTTGGTAAGGTTGTATTTACCAAAATGGATGAGACAGGTAGTTGTGGTGGTATGTTTAATCTGTTGCACCAGTTTCCTATGCAACTGGCCTATATTACGAACGGTCAAAATGTACCTGACGATCTACTGCATCCAGATACAGAAATGGTGACAAACCTCCTGTTCGGAACCACAGAATCGTCAGGAGATACTGAGGATTCTGTATGAGTGATCAAGCCCAATCTCTTAGGCAAATGGCTTCAGCCCTAGATAAGTATCGACTGCCTGCACGTAATCGTCATGCCAAAATAGTGACAGTCACCAGTGGTAAGGGTGGTGTGGGCAAATCTAATTTCACCCTTAATTTTGCTTTGGCCTTGCAATCACTTGGCCGAAAGGTACTCGTATTTGATGCAGATATCGGTATGGCCAATATTGATGTGTTGATGGGTGCCAATTCAAGATACAATCTTCTTCACCTGTTAAAACGTGAAAAATCAATGGCCGAAATTGTTCAAACGGGCGTTGGAGGCTTACCTTATATTGCTGGAGGATCGGGCTTGAGCGAGCTGTTTACTTTATCCGATGACGATTTGAACTATTTTGCCGATGAGGTGGAGAAAATTGCCGCAGATATGGATTATGTTTTGTTTGACACCGGTGCGGGGTTATCTAAAGAAAATCTTAAATTTATCACATCCGCTGACGAATGTATGGTCGTAACTACGCCAGAGCCGACGTCTTTAACGGATGCTTATGCGCTGATCAAAGTCGTCAGTGGATTGCAAAAGGATACAGTATTCAAAATTATAGTCAATCGTGCCGATAACGATAATGAGGCCCGTCAAGTTGCTGATAAGATAGCGCTAGTTGCCCGACGATTTTTGGAGATCGACATTCCGTTGCTGGGACATATCAGTGATGACAATCATGTCATGCAGGCAGTCAAAAGGCAGGTGCCTTTTTCAATTGCTTATCCGGGATGTAAGGCATCCAGAGATGTGTTGAATCTGGCGCATCGCTTTGCAGCGATGCCACAGGCTCCACATTCAGGTGCTTTAAGTGGAATCAAAGGGTTTATGCAAAAATGGTTGCGGCGTTCGGCGCAATGATTTTGATGAAAGAAAACAGAGGTGTTTAACATGTGTGCTTACCGGGTGCTGGTTGTGGATGATTCGGCCTTTATGCGCAAAATTGTTTCAGATTTAATTGTAAGGGATGATTCGTTCGACATCGCAGGTACAGCCGCCAACGGCAAAGAGGCAGTAGAGAAAGTGAAGGAGCTACAGCCTGACCTGGTCACAATGGATGTCGAGATGCCTGAAATGAATGGCCTTGAAGCGCTCCCTCTGATTATGGCGGCCCATCCGCTTCCGGTCATTATGCTCTCTGGTATTAATGAACAAGGTATGAAGGAGACCATTATGGCTCTGGAAGCAGGAGCTTTCGATTTTATACGGAAGCCCTCCATCTCTCATGCTCAGGATATCCAGCAGGTGGGCAAGGCGCTATTGGAGCAGATGCACACCGCTATGCAAGCAGTCCGCAGCCGATTGGAGCGCAAGGAAGCTAACGAACGAAAAGCGGCGCTGGAGCAGATTCCAGAAGGAAAAGCTGTGGCTGACAAGGGAGCGGAAGGTAAGGCTCTTATTTCACCGATTGCTTCTGCAAATGCTGCACCGGTTCCGTCGAAGAGGGATACTGGAAAGTCTCTTCCGGCAGCCAAGCCTGAACAGAAACGGCCACAGACGGGCAGTTCTGTGTCTGACAGCCGTTTAAGTAAGCCGGTCGCCCAGCCACGGAAGACGGCGCAAGCACCTGTTACGCAGAAGAAGGAGGAGCCACCTAAGGCAGCTGAACGTACGCCAGGGCTACTAAATATTTCCGATACGGCTGCAGCCAAATTGTTGCACGCCACGGATAAGGGAGGGCTAATCAAGCCGGAGCCTCGAAAAACGGTGTCTACTACGCCGGTTCCTTCGGCTCCAGTTGCTTCTATGGCTGCTACGCCCCCAGTGACGGCGCCAATAGTTCCAGCAGTGCCTAAGGGGTTCTCTCTTAAAAAAGGAGGAGTGTATTCGCCCAACTTTCGCAAGCTGGTGGCAGTCGGATGTTCTACGGGTGGGCCGCGTGCGCTCAAGACGTTGCTGGAACACATTCCGGGGAATTTTCCCGCTCCGATTGTCATCGTGCAGCATATGCCGCCAAACTTTACCCGTTCGCTGGCACAGCGTCTGAATACGTTGAGTCCGCTCCGGGTGGTTGAAGCTGAGCAGGGGATGACGTTGGAGACTGGAACAGCTTATATTGCTCCGGGAGGATATCAATTGAGAATTGTGCCGGGAGCCAGTGGTAAATACACCGTATCACTGAAGACGGAAGAAGCTCGTAACGGTCACCGGCCTTCTGTTGACACGATGTTCGAATCGTTACTCCCGTTAACCACTCTGGAACGGCATCTGGTGTTGCTGACTGGCATGGGAAGCGACGGGGCTAAAATGATGAAAAAGCTTTATGATGCAGGGGTACAGTCCACATTTGCTGAAAATGAGGAAACTTGCGTAGTGTACGGAATGCCCCGCTCGGCTGTAGAGTTAAAATGTGTGCGCCACCTTCTGCCGATGCAGGAGATCGCCCCCAAGCTTGTACAAGTTGTGAAATAATCGGAGTGTAACTCATGGAGGAGGTGTCTCACAATGGACATGAACCAATATTTAAACATGTTTATTGATGAGTCGAATGATCATCTGCAATCTCTTAACGAAAAAATGCTTCAACTGGAAAGTAGTCCTACCGATCTGGGCATCGTTCAGGTGATTTTCCGGTCTGCCCATACCCTCAAAGGAATGGCTGCTACAATGGGTTTTGAAGACCTGGCATCGCTCACTCACCAAATGGAAAACGTTCTTGATCTAGTACGTAACAACAAGCTTGCGATGCAGGAATTTATATTCGATACCTTTTTTAAAGGGTTGGATGCGTTGGAGTCCATGGTACAGAACATTACAGAGGGTGGCGATGGAAAAGCGGATGTATCCTCTATTGTAGCTTCACTGCAATCCATCGTGCGTGGCGATTTCCAAAAAACTGGCACAGATGCTGTTACTGAGGCGGTTACGCCGAAAAAAGCGGCGGATAGTGAAAGCGCGGGTCTTGTGCTGGATCAGTTCCAGTATTCTGTACTGGAGCAATCTATTGCTGAAGGGCATCGGGTTCACTATATACAGGTAACGATTAGCTCAGAAAGCCAGTTGAAGGCTGCACGTGCCTTTATGGTATTTAATACGCTGGAGAACTCCGGTGAAATCGTAAAAGCTTATCCGTCTGTACAGGATATTGAGCAGGAGAAATTCGAACAAAATTTCTCGTTATATTACATAACGCAGAAAGAGGTAGGAGAGCTGGAGAAGGAAATTGCTGGTATTTCCGAAATCGAATCTGTCTCCGTTGTACAGCTGGATCAGGAATCGCTTAAGCAAATGAGCGAAGTCAAGGCTGGGCTGGCAGAGACTGCTGCGGTGCAGGAAGCCCCGGTAGCTGTACAACAACAGTCCGCTGCATCCCAGCCGCAGTCTCCAACTGCGGCCTCCGGTGCGAAGCCAGCTGATGGTAAAGCTCAAGTAGCCAAGCCTGCAGCACCTACGCACAACCGTACGATTCGTGTAGACATTGAACGTTTGGACGTATTGATGAATTTGTTCAGTGAATTGCTTATTGACCGTGTACGGTTGGAGCAGCTGGCGAGTGAGGCTTCTAATCCGGCGCTGACTGAAACGGTAGAACATATGAGCCGCGTAAGCAGTGACCTGCAAAATGTTGTGCTTAAATTGCGGATGGTACCCGTGGACACGGTTTTCAATCGTTTCCCGCGTATGGTGCGTGATCTAGCCAAATCGCTGGATAAAAAGTTGGATTTGGTCGTTACTGGCGCGGACACTGAAATGGACCGTACCGTTATCGACGAAATCGGTGATCCGCTAGTGCATTTACTGCGCAACTCTGTGGATCACGGCATTGAGCCAGTAGCGACCCGTATTGCGGCAGGCAAACCGGAGACAGGAACAGTTCATTTACGTGCTTTCCACAGTGGCAATAACGTTTTCATTGAGATTGAAGACGATGGAAGCGGCATTAATCGTGAGAAGGTACTGAAAAGTGCCATTTACAAAGGGATTATGACTGAGGAACAAGCAGCTGCAATGAGCGATGAAGAGGCCCATCAAGTACTTTTCGCTCCGGGATTCAGTACAGCTGAGGTCATTTCGGACGTTTCAGGACGCGGCGTTGGACTCGATGTAGTTAAATCTAAAATCACTTCCCTTGGTGGTAACGTTACGATTCATTCTGTCCTGGGAAAAGGAACTAATTTTTCTGTGCAGTTGCCACTGACACTATCCATTATTGCGGCCATGATGATACAGATCGGTTCCGAAAAATATGCGATTCCGTTGTCTTCTATTGTGGAGACTGCGATCGTCAAACGGACACAGATCCGTTCTGTACACGGCAACAAAATGATCGCTTTCCGCGAATCCCATATTCCGCTTATCTCCTTGAGTCAGCTGTTTGAAGTGCCAGACTTCAATGAGGATGAAGAAGAAGAGACAGAGGTTGTTGTTATCCGCAAGGGTGACCGTCTGGCAGCACTTTCTGTTCAGGATTTTTTGGGACAAAGTGAAATTGTCCTTAAAAACCTTGGCAAATACCTTCCGAACATCCAAGGAATTTCAGGCGCCACGATTCTGGGTGACGGTCAGGTTGCTTTGATCATTGACCCTAATGTTTTCATTAAATAATGTCTTCATTAAAAATGAAAGAAATGTGAAATTGCTGACATCCATAAGGAGGGTTTTTAGACATGGGAGAAGAAATTAAAGTTATCGTATTTAAACTTGGTGAAGAGGAATACGGTGTCGAAGTAGAAAAAGTCCAATCCATTGAGCGCATGGTGCCGATTACACGTGTTCCAAGAACATACGATTTTGTCAAAGGCGTATTCAATATGAGAGGTGTGGTCATTCCCGTTATTGATTTACGTGGTCGTTTTGGATTGTCTGAGGCGGAGTATACTGATCAAACCCGAATTATCATCGTTGCAGTGGGTGAGATGCAAGTCGGCTTTATCGTTGATTCGGCGAACGACGTAATTGACCTGAATACCGACAACATTGAGACACCACCGGAGGTCGTTGGCGGAGTCAAGGCTAAATATTTGCGTGGAGTCGCTAAAATCGGTGAAGAGCGCTTGCTCATCATGCTGAATTTGTCTGAGGTGCTGAATCGGAGTGAAATGAACCAACTGGAAGGCTTAGAGGATTAATTTATGGAAAATCTTGAGAATCTCGAAGATTTCAAGTTGGATGTTTTGAAGGAAGTCGGTAACATTGGTTCCGGGAACGCTGCTACAGCACTCTCCCGACTTCTGAATAAACCCGTTGATATGGGCGTACCTAAAGTACAGATGCTGCCTTTTGAGGAGATTGCCGAAAAGGTTGGCGGGAATGAGCAACTTGTCGTTGCGATATTTTTCAGAGTCGAGGGCGAAGCTCCAGGCAATCTCTTTTTTATATTGCAACCTCATGCAGCAAAAAGTCTGCTTTCCCGGCTGGCGAATATTCCCTCGGATGATGAGGACAGCTTTAACGAAATGGAGCATTCGGCTCTGTCTGAAATCGGAAATATTTTAGCGGGTTCATACTTGTCCTCGTTGGCTGATTTCACCCGGTTGTCCATGTATCCGACGGTTCCCGCACTAGCTTTGGATATGGCTGGGGCCATTCTCAGCTACGGATTGTTGCAGTTTGGTCAGATGGGGGATGCAGCCCTGTTGATTGACACATCGTTTCTGGAGGGGCAGAATCAGATTGAGGGTCAATTTTTCCTGATTCCGGATCCGGAATCGTTTGGTAAAATATTCAGGTCGTTAGGAGTCCCGATGAACGATGATTGAGGATAAAAGCATCATCAAAGTGGGCATGGCAGACTTGAACGTAACCAGCAATCCAAACTCGATTCGTACGACAGGACTTGGTTCCTGCGTCGGATTGACCCTCTACGATCCTCATTTAAAACTGGCTGGTATGGCACATGTAATGCTACCATCCTCAGACATTGCACGTGAAGGGCAGCTTAACATCGCCAAATATGCGGATACCGCGTTGCCGGAACTATTTGAGCGGATGCTGAAATTGGGAGCCGAACGCCGCAGACTGGTTGCCAAAATGGCAGGGGGAGCGCAAATGTTTGCCTTTGCCGGCAGCGGGGACACCATGCGAATTGGTCCGCGCAATGTGGAGTCATGCAAGGAAATGCTCGTAGATCTCGGTATTCCTCTGCTTGCGGAGGATACAGGTGGTAGTTATGGCCGAACGATTGAGCTGGACTGTGAAACTGGCGTTTTGAATATTCGAAGCGTACAAAAAGGTGTAAAGGAATTATAATCATGTTATTTGGCAGCTTACGCATTAATCTTTGGTCTGGAGTAGTCGGATTTATTCTGACTTTTGTGTTGTCCACTGGCAGCAATCTGCTGACCACGAGCTTAATTCGTGGCTTGGTCGCTTTCGTTTTTTGGTTCCTGCTTGCATTTGTGCTGCGCTGGACACTGGGTGTCGTAGCGCGGCCAGATCTGGGTAATGCCCAAAGCCGGGCAAGCTCTCAGGTGGATGGCGTGGGGGGGAAACTGGACCTGACGACACCAGACGAAGATGAAAACCTGAATGAATTGTTGAAGCCGAAACCAGAGCAGACGGACGGGAAAAACACCGATTTTGCGCCTTTAAACCCGCCTAAGCTGGTTTCAAACAAGGACTCTGAAGAATTGGCCAAGGCCGTTCGTCACCTGACAGACAAACAAGGAGGGTGAAGCCGATGAACGAGCGAAAAGCCGCTCATTTAAACCATTCCGAACTGTGGGAGCAATGGAAAGAACACGGTGACAAGGAAGCAAAAAAGCAGCTAATTGAGAAGTACCTGCATATTGTGGAATATGTGTCGGGACGCCTTGCAGTAGGTTTGCCTAAAAATGTATCTAAGGATGACCTGGCCAGTAACGGTGTCATGGGCTTGATTGATGCTCTTGAAAAGTTTGACTATGAACGTGGTTTGCAGTTTGAGACGTATGCTTCCTGGCGCGTTCGAGGAGCGATTTTGGATGGTCTTCGCCAAGGAGATTGGGTTCCACGTTCGGTCAGGGAAAAAGCGAAAAAAATTGAGGATGCTTACCAGCATCTAGAGCAGAGATACTTACGCACAGTAAGTGACGAAGAGATGAGCCATTATTTGGACGTCTCCGAAAAAGAGTTTCAAAATATGATCCAGGAGGTCGCTGTTATGTCGATCGTTTCACTGGAGGACCCGATCCGCGAAGAAGAATCGGAGACACGACTTTCCCTTTTAGTGGATGAAAAGGCGAAAAATCCGGATCACAAGGTCAATGAATTTACACTTCGTGATGCCCTTGCACAAGGCATTGACAAATTGACTGAAAAAGAACGTATCGTTGTTTCTTTATTGTATTACGAGGATTTGTCTCTCAGTGAAATTGCTGAGGTCATGTCGCTTTCCCCTTCGCGTATTTCACAACTACATTCCAAAGCCATATTGCGGCTGAGGGCGACACTGGACAAACAGCGGGATCTGCTAATGCGTAAAGATTAAACATACGGGAGGTTACAGTAATAGTTAGACGGAAGGAGCACCCCTGTGGAGAAGCAATATGCTTTGGACCAGTATTTAAAAGTGGTCGTCTCACCCGATAAACTTAGCGCTTATTTGGAGTTTGCCAAACGTGAAGAAGGCTTTTCGTGTTCTGTGGAAGAATTGGAGCGGTTCCTGAGTAACCAAAAAATAAGTCATGGTTTGATTACTGATGAGATTCATACGTTTGTGGCAAGATCGGAAGATTATTTCTTCACCAAATTGCTGATTGCTGAGGGAACACCGCCGATTCATGGTACGGATGGAAAAATTAATTTGGCTGAAGTTGTGACTGGTGAAGATGCACGTAAGCCGCTTGAAACCTCGGATGGACGAGTGGACTATAAAGAATTAACCCGTTTAAAAAATGTAAAGCGTGGACAATTGATTGCCGAGCGGATTGATCCATTGCCGGGTGTACCTGGTATTGCCGTCACGGGAGAGGGAATTCCTTATCTTCCAGGCAAAGAGGCACGTTTTAAAGTAGGGAAAAACGTAGTTGTTCATCCAGAAGGCGTTGCAATGTACGCAGCTATCGACGGACTGGTGACTACGACTGAAAAGGGTAAGCTCAATGTGTTTCCCGTATATGAAGTGAACGGGGATGTGGATTATAGCGTCGGCAACATTGATTTTGTTGGAACCGTCGTCATTCGTGGTAATGTCCTGACAGGTTTTCGTATTCGGGCGGCTGGCGACATTCGTGTCATTGGCGGTGTGGAAGGTGCTGAATTGGATGCGGAAGGTTCGGTTGACATCAGTGGTGGTATTATCGGATACCATAAGGGGTATGTGAAAGCTGCACAAAATGTGAAATGTTCTTTCATACAGGATGGTAATGTGATTGCGGGGGCCGATATACTTGTTTCCCAAAGCATTATGCATTCCCAGATCAAAGCCAGTAAGAATGTACTTTGCGGAGGGGCTAAAGGACTCATCGTAGGTGGTAGTGTACAAGCTGGTGAAAAGGTAGTGGCACGTACGATCGGTAATACGATGTCCACAGCCACTATAATCGAAGTAGGTGTACTGCCAGAGCTGCGCGATGAGTTGACTGAACTCCGGGCACGTTTGAAGCAACAGACAGACAGCCAGGATAAGACCAATAAGGCCCTCACCATATTGGACCAGCTTGCTGCTGCTGGACAGCTTGCCCCTGAAAGAATGGCGATGCGAATCAAGCTGACATCTACTAAAAAATCAAATGACAACGAACTTCTGGAAACCAAATCAAGAATGCTTGAGATCGAACGAACCTTGGAAGATACTAGCCGCGCACGGGTAGAAGTCAAAAACGTTATTTACGGCGGCTCTAAAATAGTTATCGGCAGATATACAAAATTTATTAAAGATTCAGTGGAAAGAATGGCGTTTTATTATCATGAGGGTGATATCAGTATGTCCTCCTCCGTGTAATCTGGCACAGGGATAACGAGTTTCCTTATTCCTCGGAAAACAGATACGGATGCCCAATCGGAAAGGGTGTGGTCCAATGAGCCTGAAAGCTGTTGAATTACAAATCGCCGTACCTCGTACCAGTGAAGCGGGTAAGTATCAAAGCGAATACCAGCAACGTCCGATGAATGAGCAAGCGTTGTTAGGGCAAAAGTCCGAGCAGGAGACGGAAAAGATTCGCCAGAGAAGCAGTTCGGTGGATGAATCTGCGGAAACATTCGTTGGTGAGAGGGAAAATGGAGGGCAGGGCAGTGATACTTCCAGTCAGAGCCGATCTCGGTCCGGTGAGAATATACTGCCCAAGGAGCATCCTGCAGAGCATCCATACAAGGGACATCATATAGATTTTTCGCTCTGATCCGACAGGTGGAGAAGCGTTATAAAAGGAGACGATGGGCAGTGGATCAACCATGGATATATATTGTTCTGCTGGGCGCCGCAGCTGTTGTCTACGCCTGGCTGCTGCCGAAGCGGCAGCCAGGCAAGGGAACAGAAGAGGCCGTCGTTCAAAAGGTCGAGGCCACCTTGGAGCAATATATGGCCGATATTGAAAACGGCAATGATGAGCTGATAGAGCTTGTATCCGGCATAAAGCAGGAACATGCAGTTAAACAGGCCTCATTGCAAGAGCAAGTGGCTGAGCTTCGGAACCGAATTGTGGAGCTTGAACGCCAGGCTGCGATTGCTTCAGCATCTACACAGACAGTGCCTGGATCTGAGGTACTACTACATACAGGTACCCCACATCAGGCGGTGGCAGCTTATGGCCAGTTCCGCAATACGCAGACTGTTATTCCCATACAAGCAGAGCAGTCTGACAACTCTATTGTAGCTGTGGAAGACCAGACCCCGTTGCAAGAGGCTGAGCCTGTAGCTCAGCAGGAATCTATCCGTGAGCGTTATCAGGAACTGTTCGAGCTGTATGAGCAGGGCAAATCGGTGGATTACATTGCTAAGCAATCAGGCATCCAACGGGGCGAGGTACAGCTCATATTACAATTGGCGGAAAGGGAGGACCTGACGTGATCAAAAATCGTTCATTTATGCTGGGCATGGGCACCGGACTTATTACAGGCGCACTACTGCTGCAATTGGCGATGATCGGTCAGGGTCAATCGCAGCCGTCTTCAGCGGACCCGAAAAACATGACTCGTGAGCAATTGGAGGAGGCGGCAGCCGGACTGAATCTTCAAATTAGTGAGAGTTCTGATCCGAAGATGACAGAAAAGGAATGGCGTAACAAGGTGATCAAGGAAGGCAATAAAACACCGGTTGCCCCCAAAAAGGCAGAAGCGGCGCAAATTCCGTCGACACCAAAGACACCTGCCAGCAGAACGCCTTCGGCTACTTCTAAGCCTTCAGCAAGCACGTCCGCACTCCAAAGTTCGGATAAGCCGCAAACTAAAGGTTCGAGTGCTACGACTACTCCAGACACCCCTAAACAGCCATCCACTCCGCAAGTGCAATATAGCATTGTATCGGGAAGCAATCTGAGGAGTGTGGCATCTGGTTTGCAGAAGGCAGGCATCGTATCGGATGCCAGTGCGTTTGAGGCTGAGGCTAAGGCTCAAAAAATCAATACCAAAATACGTACCGGTACCTATGAGTTTGCCAAGGGTGAGGATTTTGGTTCTATTATTACTAAAATTACAAAGAAGCCGTCCAACTGACCGTGATCGGGAAAGTGGGCGGCTTTTATTTTTCTCTAGAAAGCTCTACAGGCGGGAATAATCAGTCACCTTTCGCGCTTATCTTGCTATTGTCGAAAAGTTGGTTGCAACGCTTCGGGTGTTATGGTATATTAAATAACGGTGTTAAAAACGCACGTCGATTAATTTTGTAAAGGGTGCTTTCCAAATAGAAAGTCTTTGCAAGAAATGATGTCGGCGGAGGACACACAAAAAACCAAACTTAGGAGGTGTGTGAAGATGGCAGTAATCTCCATGAAACAGCTTTTGGAAGCTGGGGTTCACTTTGGTCACCAAACACGTCGCTGGAACCCGAAAATGGATCGTTATATCTTCACTGAAAGAAACGGTATTTACATCATTGACTTGCAAAAGACAGTGAAAAAGGTTGAGGAAGCTTACAACTTCGTAAAAAGTATTGCAGCTGAGAATGGTACAATTCTGTTCGTAGGCACGAAGAAACAAGCACAAGATTCTGTTAAAGAAGAGGCAGCTCGCGCTGGTCAATTCTATATCAACCAACGTTGGTTGGGAGGTACGCTGACTAACTTCCAAACCATTCAAAAACGTATTGATCGTTTGAAACAATTGGAAGCTTGGGAAGAAGACGGTACATTCGCTGTACTTCCTAAAAAAGAAGTTATCATTCTCCGTAAAGAGAAAGATCGTCTTGAAAAATTCTTGGGCGGTATCAAAAACATGAAGGGCCTTCCAAGCGCTCTGTTCATCATTGATCCACGCAAAGAACGCATCGCTGTTGCTGAAGCTCGCAAATTGGGTATCCCAATCGTGGGTATCGTTGATACAAACTGCGATCCAGACGAAATTGACTATGTTATCCCAGGTAATGACGACGCTATCCGCGCTGTTAAATTGCTGACAGGTAAAATGGCTGATGCAGTTATGGAAGCAAACCAAGGCGAAGAAACTACAGCATAATATTTCCTTACGGAAATCCTATAAGAATTAAATGAAAAGGGTGGTTGGCAGGTGTATAACCTCTCACTACCCTTTTTTTAAGGAATAAAGCTTGTGTACACCACTGAAAATCAAATTTGGAGGGAAATAATATGGCAGTTAATGCTAGCGCGGTAAAAGAACTTCGTGAAAAAACAGGCGCAGGAATGCTGGATTGTAAAAAAGCGCTTGAAGAAGCAAACGGTGATTTGACAAAAGCAGTTGAAGTGCTGCGTGAAAAAGGACTTGCAGCTGCAGCGAACAAAGCAGGCCGTATTGCTACTGAAGGCGTTGTTGAATCCTACATCCATGCTGGCGGCCGTATCGGCGTACTGGTAGAAGTAAACTGCGAAACAGACTTCGTAGCTAAAACAGACCAGTTCAGAGAATTTGTGCGTGACATCGCTATGCATATCGCTGCATCAAACCCTCGTTATGTTCGTCGCGAAGAAGTGCCACAGGAAGAGATCGAAAAAGAAAAAGAAATCCTGAAAGCACAAGCTTTGAACGAAGGCAAACCAGAAAAAATCGTTGAGAAAATGGTTGAGGGCCGCATTGGTAAATTCTATGAAGAGTTCTGCCTGTTGGAGCAATCTTTCATTAAAGATCCAGACAAAACAATCTCCACAATCATCAACGAAAAAATCAGCACCATTGGCGAAAATATTTCCCTGCGTCGTTTTGTTCGTTTTGAACTGGGCGAAGGTTTGGAGAAAAAAGAAGACAACTTCTACGAAGAAGTTATGTCTCAAGTGAAACAATAATTACCAACGAACGGTAATTGCATACAGAAGAGCGAAGAATTGGAACACATCAGTGTTCCTTTTCTTGCAACAGGACATCTATCCTGTACATAAAATATAGTCGATATTGGAGGGTGATCATTTGGAAAAACCTGTGTTTAAGCGTGTTGTTCTGAAAGTCAGCGGAGAGTCGCTGTCAGGCCCGAACGGTTACGGTATTGATGCGGATACAATTGCGTCGATCGCCGAGCAGGTCAAGGACGTTGTCGAACTGGGAGTAGAAGTTGCTATCGTGTGCGGAGGCGGCAACATTTGGCGGGGTATTGCTGGAAGCGCCAACGGAATTGACCGGGCAACAGCCGATTACATGGGTATGCTGGCAACGGTGATGAACTCACTGGCACTGCAGGATGCTTTGGAACAAATTGAAGTTCCTACGCGTGTACAGACATCTATTGCGATGCAGCAAATTGCTGAGCCTTACATTCGTCGTAGAGCTATCCGCCATCTGGAAAAAGGCCGGGTTGTTATTTTTGCAGCAGGTACAGGGAATCCGTTCTTCTCTACCGATACTACGGCTGCCCTGCGTGCTGCCGAAATTGAGGCTGAAGTGATTCTGATGGCTAAAAATAAAGTGGACGGCGTGTATTCAGCTGATCCATTTAAAGACAGCACAGCCGAGAAGTATGAGCAACTTACGTATTTGGATGTGCTCAATAAAAATCTCGGTGTCATGGACTCTACGGCTTCCTCGCTGTGCATGGATAACAATATTCCGTTGATTGTCTTTGCTATTACAGAGCAAGGTAACATTAAACGTGTCGTGTTGGGTGAGAAAATTGGCACGATCGTCAAAGGGAGTGTAAATTAATGCCACAATCTGTGAAAAAGAGCGCTGAAGAGCGCATGCAAAAAGCCATTCAGTCGTTGCAACGTGACCTTGCATCTTTGCGCGCTGGTCGAGCGACACCAGGTCTACTGGATCGCGTTCAGGTTGAGTATTACGGTGCAATGACTCCGGTCAATCAGTTGGCTAATGTAAATACACCGGACAGCCGGACTCTAATGATTCAGCCTTGGGATAAATCCTCCCTGGCCGACATTGAGCGTGCTATCCAAAAATCTGATCTGGGTTTGACCCCTTCCAATGACGGAAACACCATTCGCCTGAGTATTCCTGCATTGACAGAAGAACGCAGAACGGATCTGGTGAAGCTGACGAAAAAGAACGGCGAAGAAGCGAAGGTCGCCATTCGTAACATTCGTCGCGATGCGAACGATGATATTAAAAAAATGGAGAAAACTGATATATCCGAGGATGAATCCCGTAAATATCAGGAAGAAATCCAGAAAACAACAGATAAATTCATCGCCGAAGTGGATAAAATTTTGGCTGCAAAAGAAAAAGAAATTATGGAAGTATAAGAGACTGATAGCCCCTCCCTTACGGTGGGGTTTGTCTCTTTTCAAGCCAGAGGCACATTTTCAGAGAATGCTGGAGGAACTGGAATGATCAAATGGGTTCGGTCTTGGTGGAACGGGGAACAAAAACAGCAAACACCGGCCATATCAAAAGACAATATTCCGCAGCATGTTGCTGTTATTATGGATGGGAACGGCAGATGGGCCAAACGGATTGGAATGCCGCGAATTGTAGGGCATCAAAATGGAATGAAGGCAGTGAAGCGCACAGCGATTGCTGCAGATGAACTAGGCATTAAATATTTGACCTTATTTGCTTTTTCAACTGAAAATTGGTCGCGTCCTAAGGATGAAGTCGATTTTTTGATGCGGCTCCCGCAAGAGTTTCTGGCTATTGAGCTTGATGAGCTGATTGAAAAAAATGTACAAGTGCGTATGATGGGAAATAAGGAGCATTTGCCATCTCATACCGTTGATGCGTTGACTGAAGCGACTCGGCGAACCGAAAATAATACCGGACTTGTTCTTAATTTTGCATTAAATTATGGAAGCCGGCTAGAAATCACTGAATGTATGCAAGCGTTGGGTCGTGAAATTGAGGATGGGAAGCTTACATCCGGAGATATTACGCCTGAACTGATTGAGAATTCTTTGCTCTCAAGTGGTATGCCGGACCCTGACCTGCTGATTCGAACAAGTGGTGAGCTAAGACTCAGCAATTTTATGCTATGGCAACTTGCTTACAGTGAGCTATGGTTTACTGATATTTATTGGCCTGAGTTTAAGAAAGAGCATTTATACGAAGCAGTAGTCGAATATCAGCGAAGATCACGGCGGTACGGCGGATTGAAGTAAATGGAGGATGAAAGCCGTTGAGACAGAGATTGATTACCGGTATTGTGGCAGGCGTATTTTTTTTGGCGATGGTCCTGTGGGGCGGTTTAGCCTACCATTTGCTCATTTTGGCTATGGCCCTAATCGGATTCTATGAATTCGCGCGAATGACCAGGGTATCTCCTTTCGGCGGTACAGCGTTAGTTGGCTATGCAGGAATATTAGCTTTTGTATTTCCTTATCAGCCCTTGGGTCTGCACTCACCATTACCGTCTATAAGTCTGCTTTGGCTGCTGATGATTATTTTTATGATCATTACGGTGGGAACGAAAAATAAAATCACAATTCAAACGGTGTCCATACTATTTCTCGGTACCGTTTATATAGGCTTTGGATTTTCGTATATGGCGGAATCACGCCATATGGAACATGGGCTTTTATGGACTTTTTTGTTGCTGGCTTGCATTTGGGCAAGTGATGCAGGGGCTTATTTTGTAGGCAAAATGGCGGGGAAGACAAAGCTATGGCCTGCGATTAGTCCAAACAAAACAGTCGAAGGATCTATTGGCGGGATTGTTTTAGCGTTAGCTACAGCACTGGTATTTGCCGGATTGTCAGAAGGGCTGCTGCCGTGGGACAAAGCTTTCGCTATCGGTTTATCTTGTGCAGTTGTAGGTCAACTGGGCGACTTAGTGCAATCTGCGTACAAGCGGGTGTACAACATTAAAGATTCGGGTAATCTGCTGCCAGGGCATGGTGGTATATTAGACCGCTGCGACAGCTGGATTGTCGTTTTTCCAATTGTACATATGCTGATGCTGCTTCCATGATCCTTACCTGGTGGTTACAGTTTATGTTAGGTTAAAGTTAGCCACAGAGTAACGGTTATTTTCAAGATAGGAAGGTGCTTCATGAAAAGAATTACGGTACTCGGCTCAACCGGGTCTATTGGAACACAGACGCTGGATGTCGTATCTATGCACCCGGATCAGTTTGCCGTAGAGGCTTTAGCAGGTGGCTCAAATATAAAGTTGCTTGCTGAGCAGGCGCATCTATACCAACCCAAGAAGGTATCCGTCGGCACCAAGCAACTGGCGGAGGAAATCCGTCCTTTGTTGCCTTCCGGAATGGAACTGCATTGGGGGAATGAAGGACTCGTCGAGCTGGCTGCGAATACAGATGCAGATATGGTTGTGACAGCTGTAATGGGCAGTGTCGGATTGCACTCCACGCTGGCCGCGATTGAGGCTGGAAAACAGATCGGTTTGGCCAATAAGGAAACACTGGTTACCGCCGGTCATCTGGTCACAGAACGGGCTCGGGCGAAAGGAGTGCCGTTGCTGCCGATTGACAGTGAGCATTCGGCTATTTTCCAATGCTTAAATGGTGAGCGTATGAAAGATGTAGCACATATTACTCTCACGGCATCGGGTGGTTCTTTTCGTGATTTGACAAGGGAGCAGCTTCTGGAGGTTACGGTAGAAGATGCATTGAAGCACCCCAATTGGTCGATGGGTGCCAAAATTACGATTGATTCGGCAACGATGGTAAACAAAGGGCTAGAGGTCATTGAGGCGCACTGGTTGTTTGGACTTGATTATGAGCAGATTCACGTACTATTGCATCCTGAAAGCATCATTCATTCTTATGTAGAATTTGTGGATACCAGTATTGTCGCCCAACTGGGCAACCCTGACATGAGAGTTCCTATTCAATACGCTTTAACCTATCCTAAACGGATGAAGTCTCCGGCCAAGCCGCTGTCACTGGCTGAGGTGGGTCAGCTCCATTTTAAGGAAATGGACTTTAATCGTTTTCCTTGTTTAAGGCTTGCCTTTGAATGTGGTAAAATGGGTGGTACAGCACCAACTGCATTTAATGCGGCTAATGAGATTGCTGTTGCCCGTTTTCTGCGTGGAGAAATTTCTTTTCTGCATATTGAAGCCGTTATTGAGCGTGTATTGGAGCGGCATGTCAATGTCACTAACCCTGATCTGGCTGCGATCGAAGCCTGTGACCGTGAGGTTCGCAGCGTAGCTGCCGGGATATAAGCTGAATTTGGGTTCGAGAAGCGAATTGCGATTCTCTTGTGTGGGATCGGAGAATAATGATAATCTAGGAAGACAAACTCTCATTGAAAGGGGAACGGAAACGATTGGAAACGATTCGAATAGTTTTGATGACGGTGCTCATGTTTTTCGTCATAGTGACGGTGCATGAATGGGGGCATTATTATTTTGCCAAACGCGCCGGGATCCTGGTACGGGAGTTTGCGATCGGTTTCGGCCCGAAACTGTTTTCTTATAAAAGAAACGAGACGCGATTTACACTACGTTTGCTGCCGTTCGGTGGTTTTGCACGCATGGCAGGAGAAGATCCGGAAATCAATGAAATTGAAGCAGGACAAACAATTGCTGTACGCGTAACGGACGGTATGGTCAAAACCATTTATTTGGACCAATTGGATAACCGCAAAAATGTGGTGCGCGGCGAAGTGCAGCACATTGATCTGGAGCAGGCACTAACTGTAAAATTGGATGTGGATGGCGAAGAACAGCAATATACGGTGCATCCGCAAGCGATGATGGTAACCAAAGGGCAATCCATCCAGATTGCGCCTAAGGATCGACAGTATGGCAGCAAAACAGTAGGACAGCGTGCGATGGCTATTTTTGCTGGACCGCTGATGAATTTTATCCTTGCCTTTGTTCTGTTTGGTCTGCATATCCAAATGGTCGGCGTACAAGTGGACAACCCAATTTATGTTCAGATTAATGACATTACAGCGGGTATGCCTGCTGCTGAAGCTGATTTGCATAAGGGTGATATCATTGAATCGGTGAACGGGGTTGCGATTGGTGCAAACGTTGAAAATATGATCAAACTGATTGCCGATTCCCAAGACAAGCCGATGAAATGGGTTGTTCGTCGGGATAACAAAACTTTTGATCTGACGATTACACCTCGTGCAATGGAAGGACAAAAGGGGGGGAAAGTGGGCATCGTGCCTGAACTTCCGACACGGCAAGCAGGAGTCGGGGAAACGTTTAAATTTGCTGGACAGTCCATGGTACGAACGACCGATATCATTTTCCAGGGGTTTAGTCAGCTTATCCAACGTTTCTCCATTAATGATCTGGGAGGCCCGGTACGTACTTTTGAAGTGACAGGACAAATTGCCAAGCAGGGCATTGAGCAGCTTACGTATTGGACAGCTATAATGAGTCTTTATTTGGGGATATTTAATCTGTTGCCAATTCCGGCGCTGGATGGAAGCAGACTTGTTTTCCTCGGTGTAGAGGCAGTAAGAGGACGTCCAGTTGACCCGAGTAGGGAAGGTATGGTCCATTTCGTTGGTTTCGCCATGTTGTTCCTGCTCATGATTGCGGTCACCTATAATGATATTTTACGATTAATTAATGGTTAATTAGAGACGGACTTTTATAAAAGGGTCTGTATGGGAGGACATGCGTTTCTATGTCGAACGATAAACAGTTTGTCGAGGAAATTACGCCACAGAGCGAAGATTTTTCCCGATGGTATATTGATGTTATTAAAAAAGCTGAACTGATGGATTACTCCCCGGTTCGCGGATGTATTGTGTTCCGTCCCGACGGTTTTGAAATTTGGGAGCATATCAAGGAAGCCATGGATGTGCGTTTCAAAGAAACAGGTCATCGCAATGCCTATTTTCCGATGTTTATTCCCGAGAGTTTTTTCCAAAAGGAAAAAGAGCATGTCGAAGGGTTTAACCCTGAGCTTCCTTGGGTAACCGAGGCTGGCGGGGAAAAATTGGAGGAGCGCCTTGCAATCCGTCCAACTTCAGAGACAATGATCGGTCATATGTACTCCAAATGGATTCAATCCTATCGTGATCTGCCAGTGCTTATCAACCAATGGGCCAACGTGGTTCGTTGGGAAAAACGCACGCTTCCTTTCTTGCGTACGAGTGAGTTTTTGTGGCAGGAAGGTCATACTGCTCATGAAAATGAGGAAGAAGCACGCGAAGAAACGATGAAAATGCTGGAAGTATACCGCGAGGTTATCGAGGAAGTACTGGCTATCCCAGTTATTACCGGACAAAAAACGCCTTCTGAAAAATTTGCAGGTGCGAAGGATACTTTCTCACTGGAAGCGATGATGAAGGATGGGCGTGCGGTGCAGGCGGGAACTTCCCACTACATGGGAACCAATTTTGCCGTTGCTTTTGATATTAAATACTTGAGCCGGGACAATAACCTGGAATACGCTCATACCACTTCATGGGGAACAAGCACGCGTCTGATTGGTGCGCTGATTATGGTTCATGGGGATGACCGTGGTTTGGCTTTGCCTCCTAAGGTTGCGCCTACACAGGTCATTATGGTGCCTATCGGGCCGCCTAAGAAGCGTGAAGCAGTGATTGCCCGTGCAGATGAACTGTTCGCTGAACTGAAACAGGTGGGCGTACGTGTGAAAATGGACGATCGCAGTGATGTGAGTCCAGGTTGGAAGTTTAACGAATATGAAATGCGCGGTGTACCGGTGCGTCTGGAAATCGGACCTCGTGATATGGAAAATGGCGTTTGCGTGCTCGTATCCCGTATCAGTGGCGAGAAAAAGATTGTACAGCAGGATAACCTTGTTGAGGAAGTCCATGCGATGCTGGCACAGGTACAGCAGGAAATGTTTGATCGTGCCAAGAGCTTTATGGATGAAAACTTCTATTCCGTAGATACGCTGGATGAAATGAAGGCGCTTATGGAAGAGAAACGCGGCTTTACTTTGGCAGGCTGGTGCGGATCTGAAGAATGTGAAGACAAGGTCAAAGAAGTGACAGGCGCTACAAGCCGTAATATACCTTTTAAAACTACCGAGCAAAAGACCACATGCCTGTGTTGCGGCAAATCAGCCAAGCATACTGTAGTGTTCGCACGGGCGTATTAATAAAGAAGTAAAGCTATACCACTATACTCACTTCGTTCTCTCCGCTAACGAGCATAATTGTAAGAGGTTGCTGTGGTGGAGGATTGAGGGGGGCTACGAAAAGCTTTTGCGGTCGGAGATGTTTTAGACGCAGAAGCTTTTCATGTTTTCAGAATTGTAGATTTGGAAAACGGGGGGAGAGCCATGGGCGGAGCTGAAGAAAAGAGAAAACGGCTGGAACTGCTGATGAAGCAGGTAGTGATGCCGGAGGGAGTGGTGGAACCTTATTTCCTGGACGGTTGGATTGAGCAGGTGGAAATAAGCCGTACCAATAAGGATTGGAATATTATCCTCGCTAAGGAAACGCTGGTTCCCGCTCAGGTATATCGGGCCTTCTGTATTCAGGTACAGGAGAAAATGAACCACATCGCTAAAATCACCTTTCGGTTTCGGTATAATGAGCAGGTTCAGTCTGCGGATATCATCAGTGAATACTGGAAGCTTTTTCTGGAATGGGTGCACCGTGAAATCCCATCCGTGAACGGCTGGATGAACCGGGCTGTACATGAGTGGGAAGACGGCCTGTTATTGCTGACGATGAGCGATAGCATGTCACTGGAGCTGGCACGCAAAAAGCAGATTGACCAAGCAATCATCAAATTCTACGATAAATATTTTGGTCTCTCGATGCGCATTAAAATCCAGGTGGGTGAAAGTAACCAAGAGGCCTTGCAGCAGTTCCAGGAGAAAAAGATGCAGGAAGAACGTGAAGTTATTCAGCAGATGATGGAAAGCATGGAATCAGAAATGCCGCCTCTGGATGAAGAGGAAGGAGATGTACGGCTTCAATTTGGCTATGACATCAAGGAGCCGCCTGTTCCGATGCAAGACATTCAGGATGAAGAGAAGAAAGTCACGTTGCAGGGAACGATTTTTGGTCTCGATAGTAAAGAGCTGCGAAATGGAAGTACATTGTTCACCTATTATTTGACTGATTTTAGTGACTCGCTGCAAATGAAAATGTTTGCCAAAACAAAAGAAGATCTAAAAATTCTCAGCTTGCTGGCTAACGGAAAATGGGTTAAGGTCCGTGGCCGCGTCGAATATGATCGGTTTATGCAAATTCCTGAGCTGGTTATGATTCCTTCTGATCTGGTAGAGGTGCAGGCTCCTCCTTCCCGTAAAGATAATGCAGACGAAAAACGGGTTGAGTTTCACCTTCACACAAAGATGAGCGCGATGGATGCTGTAAGCTCTATTGACCAGTATGTTAAAACAGCCGCCAAGTGGGGGCACAAGGCGATTGCGGTCACTGATCATGGTGGAGTGCAATGTTATCCCGATGCCGCTAAGGCTGCCAAGAAAAACGGAATTAAAATGATTTACGGTATCGAGGCCAATGTGGTCAACGATGCGGTTGAGGTTGTAATGCAGGCACAGCCGCTTAATTTGAAAACAGCGACTTATGTCGTTTTTGATATTGAAACCACCGGGCTATCAGTTACACAAAATAGAATTATTGAAATTGCCGCTGTTAAAATGCATGAGGGTAAAGAAATAGACCGTTATGCCACCTTTGTAAATCCGCATGAGCGTATACCCTACAATATCCAGCAACTGACCAACATTAACGATGAAATGGTCAAGGATGCACCGGATGTGGAGCCTGTTATGAAGGAGTTCGTTGCTTTTGCTGGCGATGCTGTGCTGGTTGCCCATAATGCGCGATTTGATGTCGGTTTTATCCAGGCTACTCTTAGGAATATGGGATTGCCTGAGATGACGAACCCGGTACTGGATACACTGGAATTGGCCCGTTTGCTGTTTCCAACGATGAAAAATCATCGTCTGAACACATTGACCACCAAATACAAGGTTGCGCTCGAAAGCCATCACCGGGCCATTGATGATACAGTTGCGCTAACTGAAGTGCTGAATGGACTTTTGAATGATGCGGAACAAATTAAAGGTATGAAAATGCTCGACCGCTTGAATGACTATGTGGGTAAGGATTTATCGACCGTTCGTCCTTTCCATTGCTGTATTTATGCGCTGAATCCGATTGGCAAAAAAAATCTGTACAAGCTGGTTTCAATGTCACATACTGAATATTTTAAGCGTGTCCCTTGTATCCCTAAATCAAAATTGTCAGAGATGAGAGACGGGCTGCTTATTATTTCAGGTTGTGAAAAGGGTGAGTTTTTCGAGGCTGTGCTGAACAAGTCGGAGGAGGAAGCCGAGGAAATTGCACAGTTTTATGATGTGCTGGAGATCCAACCTTTAACCATGTACATGCATCTGGTGGAAAAACAACTGGTAAGTGGCCCTGATGCTCTGAAAACGGCAGTTCGTAAAGTATGCGAAATTGGGCGGCGGCTCGATAAGCCCGTTATTGCTACAGGCAATGTTCACTATTTGGAAACGCGTGATAAGCTGTACCGTGATATCACGATACATGGAATTACTGGTTTTAGCCCGTTAAAAGATATCCGAAAACCGGATGCGCATTTTCGCACGACAGACGAAATGCTGGCAGAATTCGAGTTTCTGGGCGAGGAGAAAGCCTATGAAGTCGTTGTGAAGAATACCAGCGAGCTGGCGGAGCGGTTTGAGGAACTGGAGCTGTTCCCTGACAAGCTGTTCACGCCTTTGCTGGATGGGGCAGACGAGGAAATCCGCAATACCTGCTACGAAACGGCTAAATCCATTTATGGTGAGGAATTACCCGAGGTGGTCGTAGCCCGTCTTGAAAAAGAACTGGAGCCGATTATTAAATATGGTTTCTCTGCCAACTATCTCATTTCCGAGCGACTGGTTAAAAAGTCCAATCAGGATGGATACCTGGTAGGTTCGCGGGGTTCTGTTGGATCTTCTGTGGTCGCTACCTTTCTTGGTATTTCCGAAGTTAATCCACTGCCTGCACATTATATTTGCGGTAATCCTGAATGCAGATTTAGCGAATGGATTTTGGATGGCAGCGTGCCGAGCGGATTTGACTTGCCTGACAAAAACTGTCCGAAATGCGGTGGCAAGCTGAAGGGTGAGGGGCAGGATATTCCGTTTGAAACGTTCCTAGGGTTTAAGGGGGATAAAGTTCCCGATATTGACTTGAACTTCTCCGGGGAATATCAGCCAGTGGCACATAACTATACGAAAGTACTGTTTGGTGAGAAAAGCGTATTCCGTGCTGGAACCATCGGTACGGTTGCAGAAAAAACGGCCTTCGGTTTTACGAAGAAATATGAAGAGGCGCATCATAAAAAATGGCGTGGGGCCGAATTAAACAGGCTGGCTTCCGGCTGTACGGGCGTTAAACGCAGCACCGGACAGCATCCGGGCGGGATTGTCGTCGTTCCAGATTATATTGAGGTCGAGGACATTACGCCAGTACAATTCCCGGCTGATGATACAAGCTCAGAATGGAAAACAACGCATTTTGATTATCATGCTTTTGATGCAAATTTACTCAAGCTCGATATTCTGGGCCACGATGATCCCACCATGATGAGGATGCTTCAGGATTTGACTGGGGTTGACCCAACGACGATTCCGATGAATGATCCGAAGGTTATGAGTATGTTCAATTCCACGGAGGCGCTTGGTGTAACGCCGCAGCAGATCCGTACTCCAGTCGCAACCTATGGTGTACCCGAGATGGGAACCAAGTTTGTACGTCAAATGCTAGTGGAATCACAGCCGAGTTCTTTTGCCGATTTGCTGCAAATATCGGGTCTGTCCCATGGGACGGGCGTATGGTTGGGGAACGCGCAGGATTTGATCAAAAACAATACCTGCAACATCAAGACCGTAATCGGTTGCCGGGATGATATCATGTTATTCCTGATTTATAAGGCGGGGATGGATGCAGGTCTGGCCTTTAAAATTACGGAGAGCGTGCGTAAAGGTAAGGGGCTTAGTGCGGAATGGATCGAGGAAATGAAAAAATGCAAGGTGCCACAATGGTACATTGATTCCTGCCTCAAGATCCAGTACATGTTTCCAAAGGCGCATGCCGCAGCCTATGTTATTTCAGCAGTGCGGACCGCCTATTTCAAACTGTATCATCCGATTGAATATTATGCGACCTATTTCTCGGTACGCGCCGCCGATTTTGATATTGAACTGTGTTGTCAGGGGTATGATGCCATTGCACGGAAAATTGTCGAAATCGAGCAGCTCGGTTTTCAGGCTCCACCAAAGGAAAAAGGAATGCTTCCGATCCTGGAAATGGCGCTGGAAATGACGGCTCGCGGCTTCAGTTTCAAGACGATTGATTTGTACCGTTCCGAGGCTACTCGCTTCAAGGTAGACGGAGATTCACTCATTCCTCCGTTCGGAGCGCTTCAGGGGATTGGGGAAAACGCGGCACGTAACATCGCAGCCTCCCGTGAACAGGGTGAATTTTTGTCTGTCGAGGATTTTCAGCAAAAGTCGAAGGCTAGTAAAACGATTGTCGAAATGCTGTCCCAGATGGGCTGTTTCCGTGGACTGCCAGAGAGTAATCAACTGTCTCTTTTTTAATTGAAATCCCGTTAGTCAAGCTCTAGCACTTGTCACATAACTACGGTTATGTTATAATTTTTTTGGTAATCATGGAGATAAAACCGTTGCTTAAAGAGTGGGGAAACCCACTCTTTACTGTTTGATATACAGTTACAACGTAAAAAGACGATTTTTGGGCAGAAACCGGTACACCGGTTTATTTGCAGTGAGCCCAAAATAAACATTACATCAAATGAAAATGGAAAATGCCGGTGATGGAGAAGCATTGTCCATGGCAATGGGGCGTCTCTTTTTCACCACAGGAAAGTTTACTTTTGGAGGTTATAATCTTTGAGCACACCAAAGATCAAGTCAGTAGTAGAAGAAATGGCCCAACCTTACCTCGATGAGCATGGTTTTGAACTGGTTGATGTCGAGTATGTCAAAGAGGGCAGCAATTGGTTTCTTCGCGTTTTTGTAGACAAAGACGGGGGAATTGATCTGGACGACTGTAGTATGATCAGTGAATACCTGGGTCAAAAGCTGGACGAAAATGACCCTGTTTCTACAGCGTATTTTCTGGAAGTGTCTTCACCAGGCGCTGAAAGACCGCTGAAAAAAGCGGAAGACGTAACCAAAGCGGTAGGCAAAAATGTATTCGTTACTACATACGAGCCGATCAACGGCCTGAAGGAATTTGAAGGTCGTTTGCTCTCTTTTGAAGATGGGGAACTTACCGTTCAGAGCGGACAAAAGAAGCATGCTATACCTTATGACAAGGTGGCTGGAGCTAGGCTCGCGATCATATTTTAATTCGGATTTGACCGTTGCTGTTTGACATGTACTTCATGTTTTTTTTGCCTCGTGTGCCGACCAGGACGCAGGTGCATCATTTGAAAGGGGGAGCAGTAATCCATGAGTATGGATTTTATTGAAGCAATGAACGAGTTGGAACGGGAAAAGGGGATCAGCAAGGATGTGCTGTTTGAGGCCATTGAAGCAGCCTTGATTTCCAGCTACAAACGGAATTTCAACACCGCACAAAACGTGCGTGTCGATATGAACCGCAACTCGGGTGTTATTAAGGTATATGCGCGCAAGCTGATCGTTGAGGAGGTATTGGATCCTCGCACCGAGATTTCGCTGCCAGCGGCTCGTGAGATTAACCCGTATTTTCAGCTGGAGGATATTGCTGAGATTGAAGTTACTCCTCGTGATTTTGGACGCATTGCCGCACAAACAGCGAAGCAGGTCGTAACCCAACGTATTCGTGAAGCAGAGCGCGGATTGATCTACAACAAGTTTGTGGACAAGGAAGAGGATATTGTAACAGGGACCGTACAACGTCAGGACCCGCGTAATATTTATATTGACCTGGGTAAGGTGGAGGCGGTTCTCCCGTTGGGCGAGTTGATGCCTAATGAGAAATTCAGCCATTTGGACCGGATTAAGGCTTATATTACCAAGGTAGAGAATACGACCAAAGGGCCGCAAATCATGTTGTCCCGCTCACATCCAGGTCTGCTTAAGCGTTTGTTCGAACTCGAGGTGCCGGAAATTTTTGACGGTGTCGTTGAGATTCGTTCTGTAGCGCGTGAAGCAGGCTTCCGTTCTAAAATCGCAGTTCATTCCCGCAATGTCGAGGTAGATCCGGTCGGTTCTTGTGTAGGACCGAGAGGAACGCGGGTGCAGACGATTGTGAATGAGTTGCGTGGTGAAAAAATCGACATTGTGCGTTATTCCGATAATGTTGACGAGTATGTGGCTAATGCACTGAGCCCGTCCAAGGTGCTTGAGGTGCAGGTGTTTGAAGAAGAAAAAATGGCGCGTGTCATCGTGCCGGATTATCAGCTTTCTCTGGCCATTGGTATCAAAGGGCAAAATGCCCGCCTTGCTGCCAAGCTTACTGGCTGGAAAATTGATATCAAGAGCGAAACGCAGGCGGAGGAAGAACTCGGTAGACCGAGAACATCCACCGATGAAATGCATCAGGATTCCGTTTCTGTAGATTAAACGGAGTGTAGGGGGATTAATGCATGAAACAAAGAAAGATACCTTTGCGCAAGTGTGTGGCCTGTCATGAAATGATGCCTAAGAAGCAGTTGATCCGTGTCGTCAAAACCCCTGAAGACGAAGTGCTGATTGACTTGACTGGCAAAAAGTCGGGACGCGGTGCTTACTTGTGCGGCAAAGCCGCCTGCTTCAAGCTTGCTCAAAAAAGCAAGGCACTGGATCGGGCATTGAAGCACTCGGTTCATTCTGATATTTATGAGCAGCTAAGTCGTGATTTTGCTGCCGTCGAGGAAGAATTCCTGGCGGCACAAGGCAGCGTGCAGGATGAATAAGGCGCTGTCTGGATTGGGCCTTGCCATGAGAGCTGGCAAGCTGCTAACAGGTGATGAGATCGTTTTTAAAGCGATCAGGTCTTCAGAAGCCAAGCTGGTCATTCTTGCGAAAGATGCTTCAATGAATACTCAAAAGAAATTCCGCGACAAATGCGGGACGTACAAAATCCCCTTATTGATAGGATTTGACCGGGAAAGCTTGGGAAGCAGCATCGGCAAGCCTGAACGGGTTGTGCTGGCTGTGACGGATCAAGGATTCGCGAAATTGATCAAGAAACATGCGGGGATAATGTCGGAGGTGGAGTATATTGAGTAAACAAGAAAGCAAAGACAAAGTTCGGGTATACGAATACGCCAAATCGTTGAACATGAGCAGCAAAGAAATTATCACCATTCTTAAACGGCTGGATATTCCCGTGAACAACCATATGAGCGTCATGGAACACGATGCTGTGGGTAAAGTGGAAAGTTTTTTTAAGGATATTAAATCCAATGCTGCGGCCAAGCAAGGCGGAGCAGGCACGGCGCAAGTAAGCTCGAACCAGGCCGGTTCAAGTCAGAATAGTGATCAATCAACTGAGCAAACCAAAAATCAACAGGAAAAGCAGGTAAGTATGAATAGGACAAACAACAACCAAAACAGTAACCGAAGCAGCGCTCCAAAAGCGCAAGGCAGTCAACAGGGCGGTCAAAACCGCAGTCAGAGTACAAGTAGACCAAGTGGACAGCAAGGTAGCCAGAATCGTAGTGGCGGCCAGCAACAGGGAGGACAACAGCGCCCGAGCACTAACACGGCTTCGCGTCCTCAAGGTAGCCAAAGCACTAACTCTCGTCCACAAGGGAGCAATCAAGGTGGTACGGCAGTAAGAACGGCTTCATCCACGGGAAGTAGCAATGCGAATCGTAGCGGTGGTGGCAATCGTACAGGCAGCAACTCCAATAATGGCGGTAATCGTTCTGGTCAAGGTCGTTTTGACGATAACCGTCAAGGAGGAGGACGCGGCGGTAACGGTGGTCGTGGTGGCAATAACCGCGGTGGTAGCAATCGTGGTGGGAAATTCAATAATCGTGGCAGAGGTCAACAACAGGAGCGCCGCGAGAAAATCGACAACACGCCTAAGAAAATCATTGTGCGTGGTGAGATGACAGTAGGCGAAACAGCGAAGCTTCTCCACAAGGATGCATCGGAAGTTATCAAAAAGCTGATCACGCTTGGAACGATGGCGACCATTAACCAGGAACTGGATATGGATACTATCCTTCTGCTTGCCGGAGATTTTGGTGTAGAAGTAGAAGTGAAAATTCCGGTCGAAGAGGATCGCTTTGAAACAGTGGAAGAAAACGATGATCCAGACCTACTGAAAGCACGTCCTCCCGTTGTTACGATTATGGGTCACGTCGATCATGGTAAAACAACATTGTTGGATGCTATTCGCTCCACTAATGTAACGGGTGGCGAAGCTGGTGGTATTACACAGCATATCGGTGCGTACCAAGTTGAAATCAACAGCAAAAAAATCACTTTCCTGGATACACCAGGTCACGAAGCGTTTACGGCAATGCGTGCCCGTGGTGCTCAAGTTACGGATATGACGATCATTGTTGTTGCAGCTGATGACGGTGTTATGCCACAGACAGTTGAAGCCATCAACCATGCGAAGGCAGCTGGTCTGCCGATCATCGTGGCTGTGAATAAGATCGACAAGCCGGATGCGAATCCGGATAAAGTAAAGCAAGAATTGACTGAGTATGAATTGGTTCCTGAAGAGTGGGGCGGCGATACGATCTTTGTCAACGTTTCTGCGAAACAGAGAATGGGTCTTGAGGATCTGCTCGAAATGATTCTGCTCGTAGCTGAAGTAAATGAATACAAAGCGAACCCGGATAAACGGGCACGTGGTACGATCATTGAAGCTGAACTGGACAAAGGTCGCGGTTCCGTAGCCCGTATCCTCGTTCAGAATGGTACACTGAAAGTCGGCGATGCTTTCGTAGCAGGTAACTGTTTCGGACGTGTACGTGCCATGGTCAATGACAAAGGCCGCCGTCTCAAGGAAGCTGGTCCTTCCACACCAGTTGAAATCACTGGTTTGACAGAAGTTCCACTTGCTGGCGATCCGTTCATGGTGTTCGAGGATGAGCGCAAAGCTCGTGCAATCGCTGACAGACGTTCGATTACGCAACGTCAGTCCGATCTGGGCAGCAACACCCGCGTAACGTTGGATGACCTGTTCCAGCACATCAAGGATGGCGAGATGAAAGATCTGAACGTCATTATCAAGGGTGATGTGCAAGGTTCCGTCGAAGCGCTGAAAGGTTCCTTGAACAAGATTGAAGTTGAAGGTGTACGCGTTAAAATTCTTCACAGCGGTGCAGGTGCAATTACCGAATCCGATATTATTTTGGCTGCGGCTTCCAATGCCATTGTGATTGGTTTTAACGTTCGTCCTGATAATCAGGCCAAATCTACAGCTGAAGCAGAAAAAGTGGATATTCGTCTGCACCGCGTCATTTACAATGTCATTGAAGAAATCGAGCAAGCTATGAAAGGCATGCTGGATCCTGAATATAAAGAAAATGTGATTGGGCATGCTGAAGTTCGTAACGTGTTTAAGGTCACTAAGGTCGGTACGATTGCCGGTTGTATGGTAACGTCCGGTAAAATTGCCCGTTCAGCAGAAGCGCGTCTGATACGTGATGGCATTGTTATTTTTGAAGGTAAAATCGACTCACTGAAACGCTTTAAGGACGACGCAAAAGAAGTTGCCCAAGGTTACGAATGCGGTATTACCCTTGATGGCTATAATGATGTTAAGGAACTCGACATTATTGAAGCGTTCGTCATGGAAACAGTGGAGCGCTAACGGCAGAGAGGTGAGCATCCATGGCTAAAATACGTACAGGTCGGGTTGGCGAGCAGATTAAGAAAGAGCTGAGCCAACTCATCCAAACTGAATTAAAAGATCCCCGTATCGGTTTTATTACGGTAACAGGTGTCGATCTGACAAACGATTTGTCCCAAGCGAAAATTTACTTGAGCGTGCTTGGGGATGAGGAGCAAAAAACTTCTTCCCTGAAAGCATTGGACAAAGCGAACGGTTATCTTCGTTCCGAACTTGGCAAACGGATACGGCTGCGCCATATTCCTGAGCTGATTTTCAAAATTGACGAATCTATCGCTTATGGCAGCCGGATTGAAAAGCTGCTAAGTGATATCGATAAGGATGAAAAATAGCAAGAGCTAGTTTATCCGAAGGAACCATGAACTGAATGTAAAGGAGACGGCAATGCATACCTATGAACAGGCGCTTCAACAAGCGAAGGAATTTATTCTGGAGCATGATGATTACCTGATCGTATCGCATGTACAGCCGGACGGAGACGCAGTCAGCTCCACCGTAACGGTGGGCTGGCTTCTCTCATGTCTGGGGAAGAAATTTACCATGCTGAATGAGGGAGCTATCCCCAAACGCATGGATTTTTTATGGCATGCCGATGAGATTATGGATATGAGCCAGCAACCGCCGGAACGGAAATACAACCGGATTATTTGTGTGGATTGTGCAGATTTTCGTCGTGTTGGTCTAACAGAGCAGTTTTTTGCGGAAGATGCCATCATTTTGAATATTGATCATCATCCGACGAATGATGCGTATGGAACAGTTAATGTGATTAAGTCGGATGCTGCGGCAACGGCAGAAATTCTTTTTGATCTACTGGAAAAGTTTGCGATCAACTGGGACGTTGAAGTGGCGACGGCTGTATATACCGGACTGCTGACGGACACAGGAGGCTTCAGGTATTCGAACACTTCGCCTAAAGTCATGTCTACAGTGTCACAGCTGCTTGCCTATGGTGTAGACGGTCCCTATCTATCCGAGATCCTGCTGGAAGAAATGACATTCCCGCAAATGAAGGTCCTGACCAAAGCATTGCAAACGCTCGAGACTTCGGAGGATGGTAAAATCGCCTGGGTGGTTGTAACCCCTGACGATATGAAGGAATGCGGAGCTGTTAATGAGGATTTGGAAGGTATCGTCAATTATCCGAGAAATATTCGTGGCGTTGAAGTAGGCATTTTCTTTAAAGTGACTAGTGATCAAGCGGTCAAAGCCAGTCTGAGATCGGCAGGTAACGTTAACGTAGCTGCGCTTGCTCAATCGTTTGGGGGCGGGGGACACGTACGTGCTGCAGGTTGTCGTCTGGAGGGTAAGCTGGAGGATATTATTGAGGTCGTTGTAGGGCGGGTGAAGGCCGAGCTATGAAACCGATGAAGCAGGAACAAGCAACTTGGGAAGGCGTGCTACCCGTCTATAAACCCGCTGGATTCACCTCTCATGATGTGGTGGCCAAGACTCGCCGTTTGCTGGGAATGAAGCGAATCGGACATACCGGAACACTTGATCCTCAGGTGACGGGCGTGCTGCCATTGTGTCTGGGACGTGCTACCCGGGTAGTTGAATACATGCAGGAGCTACCTAAGGAATACCATGCAACATTACGCTTGGGACTTGCCACGGATACAGAGGACCTTACGGGTACGATTACCGAGAAGTGTGACCATCCAGTAGAGGTAACAGAAGAGGAAGCCAAAGCGGTTCTGGAACGTTTTGTCGGTACGATTTCCCAAGTGCCGCCAATGTACTCGGCCCTCAAAGTGGATGGCAAACGTCTATACGAGCTGGCCCGAGAAGGCAAGACCGTAGAGCGTAAAAGCCGTGAAGTGACTATTTACGAGCTGGAAATGACGGGATTCGCGGAGACGGGATCATATGTGGATATTTCTTTTCGTGCATTATGCTCCAAAGGAACTTATATCCGTACGCTCTGCGTCGATATCGGCCGCGAATTGGGATATCCTTCGACGATGGTCAAGCTGGAACGAACCATGTCTGCGGGGATTCCTGGGGATCGTTGTTTAACATTCGAAGAAATTGAACGCTACGTAGCGGATGGCAGCCTGGGTGAGCGGCTTATTGCCACTGATGAGGCCATTGACTATATGCCTGATCATACGGTGACCGAAGTGAAGGTCGCTGCCGCTCTCCAAGGTCAGCGCTTGTCGCTGAGCATGATTTCTCCGCCTGTGACGGACAGCCAGCCATTCCGGTTGTATAAAGAGGATCGAACGTTTTTGGGCGTATATGGACGGGATGAATCAGGGGCTATCGCGCCAATTAAAGTTTTTTTACCTTGAATTGTGCTATAATTTTGACGAAGTTAGTCAAATGATGTGAAATGCAGGTGAAATAATATGATTACCGTATCGTTATCTTATCCATTGAGCGATGAGCTTTTGCACCAATGGGGACGTTCACAGGTCACGGCGATCGGTCAGTTCGACGGTCTTCATCTCGGACACGCAAGTGTCATACGCAAGGCTGTCGAGCTGGCTCGGGAACAGGAAGTGCCGGTATCTGTTATGACATTTCATCCTCACCCAAAGGAAGTCATGAAAAAAGGCGACTATGAAGGCTATTTGACCCCGCTTGTGGACAAGCAGGATATCTTGGCCGATATGGGTGTGGACGTACTTTATATTTTGAGATTTGACGAGGACTTTTCCAAAGTCAGCCCTGAGGCGTTCATCACGGACATCTTGCTTCCACTGCAGATTCAAACGGCAGTAGTGGGCTTTGATTTCCGGTTTGGCTACCGGGGAGTCGGACATGAGCATACACTTCGGGAACTGGGAGGAGAACGTATGTCCGTCCACACCGTACCGCCATTCGAGCTGGATGGGGAAAAAGTGAGCAGCTCCAGCATCCGCCGTGCCTTGCAGACAGGGGATTTAACGCATGCCTCTCGCTGGCTGGGACGCTCTTACCACATTCGGGGCACCGTAGTGGATGGAGAGAAGCGTGGACGCACCATTGGCTTCCCAACAGCCAATCTCAAGCTGGATGATACTTACGTAATTCCAGTCAATGGCGTATATGCTGTACGGGCATTGGTGGGTGAGTGTTGGAGAAGCGGGGTAATGAATGTAGGGGTTAAGCCTACTTTTCATGAAGGTGTGCTGAATCCGTCGTTTGAGGTTCATCTGTTTGATTTTGACCAGCAGATTTATGGCGAGCCTGTGCTGGTTGAGCTTCATCATTATATCCGTCCTGAACGCAAATTCTCTTCAGTGGACGAGCTGATTACCCAGATCGGCAACGACGCACAAACGGCTAAAAAGCTGTTAGGCTAATTTATTTACATAAGACAGGCGCTGTGTTATACTGACTTATGTTGTGTAAACAACGATGAACCTTGGCTTGGTTGTCCGCTTTCACCAGCGACTACGAGGCTAATGGCGATTATAATGAAGGAGGTGAACAGGATGGCATTGACTCAAGAGCGTAAACAGCAATTGATCGAGGAGTACAAAACTCATGAATCCGATACAGGATCTGCAGAGGTACAAATCGCTATCCTTACTGAAAACATCGTTAACTTGCAAAGCCACTTTCGTTCGCATAAGAAAGACCATCACTCCCGCCGCGGGTTGTTGAAAATGGTCGGTCAGCGTCGTAAACTTTTGGCTTACCTGAAGAAGACTGATGTTAGACGTTACAGTGCGTTGATCGAGCGTCTCGGACTGCGTCGTTAATTTTCAGACATGTAATGAGAAAAGAAGCCTGGTTGTTCACCGCTTGTCCCTGCTAAGGCGACGGCGGACAGCAGCCGGGTTCTTTTTTGAAGTAAGGAATTTTTTTGACGTACAGATCCTTTAGAAGTGCGAGTCTAGTAAGGTTCTGGTGCTTATAATGCATAGGGCTTCTTATGAATCAGGCCTGTCTAGGAAATACTGGATATGTATAGAACTTTTACTATGGAATGAAATGGAGGGATACCATGGAGCAACGTGTGGAAATGCAGCTCGGCGGAAGAAAGCTGGTGCTGGAAACAGGACGTCTTGCGAAACAGGCCAATGCCGCAGTTAAAGTAAGCTATGGCGAAACGGTTGTTCTCTGTACCGTGACCGCTTCCAATGCGCCGAAAGATTTGGACTTTTTTCCGCTGACGGTGAATTATGAAGAAAGATTATATGCTGTGGGGAAAATCCCAGGCGGATTTATTAAACGGGAAGGACGCCCAAGTCAAAAAGCGATTTTGTCCAGCCGCCTGACAGACCGTCCGATTCGCCCATTGTTCCCGGAAGGCTTCCGGAATGATGTACAGGTATTAAACCTCGTGATGAGTGTCGATCAGGATTGTGAGCCGGAAATTGCAGCGATGATCGGAACCTCGGCAGCGCTTAGTATTTCGGACGTGCCTTTTAACGGACCGATTGGCGGAGTTGCTGTAGGTCGTGTGGACGGACAATTCGTGATTAACCCGGACATTGCGCAGCAGGATGCAAGCGATCTGTACCTGGTTGTAGCCGGAACAAAAGATGCTATCATGATGGTAGAAGCGGAAGGTAACGAAATTCCGGAAGAAGTCATGCTGGAAGCTATCATGTTTGGCCATGACGAGATCAAGAACATTGTGGCAGTCATTGAGCAACTGGTTCAAGTGGCAGGTAAAGAGAAAATGCAGGTTAAACTGCATGCTGTCGATGAAAAAGTGAACAGCGAAGTTCGTGCTTATGCAGCTGAACGTTTGGTGGAAGCCGTCAAAATTGTAGAAAAACATGCCCGTCAAGAGGCGATTGATGCTGCCAACGAAGAGACGGTTGCACATTTTGAAGCACAATACATAGAGACGCCTGAGCTTTTGAAAGACGTGAGCGAAGTTCTCTATGATATCGTTAAAGAAGAAGTCCGTCGTCTGATTACGCATGATAAAGTGCGTCCTGACGGTCGTAAGCTTGACGAAATTCGTCCGATCGAAAGCGATACGAGCATTTTGCCGCGTACGCATGGCTCGGGCTTGTTCACACGCGGTCAAACGCAAGCGCTTAGCGTTTGTACACTTGGCGCATTGGGTGATGTGCAAATTTTGGACGGTATTGATCTGGAAGAAACGAAGCGTTTCATGCATCATTACAATTTCCCTCCATTCAGTGTAGGCGAGGCTCGTCCTTTGCGTGCACCGGGTCGTCGTGAAATTGGACATGGTGCTCTTGGTGAGCGTGCGCTTTCCAAAGTCATTCCTTCAGAAACAGAATTTCCATATACGATTCGTCTTGTTTCCGAGGTGCTGGAATCGAATGGCTCGACTTCCCAGGCTAGTATCTGCGCAAGCACACTGGCTATGATGGATGCGGGTGTACCGATCAAGGCTCCGGTTGCAGGTGTAGCGATGGGATTGATCAAGGACGGGGAGCATGTTTCCGTGTTGACCGATATCCAGGGTATGGAAGATCACTTGGGCGACATGGACTTTAAAGTGGCTGGTACAGCAGAAGGCGTAACTGCTATTCAAATGGATATCAAAATTAACGGTATTGATCGTAACATTTTGCAGGACGCACTCAATCAAGCTAGAGAAGGACGTCTGTTCATTCTTAGCAAAATGATGGAAGCCATCCAGACGCCGCGTGAGCAATTGTCACAGTATGCGCCGAAAATTATGACGATGCACATTAACCCGGATAAAATCCGGGATGTTATTGGTGCGGGTGGTAAAATCATTAACAAAATCATCGAAGAAACCGGCGTAAAAATTGATATCGAACAAGATGGTCGTGTATTCATCGCTTCCACAAACCAAGAGATGAATGAAAAGGCACGTTCCATTATTGAAGGTATCGTGAAAGAAGTCGTGATCGGAGAGATTTACATTGGCACAGTGAAGCGGATTGAAAAATTCGGTGCATTCGTCGAAATTTTACCGGGCAAGGACGGTCTGGTTCATATTTCCCAACTGTCTACTGAACGTGTAGCCAAAGTTGAGGATGTAGTTGCTATTGGAGATACGATTACGGTGAAAGTAACCGAAATTGATCAACAAGGCCGTGTCAATTTATCCCGCAAAGCGGTTCTGACGGCTGAAGATCCTGCAAAATCCTAATACCTGCGTACAGCGGATCACTATAACAGGAGTGTTGTTCGTTTTTACAGAATATTTGATATTTGAATAGCATCTTTTAAGCTTTTGGAAAGAGGCAGAGCTACGTTTCTGGCTCTTTTTTCATACATATGCATTAGCAGTGTCGAAGTGGGCTTTCAGGGGCCTGCTACGTCATAGTTCTTGTCCTCCCCGCATACAATGTGGACAAACGGGCGGGAGGATGAAGGGATCATGAGAAAGGCAAAGAGAGCAGCGTGGGTTGTATCCAGTCTGGTCATTACGCTGGTGATTGGGCAGTTTAGTGGGGTACGTGAGTATGTGAGTCAACTACGCGCCGGACACAGCACGGAAACGAGTGAGCCCGAGGTTGCAACAACGATGGCGATCGCGGCTTTACCTGATAATGCACTCATGCAGCGACTGCGATCATATGCTGCCCGGCAAAGAAGAGAGCCGGTTGATGCCAAAATTGACCGTGTGTGGAAGGCTATTCCTGGCTATAACGGCTTGGAGGTTGACCTGGACGCTACTTATCGTAAGGCAATTGCGGCTCCAGACCGACCCATACAATATGTGTATCGACAGCTTGCGCCCAAGATACATTTGAACCAGCTCGGCAATTTCCCGATTTTCCGGGGAAATCCAGAAAAGCCGATGGTTTCTTTCATGATCAATGTGGCTTGGGGAAACGAGTATATCGTGCCTATACTGGACACGCTGGATCAGGAAAAGGTCAAGGTTACGTTTTTTTTCGATGGTAGCTGGCTGAAAAAAAATCCTGAACTCGCAAAAGAGATTCAAAAAAGAGGACATGAGCTTTCGAACCATGCTTACTCCCATCCCAATATGAGCCGTCTGAGCAGGGAAAGAGCTACACAGGAAATAGAGAAGACGCAAGTGCTTCTTCAGGATATTTTAGGTGTGAAAAGCAGCTGGTTTGCCCCGCCGTCGGGCGATTTTAATCAGGAAACAGTTGATTTAGCAGCAGGTCTTGGGCTTAAAACAGTGCTGTGGACACTGGATACAGTGGACTGGAGACATCCTTCGCCGGAATCTTTAATTGCTAAAATCAGTAGCAAGGTCGAATCGGGATCACTGATTTTGATGCATCCGACAGATTCTTCATCGGCGGCTCTCAAAGGCATGATTCATGCCATTCGCAGCAAGGGACTGGTGCCCGGAACCGTCAGTCAGACGCTTTCCCCTGATCGGCAGCTACCTGCTCCGGTTGAGTGAACGTCTTTTTTCTGTTAGGATTGAACATTATGGCAAAGTTTGCAATTCAGTTTAGGAGGGCCAATCGTGGAAAGAATTCAACTCAAAAACGGCCTAAGAGTGGTCATTGAAAAAATTCCAACCGTGCGTTCCGTTTCTTTCGGCATCTGGGTTAAAACCGGCTCCCGAAATGAAACCCCGGACAATAGCGGTATTTCTCATTTTATTGAACACATGCTTTTCAAAGGAACAGAGCGTTTCGACGCGAAGGAAATTGCCGAGCAATTTGACGCCATCGGAGGGAATGTTAATGCATTCACTTCGAAGGAATACACGTGCTATTATGCAAAAGTGCTGGATGAGCATCTGCCGATTGCGGTTGATGTACTGTCCGATATGTTTTTTAATTCTAAATTAGATCATGAAGAGCTGGCAAAAGAGAAGAACGTGATCCTGGAGGAAATCTCCATGTACGAGGACACACCGGACGATATGGTACATGATCTCTTATCTCGGGCCGCTTATGGCGGCCATCCGTTGGCTTACCCCATTCTTGGTACCGAAAAGCATTTATTAGCTATGAACAGCTCCCATCTCAGCGATTATATGAAAGAACACTATACCATCGACAATACGGTTATCAGTGTGGCTGGTAATATTGATGATAGTCTGGTAGAGCTATTGGAGCGTCACTTTGGGCACTTTGATAACCATGGAACTGCTTCGCCCCTGACGGCGCCTGTGTTTAACGGTGAGCTGCTGTATCATGAAAAGGCAACGGAGCAGAATCATATTTGCTTGTCACTGCCTGGATTTGCAACGGGTGACGATCTCCAGTATGCTATGGTATTGCTGAACAACGCGATCGGTGGCGGTATGAGCTCACGTCTGTTTCAGGAAATTCGGGAAAAGCGCGGGCTGGCTTATTCGGTCTATTCCTACCATAGCTCCCATGCGGACAGTGGTATGTTCACCATTTATGCCGGTACGGCTCCCAAGCAGACGAAGGACGTGCTGGATCTGACACTTGAGCTGTTGCAGGATGTGGCTGTCAAGGGACTGGATGATAACGAGCTTCGTAAAGGCAAGGAGCAGTTAAAAGGAAGCTTGATATTAAGCCTTGAGGGCACAGGAAGTCGGATGAATCGTCTTGGGAAAAATGAATTGATGCTAGGTAGGCATTACACGCTGGATCAAATGATTGAGCATATTGAGCAAGTGACAGCTGATGATGTGAACAAGGTACTGGACCGGATGTTCTCGGAGCCGATTGCCCTATCGATGGTCGGAACGAGCGATTCAGCGGTTAAGGATATGAGGAGGGACTATTTTGTTAACTTACGTAGAAATTAACAGACTTGGGGGCAATGAGGATATTGAGCTGCCCCGTAAAATGTCAGAGCTTGCATCCGGGTTTGACCTGTATGCTGCGGTACAGGAAGATTTATTATTGGAGCCCGGCAAGCGTTGTCTTGTTCCAACTGGATTGGCTATAGCGATGCCGGCAGGGCTGGAGGCACAAATCCGTCCGCGTAGCGGACTGGCTCTCAAGCATGGTATTACCTGTCTCAACACACCGGGCACAATTGATGCGGATTATCGTGGGGAGATTAAGGTATTGCTTATTAATTTGGGCGAGGAACCATTTACCATTACACGTAATGAGCGAATTGCACAAATGGTATTTCAGACTGTGCCTGAGGTAGAGTTGAAGCAGGTAGACCGTTTGTCTGAAACAGTGCGTGGTGCTGGAGGCTTCGGTCATACAGGACGCTGAGTCTACAGTTTCCTTCAAGCGACTGAAAAGTCACGGCTTTAATCGGCATTTTGGAGAATGTAACTGAATTGCGTTTTTAAGCTAGAGCATGAATAGCATATGAATATAAATACACACAAAAAGCCGTCCCGAAAAAGGGGCGGTTTTTTTGTGTTTCTTCACCTATCTATAGGTGGTTGCATAGACTAAAAGCATATCGTGTCTCGGAAAGGAGTGATCCGGATGCTAACAGGAATACGCATCGTTGTATTGGGTGGCGATGCGAGACAGCTTGAGGTAATCCGAAAATGTATAGACATGGATGCTACCGTCAGCCTAGTCGGCTTTGACCAGCTTGAAGAGCCGCTCAGAGGAGCATCACGGGAGCCATTGTCTGTCAAGCTGCTGGAATCGGCAGATGCGCTTGTGCTGCCCGTTGTAGGATGCGATGAGGGAGGCAATGTGAATGCACTTTTCGGAGCGCAAAAGCTGCAGTTTCTGAATGAGCACGCCGCTGCTCTTCCGCCGCACTGCGTCGTATATACGGGGATGGCGCGGACGTACTTAAAAGAAATTTGTTCCAGACATGATTTAAAGCTGGTGGAGTTGCTGGAAAGAGACGATGTGGCCATATATAACTCGATACCTACGGCGGAAGGCGCACTGATGATGGCGATTCAGCATACGGATTTTACAATTCATGGTGCAAATTGTATGGTTCTGGGCATGGGACGGACTGGATTTACCATGGCAAGGGCGCTACAAGGATTGGGAGCCAGAGTGAAGGTCGGGGTACGTAGAGCAGAGGATGCGGCGAGAGCGGTGGAAATGGGATGGAAGCCTTTCATGACAAGGGATTTGGCGGATGAGACTCAGGGAGTTGACTTGATTTTTAATACGATACCCTCTATGATTATCACAGCGCAAATCCTGTCTAAATTGCAACAGGCTACCGTGATTATTGACCTTGCTTCCGCCCCGGGCGGATGTGATTTCCGTTTTGCAGAAAAGCGTGGAATCACGGCCATGCTCGCCCCCGGACTTCCTGGTATTGTCGCTCCCAAAACTGCTGGTGCCATTATAGCGAATACTTTGGTGCAGTTGTTAATGGAAGATAATCCTGATCGGGGTGATGCGTAATGAGTTGGCAAGGGAAAACGATAGGTTATGCAATTACAGGTTCACACTGCACATTTGAAGAGGTCATGCCTGTTATACAGCGTTTTGTTGACGAGGGCGCGAAGGTCGTTCCCATTATATCCAGTACGGTATTAACAACGGATACCCGCTTCGGTACTTCGCAAAGTTGGCAAAAACAGTTGAAAGATATAACAGGGAATGATATCATTTCTACAATTGTGGAGGCTGAGCCACTGGGTCCCTCCCAAATACTCGATGTACTGGTGATTGCACCCTTGACGGGGAATTCGATGAGTAAGCTGGCGAATGCCATGACAGACAGTCCGGTTCTGATGGCCGCCAAGGCGCAATTGCGCAACGGTCGTCCACTTCTTTTGGCCATATCAACCAATGATGGGCTTGGCTTGAATGCTGCGAATATCGCCAAGTTGCTGGTAGCCAAAAATATATTTTTTGTGCCGTTCGGACAGGACAATCCAGTTAAAAAGCCCAATTCACTTGTGGCTGACATGGAGTTGATTCCAGAAGCCGCTTACGCTGCTATGCATGGCAAACAGCTTCAACCGATGATTGTGGAACGCAAGACTCCATGAAGTACTATAGTTAACTGCTGAGCATCCCTCGCCTAGAAGATGATTCGATGATGCATCGGGTCTAATTTCTTGTTGGCGGTGGATGCTTTCAGAATAAAAAAATGGTTTTTTAGTCGAGAAGGGGAGATACACCAGATGAGCAATAGAAAGTTTAATGTAGCTGTCGTTGGAGCGACAGGCGCCGTAGGAGAACAAATCGTAAATCTGCTGGAAAAACGTGATTTTCCTGTGGATAAAATTAAATTTCTTTCTTCGCCTCGTTCTGCCGGCACTTTAATTAGCTTTAAAGGTCAGCAAATTCCAGTAGAGATTGCAACCCCCGACAGCTTTGAAGGAATCGACATTGCCTTGTTCAGTGCAGGCGGAGACGTAAGTAAGGAACTGGCACCACATGCTGTTCGTCATGGCGCAGTGTGTATTGACAACACAAACGCCTTCCGGATGGATCCTACAGCTCCTCTTGTCGTTCCTGAGGTGAACAGCGATAAAATTGCCGAGCATCAAGGGATTATTGCCAACCCGAACTGCTCCACCATCCAGATGGTAGCTGCTTTGAAACCATTATATGATCAGTATGGCATTTCTCGTATCATCGTATCCACATATCAAGCCGTGTCCGGGGCTGGAAGCCGTGCCATTGATGAACTAAATCGTCAAAGTGCTGCGATCCTTAACGGTGAAGAAGTTCAGCCTGATCTGCTGCCAGTCGGCTCATTGCCGGTAAAGCATCAAATTGCTTTCAATGCTATCCCGCAAATCGACAAATTCCAGGACAACGGCTATACACTGGAAGAAATGAAAATGGTACATGAAACGAAAAAAATATTTGATGATGAATCCGTAGACGTAACAGCAACGTGTGTACGTATTCCTGTTGTATACGGACACTCGGAATCCGTCTATGTAGAGCTTAAAAAAGATTATGATTTGGAAGAAGTCCGCAATCTGCTTGCATCGACACCGGGAGTAACCCTGGTAGACGATCCTGCTGCGCAGCTCTATCCGCTGGCATCCGAAGCCGCAGGGAAACCTGATGTATTCGTTGGACGTGTACGTCGTGATTTGGGCAACAGCCGTGGATTGAATCTGTGGGTCGTATCCGACAACCTGCTCAAAGGAGCAGCATGGAACGCGGTGCAAATCGCGGAGATTATTGCTGCAAATGCGGAATAAGGTTCCTGAAGCAGGGAATAAGATGGGGGAAGAGCGATGAGTATTTTAGTACAGAAATTTGGGGGAACCTCGCTGTCCACACCCGAAGCGCGTCAACTGGTGCTAGGACATGTGAAGCGAGAGCTGGAACAAAATTTTCAACTGGTTGTCGTTGTGTCGGCCATGGGGCGGAAAGGAGAGCCTTATGCCACGGACACGCTGCTCGAATGGGCGGCGTCTAACGGCGACAGTCTTCCTAAGCGCGAACGCGATTTACTGCTGTGCTGTGGTGAAATCATTTCTGCCGCTACATTATGCAGCCTGATGGAAAATGAAGGTATTCCTGCTACGGTGCTGACTGGGGCACAGGCGGGCTTTATTACGGATAATCAATACGGCAATGCTCGTATTTTGGATATAAAGCCAGACCGTATCGTGGAAGAGCTGAACCAGGGCCGTGTCGTCATTGTGACGGGCTTCCAGGGTCAAACTGTAAGCGGTGATATGACTACCTTGGGGCGTGGTGGCAGCGATACTTCCGCTACCGCTCTGGGTGCCGCTCTACAAGCGGATGTGGTAGACATATATACGGATGTGAACGGCATCTTGACCGCTGATCCGCGCATCGTGGAAAATGCAAAACCGCTTGCCCATGTCAGCTATACGGAGATTTGTAATATGGCTCATCAGGGGGCTAAGGTTATCCACCCCCGTGCTGTTGAAATTGCCATGCAGGCGAATATTCCGGTTCGGGTTCGCTCTACCTTTTCCGAAGGGGAAGGTACGCTGGTCACCCATCCAGAGGGCTTTAAGGACGTACAGGCAGACATTGTTGACCGTTTCGTGACCGGTATTGCGTATGTCGGCAACGTCACACAAATTAACGTAGAATTAAAGCTAGGCTCGGAGCATTTGCAATTACAAGTATTCAAATCTATGGCTGAGCATGGCATCAGCGTCGATTTTATTAATGTAACTCCATCCGGGGCGGTTTATACCGTGTTCGATGCTGATGGAAGCAAAGCGGTTGAAGTACTGAACGGTCTGGGCTTGGAGCCTAAAATTTTGGCAGGGTGCGCTAAAGTATCCGTTATAGGCGGTGGTATCAATGGGGTACCTGGCATTATGGCGACGATTGTAGAGGCATTGGCAGACTCAGACGTACAGATTCTTCAATCGGCAGACTCCAACACGACGATTTGGGTACTCGTTAAAAAAGAAGATATGGTGCAGGCTGTACGCGCATTGCATAATAAATTTGAACTCCATCAATAGGCGCAATGTCCGTGCTCGGACTTGCAAAAAAAGGAGGCAGCATGGTGAACTTCGGCAGACTTATTACCGCAATGGTGACACCCTTTGATCAGCAAGGAGAGATTGACTGGACTGCATTGTCCTCGTTGATTGATTATTTAATAGAAGAACAACATTCGGAGTCTCTTGTCGTATCAGGAACGACGGGCGAGTCTCCAACCCTGAGCGATGATGAAAAAATCAAATTGTTTGCATTTACTGTAGAAAAAGCAGCCGGACGATGTAAAATCATTGCCGGTACTGGTAGCAACAATACACGTCACTCCATTCATCTGACCCGTGCTGCGGAGCAGGCGGGGGTAGACGGTATTTTGTTGGTAGTGCCTTATTACAATAAACCGAATCAGGAAGGGATGTATCAGCATTTTGAGAGCATTGCAAATTCCACAACCCTTCCAGTCATACTGTATAATGTACCAAGCCGTACCGCAGCCAGCCTGACCGTAGAAACGACGCTGCGTCTTGCGCAAATCCCCAACATTGTAGGAACCAAAGAATGCGCGTCGCTGGCGCAGGTCACACAGATTGCAGCCGCAGCTCCAGAGGGATTCTTCATTTATTCGGGAGATGACGCTTACGGGTTGCCTGCTATGGCTGTAGGGGCTTATGGTATTATCAGCGTGGCGAGTCATGTAGTAGGCGCAGAAATGAAGCAGATGATTGATTCACTTGTAGGGGGACACGCACAGCAGGCAGCAAAATTGCATCAGCAGTTGTTTCCGGTTTTCAAGGGTTTGTTCGGCTGTCCTCATCCACTGCCTAATCCGGTGGCTGTAAAATATGCATTGGAGTTACGGAATGTTTCGGTCGGTTCTGTTCGGTTGCCGCTTATTCCTCCGACCGAAGAGGAAGCGGAATTTATTAAGAAATTATTTGCCCACTAATCGGGAAGAATGAATTTTAAAATGTTAAATGAATACAAGTAGTACCCTTGTTATAGGCAGTCGGGAGTAAAAAAGCCGGAGGATTTTATAGTCTTGAAAGGTACTCAGGCATGAGGGCGTTCTTATAGGGCGCCCTTTTTGCTGTGCCTTTTAACCATGTATCAAGATAATTGAACAGGGAGTAATGGTTTTAGACGGCAGTGGGAAACCTATGCGCAACGAACAGGATGACTTGTTTTTTCTTATTTTAATCATGTATAATGAGGTCAAGTGACTGGGTGCGGTATTCTTTTGAAAATTAAATAAATAAATCAAGGTACGACGTCCAACTACCATAGGAGGTTTAGATTCATTTGTCTAAAAAAACAAACAACGATAAATTGATGATTTTCGCTTTGGGCGGCGTCGGTGAAATCGGGAAGAATATGTATGTCATTCAATACGGCAATGACATTGTCGTGGTGGATTCGGGTTTGAAATTCCCGGAAGAGGACATGCTTGGCATTGATATCGTTATTCCTGATATTTCCTACCTTACGGAGAACCGCGACAAGGTAAGAGGCATTGTGCTGACTCATGGTCATGAGGACCATATCGGCGGTTTGCCTTACGTGCTGAAACATTTGAATGTACCGGTATACGGTACCAAATTGACGCTGGGGCTGGTGGAAAACAAGCTGAAGGAAGCGAATCTGCTTGGGGAAACCAAACGTATTTTGATCAATGCTGATTCCGAAATTAAACTGGGTTCCACGCTGAAAGCAACATTCTTCAGAACAAACCACAGTATTCCGGATTCGGTGGGTGTATGCATTGATACTCCTGAGGGCGCTGTTGTTCATACAGGTGACTTCAAGTTTGATCATACTCCAGTTAACGGACAATATGCAGATTTGCAGCGTATGGCTGAAATCGGTACACGTGGCGTACTGGCTCTTTTGTCAGACAGTACCAATGCGGAAAAACCAGGCTTTACTCCATCGGAAAAAAGCGTCGGCGTCGTGCTGGAAGACATTTTCCGTAAGTCGAAACAGCGTGTAGTTGTAGCTACTTTTGCTTCCAACGTACACCGTATTCAGCAGGTTATTAATGCTGCTGAATCGACAGGACGCAAAGTGACGGTTATTGGTCGCAGTATGGTTAATGTCGTAGGGATTGCTTCCGATTTAGGCTATTTGGAAATTCCGGATGGAATGCTGATCGAGCCTGAGGAAGTTGGCAAAATGTCAGCGGATCGCGTAGTTATTCTCTGCACAGGTAGCCAAGGCGAGCCGATGTCTGCTCTAACAAGAATGGCGCGTTCCACACATCGTAAGGTGGATATTCTTCCGGGAGATTCGGTTATCATCGCTGCTACACCGGTACCGGGTAATGAAAAATATGTCGGTCGCACGATTGATGAACTTTTCCGTTTGGGTGCCAATGTTTATTACAGCGCAGCTAATCCGGGAATTCACGTTTCCGGACACGGAAGCCAAGAAGAACTCAAACTAATGCTGAATCTGATGAAACCTAAATTTTTCTTGCCAATTCATGGTGAGTTCAGAATGCAACGTCGTCATGCCCTCCTTGCCGAATCGGTAGGTGTAGAGCCGAACAACATTTTCATAACAGATATCGGTGAAGTTATTGAGATTCAGAACGGTGGAGCACGCAGAGCTGGTAAGGTTACAGCGGGCAATGTGTTAATCGACGGACTGGGTGTAGGAGATGTAGGGAATATCGTATTACGCGACCGCAAATTGCTGTCACAGGACGGTATTTTGGTTGTTGTTGTCACCCTGAGCAAGCAGGACGGCACGATCAAGTCTGGACCGGATATCATTTCCCGTGGTTTCGTATATGTCCGCGAATCGGAAGGTTTGCTGGATGAAGCGAATCGTATTGTCTCAAGCACACTGCATAAGCTCATGAGCGAAAATGTAAACGAATGGGCTTCCCTTAAAACAAATGTCAAGGATGCGCTGGGTCGCTTCTTGTATGAGCAAACTCGTCGCAGACCAATGATTTTGCCAATCATTATGGAAGTGTGAGTCAATTGAAATTTGCTCAAAAACCTGAATTAAAAACTTAAGTCACAGGCACACAGTCGCCTCTCTTCCCGCAGGAAATATTGGACGGTTTCCGCGGGAGGGGAGGCTTTTTTGGCTTTTCCGGGTGAGGAAAGCAGGAAATCCATGGGGGTGGGTATAAAATATTCCATTTCCATCCCATACTATAGGGTGATACGGGTCACAAAAACGCGTAAAGCGAAAGGAAGATCGCCCACATGGAACAATACAGCAACCTATCATCCAGCAAACAGGAAACAGAAACACCGGATCAACCTATGCCTGAAGTTGGGCAAAGACCCATTTCCCCCGCTATGGAAGCCTTGCAGCAACTGGGACAAACCTCCATGCCCGGAAGCGAATCCAATATTTTTTGTATGACAATCATTGGTCAGATTGAAGGGCATCTGATTCTGCCACCGCAAAACAAAACGACCAAATACGAGCACATTATTCCCCAACTGGTAGCAGCGGAGCAAAATCCCCGTATTGAAGGCTTAATGATTCTGCTGAATACAGTAGGTGGGGATGTCGAGGCAGGGCTGGCTATTGCTGAAATGATTGCTTCAATGAGTAAACCGACCGTAACCATTGTCATTGGAGGCGGGCATAGTATCGGTGTACCTATCGCTGTCTCTTCCACCTACTCTTATATTGCCGAGAGCGCGACGATGACCATTCACCCAATTCGTATGAATGGCTTGGTTATCGGAGTTCCACAAACGTTTGAATATATGGAAAAAATGCAGGAGCGTGTTGTACGTTTTGTGGTTTCCCATTCGCGTATTACCGAGGAGCGGTTCAAGGAGCTTATGTTTAAAACCGGTGAACTGAATCGGGATATTGGTACTGCGGTTGGGGGAGCCGATGCAGTGAAATACGGGTTGATGGACGCGGTTGGTGGCATCGGAGAAGCATTGAAACAACTGAACACCATCATTGAATCTCGACGTCAGCAAAACGGGATTACAGGGACTCAGCAGCAGGCTCCGTTCGTACCTTTTTCCCAAAATGCTACAGATACCTCGACTGGAACGCTTCCTAATGAGCATAGTGGGGAGTTGCCTCAATGACCTTATATACCGTAATGCCAATGGAAATGGTGTGGGAGGGCATGTGGAAGGAGGCGGAGACGTTTGCGGAGATTCGGGTTGACGGTTTACTTATGCAGGTGCAGCCGCTCGAAAGTCGCAGGGGGATTATCGTGCGATTGCTAGATTGTCCGCTGGAAACTTACCTGAATCCGCGTTATGCACCCGGACAAGTCATCGAATGGTCGTAGAAGGTGTCGAATAGGGTGAAAATAGGTCGTTTGATGTTGAAAAAGAACATATGTGCGGATACCGGGTGACGTGGTATAATATTCTTCTGGGGGGTGACCTTGAATGTCCAGAAGAAGGAAAAGGAAAAAGAAAGCCGCGTTTGGCGGAGTTCTAAAATTCGAAATTTACGGCATTGTGCTGATAACTTTGGCGGTCATTGCGCTGTCGGGTGAAGCGGCAGTCGGTCGGTCGCTATCCAAGATGTTTGGGCTGGTACTGGGGAAATTTTATTTTGTCATACCCCTGATCGGCATTTATTACGGTCTGATGGTGATGATTCACCGCAAATGGCCAAACCAGTGGAACTCACGTAAAACGGGGCTGTTGTTGCTGGTATTTGCCTTTACGCTTATGAGCTCTATTTCATCTATGGAGCAGCGTTTGGGGCCGATTAATGCACTTCAACCAGGCGGGGTGATGAGCCAGATACATATAGATATGCGTGAGCAGTTGCTATCGCCTGACAAGGAAGGCCATACCTCAATGCTGAACAAGGATATTAGTGGGGGATATATCGGCGCATTGCAGCTTACTGTGCTGTTGTGGCTGTTTGGTCTTACGGGTGCCAAGCTGATCATGATTGTAATGTTTGTGATTTGTTTTATGCTGCTGACCCAGCTGTCTTATGTGGATCTGGTGCGAATTGTTCGGACGAAGATGCTGGCAGCAGGGGGTAGCGTTCGGAAAAAATGGATTGGTAAAGCCACTCCACTTTCGGCATCTGGCAGAGGTACCGGGAATAAAAAAATCAAGTCCGAGTCGATTCCTGCATATGAGGAAGATATGGATGATGATTTTGATGAAATGCAGCCTCCGGCGCGTAAGCAGCCGATTTTCTATCAGCTGTTTGGCCTGAAAAAAATGGCTGGAAAGGACAAGGATGATCAAGAGCATGCTTATGAAGCTGAGGAAGGACAGCCCTTGTGGAGAAACCCCAAGCAAGCAGAAGAATTGTCCGATACTGCTGAACACATAGAGGAGGAGGTCTCTGTTCCGGTAAAAGGATCACCGATCATTCGGGATTTCTTCGAGCAGGTGAAGCATGAGGAAAGAAGACCTGAGGATGAATCAGAGGCATCCTTGGCCGGGTCAGAGCAGACGGATTCAGCTTATGATGAGTCGCTGGATGATAACTTTATGGATACCGCTGCGAACACAGATACGGACGGTATGGCAACAGCAGGCCATAATACACCAGACAGTGCAGATGGACAGGCCCAAGCGAATTCAACGGGGGCGTTAGGCGAAGAGACTACAGGCACAACTGCGGCCATTCCTGCTCCACCGCCACCCAAGCCATACAAGCTCCCGTCGTTCCGTTTGCTTGCCAAGCCACAAAACGTGGGCAAAGGCCTTGGGCAAAAGGATTACATGCAAACGGCACGCAAGCTAGAGGCCACATTGGAAAGCTTTGGCGTACGGGCAAAGGTACTGGAGGTTGTTCGTGGACCTGCGGTGACGCGTTATGAAATTCAGCCGGACATTGGTGTGAAGGTCAGCCGTATTGTAAGCCTGACGGATGACATTGCGCTTGCGCTCGCTGCGAAGGATATTCGTATGGAGGCTCCAATTCCAGGCAAATCGGCTATCGGTATTGAGGTTCCGAACAACGAGGTTTCTATTGTAACGATGCGTGAGGTTATGGAGACGACCATTTTCCAGGAGTCTGTATCCAATTTGTCCATTGCGTTTGGACGTGATATTGCAGGCCAGACGATTGTTGGTAATTTGGCTAAAATGCCCCATTTGCTTGTAGCCGGAGCAACCGGTTCAGGTAAATCGGTGTGTATTAACGGTATTATTACGAGTATTTTGTACAAGGCGAAGCCAGATGAGGTTAAATTTCTCATGGTCGATCCCAAAATGGTGGAGTTGAACGTGTACAACGGTATTCCGCACTTGTTGGCACCGGTCGTTACCGATCCGAAGCGCGCTTCACTCGCTTTGAAAAAAATTGTAGTAGAAATGGAAAAGCGTTACGAATTATTTTCCAAATCAGGAACCCGTAACATAGAAGGCTATAATAATTTGATGAAAGACAATCCTGCTGCGTTCCTGCCTTACATCGTCGTTATTGTGGACGAGTTGGCGGATCTGATGATGGTAGCTGCGGGGGATGTGGAGGATGCGATTGCACGATTGGCCCAAATGGCGCGTGCCGCAGGGATTCATCTTATCATTGCAACGCAGAGACCGTCGGTTGACGTCATTACCGGGGTTATCAAAGCCAATATTCCTTCGCGTATTGCCTTTGGTGTGTCCTCGCAGGTGGATTCCCGTACAATACTGGACATGGGCGGAGCCGAGAAGCTGCTCGGACGTGGGGATATGCTGTTCATGCCAATGGGTGCTTCCAAGCCGGTTCGCGTTCAGGGAGCGTTCATGAGCGATCAGGAAGTGGAGAACATCGTTAATTATGTGCGTGAGCAGGGTGAAGCACAATATGATGAAACGCTTGTACCGGAGGTAGAGGAAGCATCTGCTGATGCCGATGAAATGCTGGATGAGCTGTACGATCAGGCTGTCAACATCATTTTGGAGGCCAAGCAAGCATCTGTATCTCTGCTTCAGCGCCGAATGAGGATCGGCTATACACGTGCGGCCCGGTTGATTGACTCTATGGAGGCTCGTGGCGTCATCGGCCCTTACGAGGGAAGCAAGCCCCGTGAGGTGCTTATTTCAATGGAGCAATATCAGCAAAACAAAGTCAGTTCCTGACCATAGGCTTACCAGAAATCGCATCCCAAATCGCTGTTTGTAAGTGTGGTGTTTGTTTAAATTTGACAACACTATGCGTACAGATAGCGATTTTTTTTGCTTTTTTTCAGGAACAGGAGTAGCCGAATGAAAGAAGATTAAAAGGGTGAATAGCTTTAAGCAGAGCTTGTCATAATAAACGTAGCCATCCTGTTAATCCCACAAAAGAAAGGTAGAGCGTAGCATATGAAAAAGACAATGGTCTGGATTTGCACGGGTATTCTCGCAGCCTCGGCTGTCACGTACACAGGGCTTATTGCGAACGTCTCTGCGCAGCATGCAGAGCCGCTGAGCACACAGCAGGAAGTACAAGCAACACAGCCTTCCCAAGAGACATTTAGCACAGAGGCGGTTAATTACGGCTCCTACGGTCAGGATGTATATGAACTGCAATCCCGTTTGAAGCTGTTGGGCTTTTTCGGGGCGGAAGTGGACAGTCATTTTGGCAGCAGTACATTGAAGGCTGTTAAGGGCTTTCAAAAAGAGTTTGGCATCACCCCTGATGGAGTGGTCGGAGCAAAAACAAAGCTAAAGCTAGTGAATGCAACTCCTAATTGGAAACCGACGGAAACTCCTTTACATCGTAAAAATCAGGGTTCCGCTCAGGGGCAGACAGCGGATAATAATAATAAACCGGATCAAAAAGATGAAACCATGGGATCAGCTAACGCGATGGGACTGTCTGACAACGATCTCAAAATTATGGCTAACGCAGTCTATGGTGAATCCCGTGGCGAGCCGTTTGAAGGACAGGTAGCCGTGGCGGCAGTTATTTTGAACCGGGTCAAATCCCCCAGCTTTCCAAACACACCGTCCGGAGTGATTTTTCAGCCGGGGGCCTTTACAGCTGTAGCTGATGGTCAAATCTGGCTCACGCCAAATGAAACTGCAACAAAGGCAGTTCGCCAGGCACTGAACGGTTGGGACCCAAGCGGAGGCTGCCTCTATTATTTTAATCCAAAAACAGCTACCTCCAAATGGATTTGGAGCCGCCCGCAGGTAAAGACGATTGGTCAGCATATTTTCTGCATGTAAACCGCCGAAGCAGCCGGGAGCTTGTCTCCGGTTGCTTCTTGGCTTTTGCATCGTTAGAATAAAGATTGGGACACTTTACCTCTTTACAAGATAATGATTCACAGCGGCTCATGCTAAAAAGGCTAGACGAAATTGACGTCACAAAGGAGTTTTGGACTTGAACAAAACAGGTTTCGAGCGTGGGACGCGCAGACAATTAAGGATTCATGTACTGCCAACCAAACGCTTCAAGACGTTTGCCATATCATTGTATGTAGGTACTCCACTACAAGAGGAAACGGTAACCCGAGTGGGACTGACACCATTCGTACTACGACGGGGTACAGAATCATATCCGCAGACTACACAATTCAGAGAACAATTAGAGCAATTGTATGGCGCGGGCTTTGGATTTGATGTATATAAACGCGGAGATTATCAAATCGTGCAATTTCGAATGGATACGATTAATGACAGCTTTGTAAACAGCTCGGACAGCTTGCTGGATCGTTCATTTGCTTTTCTCGGAGAGGTGTTGACGAAGCCTGCATTGGAGAATGGAGCATTTCAGACTGGATACGTCCAGCAGGAACGGGAAAACGTACGCAAGAAGCTGGAATCTATAGTCAATGATAAAATTCGTTATGCTGGAGAGCGCTGCATGGAGGAAATGTGCAAAAATGAGCCTTATCGTCTGCACCCCCTCGGTCAGCGGTCTGATCTGGATCGTATAGATGCGCAAGGCTTGTATCAGGCTTATGGAGAATGGCTGAATAACGCCAGCATGGATTTGTATGTAGTTGGAGATACGACGCTGGAGGAAGTGGAGAAGTTCGTAGATCGCTATTTCCAACTGAACCGTTCGGAAGAAAAGGGATATGCTCCTGAACAACCAAAAGCGGTAGAACGTGATGTACAAACGGTGGTGGAGCGTCTGGATGTAAATCAGGGGAAGCTGAACATGGGATTGCGCACCCCGATTACGTATGGTGACGATCGTTATGCCTCTGCCCTGATGTACAACGGGATTTTGGGCGGTTATCCTCACTCCAAGCTGTTCGTCAACGTGCGGGAGAAGGAAAGCTTGGCGTATTACGCCTCATCACGGTATGACGGGCACAAGGGCATAGGGACGATTCAATCCGGTATCGAAATACCCAATTATGAAAAAGCGGTAACCATTATCCGCAAGCAACTGGAAGATACGCAAAATGGTGCGATTACCGAGCTGGAAATGACCCAGACACAGGCGATGATCCGCAATTTATTGAAGGAAATGCAGGATTCCGCTTTTGAAATGATCGCTTACGATTTTAACAGACAGCTTTCCGGCAAAGAGCGGACGGTAGATGAGCTGCTGAGCCAGGTGGAGGCTGTCAAGGTGAAGGATGTTCAGGATGCCGCCCGGACGTTCCGACTGGACACCATTTATTTCTTGAGAGACCAGAAGGGGGAATAGCGGGTGGAGCACATACCTTATGAGCATTTGCAGGAAACGCTGTACTATGAAGTGATGGATAACGGATTACATGTTTATGTGTTGCCCAAACCGGGCTTTCAGAAGACATACGCTACATTTTCGACCAAATATGGCTCAGTCGATAATCATTTTCGTGTGGAAGGTCAGCAGCCGGTTAAGGTTCCCGATGGCATCGCCCATTTTTTGGAGCATAAAATGTTTGAAGAGCCTCAAGGTGATATTTTCGCTACTTTTTCCTCCAATGGGGCATCGGCCAATGCATTTACGAGCTTTGATCAAACAGTATATTTATTTTCCGCAACCGAGCATATTCAGGAGAATTTGACCACATTGGTCAATTTTGTACAGCACCCTTACTTTACGGATGAAAATGTGGAGAAGGAAAAAGGCATTATCGGTCAGGAAATCAATATGTATGAGGATAATCCAGACTGGCGGAGTTACTTTGGCCTGATCGAAGCGCTATACAAGGTCCATCCGGTGCATATTGATATTGCGGGTACCGTCCAATCCATCAGTACGATTACGAAAGAAACGCTGTATAGCTGTTATGAGGCTTTTTACCACCCGAGCAATATGATTCTTTTTGTGGTAGGTGGAGTGGACCCGGCGGATGTAATAGAACTGGTGCGTAACAATCAGGCGAAAAAGGATTACAAGCCGCAAGGAGAGATTGAGCGTATTTTTGACGAAGAGCCTGCTATTGTGGCAGAGAAGCGTCGTGAGGTAAAGCTGGCGGTTTCTCTCCCTAAGCTGTTGTTCGGATTCAAGGAAGCCAAGGTAGGTCTCATGGGTGAGGAACTGCTTCGTCATGATCTGGAAACCAAGTTGATGCTTGATCTTTTGTTTGGCTCCAGTACACAGCTGTATCAAAAGCTCTACGATGAGGACCTCATTTCAGATAGCTTCGGCCATGAGTACAACAGTACACCGCAGTATGCGTTTTCTGCTATCGGTGGAGATACCAAGGACCCGGATGGGCTGTTGGTGCGGATACGTGAAGAGGTGGGGTCCATTCAAAAACAGGGCTTCACGGCAGAACATTTTGAACGGGCACGTAAAAAGAAAATCGGCGGTTATCTGCGTATGCTCAATTCGCCCGAAAACATAGCGCATGAGTTTACGAGACATCGCTTCCGGGATAGTGATTTTTTCCAATTGCTTCCGGTCTATGAAAGTATTACACTTGAGGATGTTAACCGTCGTTTGAAGGATCATATTCAGTGGGATCAGATGGCCATGTCGCTGGTGGTGAGTCCGTAATGCCCAGGGAGAGGGAACCGATAACCACCAAGGATGGGGAATTAAAAGCCATTGGCGATACGACTGTGCTGATCACGGGAGCAAGCGGCGGGATTGGAGCGGCTATTGCGGAGCGTTTTGCGGCTGTTGGGATGAATGTGGTCATTCACTACATGAAGTCCCATGAAAAAGCGAATGAAGTTGCCCGCTGTTGTATGGCTTATTCAGGCAAGGTGATGACCGTGTCAGCGGACCTGCGGAGCAAGGAGCAGATTGAACGCATGCGGGAGAAGCTGGAGAATCACGGAATGAAGCCAGATATTCTTGTGAATAACGCTGGATTATCTCATTACGGATTGCTGACGGATGTGTCGGAAGAGGAATGGGATGAAGTGATGGCCGTCAATGTGAAGGGGACCTTTCTGTGTACGCAGGTTTTTATGCCGCATATGATTTCTCAACGCTATGGCCGTATCGTGAATGTGTCTTCTGTATGGGGAATATGCGGCGCTTCGTGCGAGGTGCTGTATTCCACCACCAAAGGCGGGATTAACGCATTCACTAAAGCACTGGCTCAAGAAGTTGCACCTTCTGGAGTAACGGTAAATGCGGTAGCTCCGGGTGCAGTAGATACGTCTATGCTGGATCATCTGGACGAAGGGGGAATTTCCAGTCTTGAAGAAGAAATTCCTGCCGGTCGATTGGCTCGGCCTGATGAAATTTCATCACTGGTTTATTTTCTGGCGCTTCCTGAATCCGGTTATATAAACGGGCAGGTCATTAGTCCTAACGGTGGATGGGTGACTTGACGAGAAGTACAGCGTTTGGAGGAAACCACCAGTATAGAGAGCACCTGAGAAGAACATATTATAACTGTTGATTTTAAATCTGAATCATCTAAGGAGGATTTAAGTATGTCAACAGTAGTTCAGAATTTCGATACCTGGAAGAAGTTCCTTGGTCAGCGTGTGGAACAGGCGGAGAAGCTTGGAATCAGCCAGGATACCATTTCAGAGCTTGCTTATGAAATCGGTGATTTTCTGGATGAGAAGGTCGATCCGTCCAACCACTCCAACCGCGCACTGAAAGAACTGTGGGGAGTTGCCGATGAGGACGAGCGTCACACTATCGCCCGGCTGATGGTCAAATTAGCCAAAAGCAACGCATAAGCATTAACCAACATGAAAAGCTCCCTTTTGGGGGCTTTTCTGTAATGGTTACAGAGCTGTTCTTGTAATTCCTTTGTAATTTATATATCATAAACGTGATCGAGGCTTATGCAATTGTGTTGAATACAAGAAGCCTTTGTGGTCTCAATATTTGATTTTGTCGATTGGTGTTATTTTATGATACAATAAGGCTTTGATTTGGAAATGTTGACGGTTTTGAATGTGAATGAGGTGCTAATGTGACGGAAGAATTGAAACAGTGGTACATGGAGTACAAGATACATAAAAATCGTCCCGGATTGCTGGGAGACATTGCTTCCATGCTTGGTATTCTGGGGGTTAATATACTGACGATTAACGGTGTTGAAGGCGAAAGACGGGGGATGCTGCTGGAAACAGACGATGACGAGAAGATACGCATTCTCGGAGATACTTTAAAAAAGGCCAGTAATATTACGGTTACGGCCTTACGCGCTCCAAGGCTGGTCGATATATTGGCAGTAAGGCACGGACGTTACATTGATCGGGATTCGGACGACCGCAAAACATTCCGCTTTACACGCGACGAGCTTGGGTTACTGGTCGATTTTTTGGGTGAAGTATTAAAGAGGGATGGAAATCAGGTGATTGGACTTCGCGGAATGCCTCGTGTGGGAAAAACCGAAACCATTATTGCCAGCAGCGTATGTGCTATGAAGCGCTGGACTTTTGTGTCTTCAACGCTATTACGGCAGACGGTGCGCAGTCAGCTCTCCGAAGAGGAAATGAACCCTAACAATGTATTTATTATTGACGGTATTGTGAGTACAATTCGGTCAAATGAAAGACATTATCACTTGCTTCAGGAAATAATGAGCATGCCGAGTACGAAGGTTATTGAGCATCCTGACGTTTTTGTACGTGAATCGGGATACAGCTTCGATGATTTCAATTTCATTATTGAACTTCGCAATAATCCGGCTGAGGAAATTATTTATGATACCTTTACAGCCAGTTATACAGAAGATCTTTAAATAAGCGTAATTATACAAGGAGATGATGACATGTCAGAACTGGGTCAGCAATTAAAGGAGGCCCGGCTGCAAAAAGGATTGAGCCTTGACGATGTTCAGGAAATGACGAAGATACGCAAACGTTATCTGGAAGCCATTGAGACGGGCGATTACAAAGTGCTGCCGGGAAGCTTTTATGTCAGAGCTTTTATTAAAACTTACGCTGAAACGGTCGGTTTAAACCCCGACGAGATTCTGGAAGGACATAAAAGCAATGTACCTGAACCAGAGCCGGAAGCTGTCATGGAGCCTGTGACACAGAAACGCTCCAACCGTCCGGCTACGATTGGAAATCTCAAATGGTTGCCTACAGCTTTAATGTGGCTTTTTTTGGTTCTCATTGTTGGGGTTATTTATGCATATTGGGTGAGTAACAATCACACGGCTCCAAAAACAGCCGAGAATACAACGCCGATTACGACACCGAGTACGTCCATTCCTAACAGTACCAAGGAGGGAACTACGACACCACCGCAAAATACGACGACAACCCCTCCTCAGGGAAGCGCTCAGACAACAACGCCGAATAACGGTCAGACGGCAGCTCCAAATGGTGGCGGCGGACAAACCACTCCTGATGCTGGGCAAACGGGGCAAACCCAACCACCAGGAGGTACAGGAACGGATACGACCACTCCTGACGGTAGCCAGCAGCCGAGTACCACTACGCCGCAACAAGGTGTAACCGTGGCTCAGGATGGCAAGCAAGGTAAAACGACGATTTTCAAAGTTTCCAGTGCAACCGGAGCTACAGTCAAGGTGGATATTAAGGCAACGGGAGAAAGCTGGCTTGAGGTGTACAAGGGGCAAAACTCACGTGGTGAAAAGCTGAGCTATGGCATGACCAAAAGTGGAGATGCCGTGTCCTTTGACATCGGTCCGGAAGGCTTGTATATCAAGTCAGGACGTTCTTCTGCCACGGATATTTCCGTAGCAGGTCAACCGATAACTGATAATAAATCAACGACTCGTGTTTTGATACAGCAAGGAGAAGCTTCTTCGACCGGAACGAGTGCCGGGGTGAGTGTTACTACTACGGATTCGACTACTGGCGGTGAATAAACCCTCTATTGCGCGGAAATACTAATGACTGTAATTCATGGGAAGCCAGTCATTTCATTTTCCGCAAAGTGAGGTGTATACATTATGACCGTCAGCTGGATTGTGACAGGGCTTGGTATCATTGTCAGCCTGCTTGGCTACTATCTGACTCCAAGTGCATGGGGCTATGGCATACTGGGCTTTGGTCTTGCTCACATTGTGCTGGGACTTCTGGATATGTTCCGGAATCCGACCCGCAGCCACAGCTATATAAGTTGAACTTAAGA
>NZ_JBITPH010000041.1:0-75856 GCF_050467685.1 Paenibacillus sp. NRS-1782
CCTATATCCCCAGCCATTAAGAGCCATTAGCTCAGCTGGTAGAGCACCTGACTTTTAATCAGGGTGTCGAAGGTTCGAATCCTTCATGGCTCACCATTTATATTTATTTTGCGGTCGTGGCGGAATTGGCAGACGCGCACGGTTCAGGTCCGTGTGGGCTAACCCCCGTGGAGGTTCGAGTCCTCTCGACCGCACCATATTTTGCGGACGTGGCTCAGCGGTAGAGCATCGCCTTGCCAAGGCGAGGGTCGCGGGTTCGATTCCCGTCGTCCGCTCCATTATCCATTCGGCGCCATAGCCAAGTGGTAAGGCAAAGCTCTGCAAAAGCTTCACTCCCCAGTTCAAATCTGGGTGGCGCCTTTACTGCTCATTATGGATTACATTTTGCGCCCTTAGCTCAGCTGGATAGAGCGTTTGACTACGAATCAAAAGGCCGGGAGTTCGAATCTCTCAGGGCGCGCCATTTTCTTAAAAATGTATAATATCGGGATGTAGCTCAGCTTGGTAGAGCACCTGGTTTGGGACCAGGGGGTCGCATGTTCAAATCGTGTCATCCCGATACTGATTTGCGGGTGTAGTTCAATGGTAGAACTTCAGCCTTCCAAGCTGATAGCGTGGGTTCGATTCCCATCACCCGCTTTTTGCTATAGCGGATTCTTGTTGCCTCAGTGGTGACACCTTATAAATAAAGAGAGCCTGTCTGGGACAGCGCTCTCTCTTTTTTTATTTATGCTGTTGTATCTTTACACAGGAATGGTCAGTTGGATGGAGGTCCCCTGTTCCGGTGCAGAGGTTACGCTCATCCATCCTCCTACTCCCCTGGCTCGTTCCTCCATGCTGAACAGTCCCACGCCCTCCCCTTGGGATTGCTTGGAGAATCCAATACCTTCATCCCAAATAGTCACTTGTATGGTCTCACTCCGATCCTCTACGTTGACATGTGCCTCTGCTACGTCCGCATACTTGGCTACATTCGTCAAGGCTTCCTGTACAATCCGATAAATTGCTATTTCTTTGCGGATATCAAGGCGTTTACGCAAATTACATTGAAAATGTACCTCAATTCCGTAATGAGAACAATAGTTTTCAATATAGGTCCGTATGGCCGGTACGACGCCCAAATCATCCAGAACCGACGGACGAAGTTCCCATGCCAGTCCGCGGACATCCTTAATAATGTCAGTCACCTGTGAACGCAGCTTTTCCAGAGCAGGACTAGGCTGTTCAGCAAGCTGGCTATCCAGTTGAATAATCAGCGCAAACAAGCTTTGCCCAATTCCATCGTGAAGCTCTCTTGAGAAACGTTTGCGCTCTTCCTCCTGTATTTGCATCACTTGCGTCATCATCGTCTGAAGCTCAGCCTCTACTTTTTTTAGTTTGGTTACCTCATTACGGATCGCCAAATACTGATAGGGCTTACCTTCTTCGTCCATGGATGGAACGATGGTGGTATTCACCCAATAGTAGGTGTTGTCTTTGGCTCGATTACGTATCTCTCCCTGCCATACCTCGCCTGAACGAATTGTGGTCCACAGGTTTTTCATAAAGGCAGGGGGATGATAGCCCGAATTAATGAGGCGATGATCCCGACCGATCAGCTCTTCACGACTGTATTGCGAAATCTCGCAGAACTTGTCGTTGACGTACTGAATAATGCCCCGGTGATCGGTCAAAGCAACGATAGAGGACGTATCCAACGCAAATTTCAGATTGGATAGCTGGTGAAGTGAGTTACGCAGTGCATGGAGAAAAGGGGATTCCGGTATATGCGCTTCCAAATTATCCAGCAGCTTATCGGCTGACTCGCCAAAAGCATGCTGGAGCAAAGGATTAGAAGGTTCATTCATAATGCAGCAGCCCCTTTTTTAGTGCAAATTTGACCAGCTCGGGCCGTGTTTTCAGGTTAAGCTTCTCCATCAGGTTACTTTTGTGGGACTCAACGGTTTTGACGCTGATCACCAGACGCTCGGCAATTTCCTTGTTTGCATATCCCTTGGCTACCCACGAAAGGATTTCCTTTTCACGTTCAGAAAGGGACTCATATGGGCCGGCTATGCCTTCCTTTTTGATCTTATCCAGATATTCACTCATTAGTCGTTTGGTTGCATTCGGGTACAGATAGGCGCTACCTTCGGCCACAGACTGAATGGCAGCAAGTAATTCCTCGTGAGGTGCGCTTTTTAAAATATATCCGGAAGCTCCGGCCTGAATGGCCCGGAACAGATATTCTTCATCGTCATGCATCGTTAAAATAAGCACTTCCGTATCGGGCAACTGTTTTTTCAATTCAGTAGTTGCCGTAAGACCGTCTTTGCCAGGTGGCATACTAAAATCCATGAGTACAACATGGGGCTGTAACTCTATCGCCTTGCGAATCGCTTCATCCCCGTCCGCTGCATCTCCTACCACTTTAATACCGTGTTTGCCGTCCAGTAGGGCCATGAGGCCGGAACGTACGACAACATGATCATCCACTACAAGTATACGAATCAATTTGTCATCCCCTCGAACGGTAGAACCGTACATTTTATCATCATCATAGCAAATTTAAGGGATTCCAATCAACATAGGCAGTTAGATACAATTATATTTCGTAATATATATCCGTCTCATTTTCTATAAAAATGCTATTAATCTTATAGAGTAAGCGTGTGGGCACATAGCTGACCAAGCTGCTCGGCGACTTGTGTGGCCCCTGCGACGTCGGAATCGGTGAACACTCTCACATCACGATTACCAAGAAGCAATACACCGTTCGGCAGATCCCCTGTGCTGGAAAAGGGAATAGCCACAGCAGAGTGAAGCTGCTCCGCCAGCATCAGCGCACATTCCTGACGTAAACGGATGCTGCCGGAGAGCATAGCACTTACGGTCACGGTACGCCCCAGACGAACAGCCATCCCGGCAATACCATGTCCTACCTTAAAAGAAATACGCCGATAGCGTTCGCTACGGCTGCCAGAGGCATAATACCATTGCAACCTGCCGCCCGGCTTGGACATGAGCGCAAGTGCTGTGAGATCCCCATAGATACGATCTCTCAACTGATCCAGTGTTTTGCGCATTTCATCCGTTATTTCTAGCATAGAAGACACATCCTTTTTCGTAAAAAACCTTTAGCTCTAACTTTATTGTAGTCCCGGCAGTTATAAAAGTAAGTCAGGGAACCCCCTGATCTATAGGTACAGGAAACACTGACTTTTGAACATGCGGGGCAAGGAGTAGGAGGGAAGCCGATAAATTAGGCTCTGCTTGATGGTGGGAGTGATATTTATCACAGCGAATCAGGGAGTAGGAAGGTGTAAAATCAGGTGTTCTCCTGATAACAACTGATGCGTCAAAACTTTATGATATAGATATCAGGTAAACACGAGGAGGACACTAACATGCAAGCCACTTGTACGGAACGGTTTGGGGATGAAGTGGAACGCACGGGAATTCAGCTTTTTTTGACTGAGGAACATTTTGGGCTGCTGAAGGATATTATGTCCTGGAAAAAGGTAAAGGCCGGCATTACGCTTTTTAGAGAGGGCGAAGAATCGGAGCAGCTATATTATATACATTCGGGCCATGTTAAGCTTCGCAAGTCGACAGAAGACGGAAAAGAATTGATTTTGACCATTCAGCATCAAGGCGACTTGATTGGGGAGTTCAGCGGGATAGATGGAGAAGAGTATAGCTGCACTGCAGAAACAGCCGATGCCTGTGAGCTGGGCGTCGTGCGTGTTCAGGATCTGGAATCGCTTCTGTCCAAAAATGGAGCGATGGGCCTTCAATTCATTCAGTGGATGGCTATGAAGCAACGGATTATGCAATCGCGGTTTCGGGATTTGCTGCTGTATGGTAAAACAGGTGCATTGGCCTCTACGCTAATCCGGGCGAGTAACACATGCGGTGTAGCAGTGAAGGATGGCATTTTACTGAATATGAAGCTGAGTCACTCGGAGCTGGGCGAAATGATTGGAGCGACGCGGGAGAGTGTGAATCGGATGCTAAGCTCGTTGAAGGAGCAGGGGACGCTTGATACGCGGGATGGCAAAATAGTCATTCATGATCTCAAGGTGCTGCGCATGATGTGCTGCTGCCCTTCATACGGCCAATGTGCGCATGAAATTTGCCGACTCTAAAAAATATGAACATAAATAAGGCGGAGTCCCTGAGGACCCGCCTTATTTATGTCTTCTGACAACCTGCACTTATACACCAGCATTTTGCAACATTCGATTCCGAACGCTTAAAAGTACAATATATAGACGAACTAAACCATTTCGATCTTTATATTGCTGATTTGAAATCGCTCTTGGGACTTATGCAAAATGCTCACATTTTTAATATAAAAAAAGCTAATCAACGCCGTATAGCGGTCAATTAGCTGGGGAGACGATTATTGATCTATTTCAACCTGTTCTGTTTGGAGGACACTTAAGGCTTGAAGTTTACGTGTAATTTCCTTTTGCCACTTTATATCTCCGACTTGTACCGCAAGATTGAGAAGATCCAAATAATCATCAATATGCAGGGAGGTTCTACTAAAAGCTTCTTTCACTGCGGTCCTGCCTCCTTTGGAGTCCATGTATATTTCCCTTTTAATAATGAGAATCATTATCAAAGAATGAGCTTATTCATATTATGCCTGTGTTCGAGATAAATTGCAAGGTATGATATGAATGAATTTTGAAGCGCACGAATGAGGGCTTGAAAAAACAAACCCTTCTCCTTAAGTTCACACATTGTTCACTTCTTTTCTATAGAACATAATGAAAAAAACAAGCGGGCATTGAGTGTTCACAGACGGGAGACAATTCGCGCAATGCTTCAACAAGAGGAGGAAAAAGATAATGGGCAGAACAAAAATGAAAGCGTTTGCTATTTTGGTGGCGAGCGCCTTGGCATTGACGCTGACAGCTTGTAATAACGGACAGAGCGCAAGTCCGGGAAACTCAGGCAGCAAGGGTGGAGACGTTGCAAGTAAAGAAGTGACGATTACCTTCCAGAACATTAATCCTGATCCTAGCACTCCTTCATACAAAATGATAAAGCAAATTGTAAGTCAATATGAGCAGAATCATCCGAATGTCAAAATTGAGCTGGATTCGCTGAATACAGATCAACAAAAGCTAAAGCTGAAAACACAGGCGGCGGCGAAGGAAGTTCCGGATATTACAATTGTAAACCCGGCCGCACAGATGAAGCCCTTCGTAGATGCAGGGCTGCTGGCTCCTCTGAACGATGTGGCGGATAAAGATGGGTTAAAAGATACATTTCAGGATGGACTGCTCCATTATTATAGCTTTGATGATAAGCTTTATGCTTTTCCGGACGGCAACAATATAGAAGTGGTGTTTTACAATAAAGAGCTGTTCAAGCAGGCGGGAATTCAAAAGCTGCCAACCACCTTTGATGAGCTGATAACGGCGGTCAAGGCGCTGAAGGGAAAGGGGATTACCCCGATTGCGATTGGGGAGAAGGATTCGTGGACCGGATCACTCCTTTTCATGAATATTTTGCTGCGTACGAATGAAGGACCGAATTTCCTCAAGGATGTGCTGGACGGCAAAAAGACGTTTAATGATCCGGCTTTTGTGGAAGCAGTGGATGCATTTCAGGAACTGGTGCAGGCAGGGGCTTTCCCGGATGGAGCAACATCCATTGACTATAATGCGGGCGGCAACATTTTTAAAACAGGAAAAGCTGCGATGTATATCATGGGCACATGGGAAACAGGGTCTATTGATGCTTCTTCGGTAGCAGGCAAGGTGGGCGCGTTCCAATTCCCTACGGTGAATGGCAAGGGAGATGTGAATGAGTATGTGATTGCGCCGGGCAGTGCGTTTGCGGTATCGGCGAACAGTGAGCATTTGCAGGAGACGAAGGATTTTCTGCACTATTTTATTACAGAGATGCCCAAGATCCAGTTTGATCTGAAAAATGCAATTGGCAGCGGGCAGAAAATGAAAGGCGATCTGAAGGAGGCGGGCTACTCCGAGCTGGCAATTAATCTCAATGAGCTGTTCAAAAATGTGAAGGGCGGCGACCTCGCATTTGATAATACGATGAATCCAGCTATCGCGCAGGCGCATCTGAGCAGTATTCAAAACCTGTTCGTGCAAAAAGAAGACTCTGCACAAGTTGCCAAGGAGCATCAGAGCGCTTTTGAAGCGAACAAATAGTTGCAGCTGAACAGGGAAGGGGCGCATTGGTTCCTTCCCTGATTTGGGATAACCATGAGCTGCCCATCCTTAGAAGATGTTCAGAAAAAACACAAAAGGAGATTGGAGCATGAATGTACTTAAGGTGCCGGCACGCACCATTGCCGTTTTCGTGCTGCCCTGCCTGCTGCTGTACACCTGTATGGTGTTTGTTCCGATTCTGGTGTCGGTATACTGTGGACTACTGGATTGGAACGGAATATCTGAGGCGAAGTTTGTAGGGCTGGCGAATTTCGAGCGAATATTTACAGCCGATCCGGTGTTCTGGCCGTCTGTGAAGCGGACGATGATGTTCGCTGTGTTCTCCATGCTGGAAATTCCGTTCTGTCTGCTGCTGGCTATTTTGCTTAATCGCTATGTGCGTAAGGCGAATACGCTGGTTACGATGTATTTTCTGCCAGTCATTCTGTCGGTGGTTATTATCGGGCAGCTGTGGAAGACGATCTATAATCCGGCCTCAATGGGTGGGATGCTGAACGGTATTTTGATGTCGGTCGGGCTGGAAAGCTGGACACGCTCATGGCTGACAGAACCGCAGCTTGCCATGTATGCTCTCTATTTTGTGTCGTTGTGGCAGTATTTTGGCTATCATTTGCTGATTCAGTTTACCGGGGTGCAAAATATTCCGAATGAGTTGTACGAGGCAGCCAAAATGGATGGAGCTGAGGGTTTTAAAGCAGATCGGTATATTACGCTGCCGCTCATTGTGCCTATTTTCAAAATATCCATTGTATTGGCCTTTATTGGTTCTCTGCAATCGTTCGATCTGATCTGGGTGATGACGGGTGGAGGGCCTGCTCATGCAACGGATACGGTGTCCACGTATATGTATAACATGTCTTTTTTGTCCATGAAATATGGATATGGCAGTGCATTGGCTTCGTTTCTCGTGATTATCTGCTTGTCATTTACAATTGTGATAAATTTTGTTTTCAAACGAATCGAAAATAAGGTAAGCTAAGGGGGATGAAGCTGTGATCACCATGAAAAGAACATTGGTCTTTTCCTTGCTGGCGGTCTTGATCGTCACGCAGCTGTACCCACTCTTCTGGCTGCTGACCTATTCGTTGAAGACGAATGAAGAGATTTTGAGCGCAAGCTTCTTTGCACTCCCTCAAGTGCCCCAGTGGCACAACTATCAGGAAGCGTATGAAGCAGGGAGCTACTTGCGCTATTTGGGAAACAGTGTGCTGGTGACCGGGGTTACGATGTTATTCGTCATTTTGTTAAGCTCGATGACTGCTTATGCGATTGCGCGTTTCCGCTGGCGCTTTGGAGCTGCTGTGCTGACCTTGTTTCTGATCGGAATGATGATTCCGATGCAGGCAACGCTGCTGCCGCTGATGGTGATGTTCAAAAACATCAACATTCTCAATACGTATTTCTCGCTAATTTTACCCTACATTGCTTTTCAGACACCGATTGCGGTTTTCATCCTGTCCGGCTTTATGCGGTCCATTCCCCACGAGATTGAAGAATCCGCTTACATTGATGGAGCGAGCATTTATCGTATTTTTCGCAGTGTGATCTTACCTATCTCGATTCCGCCAATGATGACGGTGTGTATTTTGACCTTTATTAATATCTGGAATGAATACATTATGGCTGCCACCTTTATCTCGTCAGAGAAGCTCAAAACACTCCCTTTCGGCGTCTATACATTCGTCAGTCAGTATTCTGTGAATTACGGCAATATTGGCGCTTTTCTGGTCATGGGGGCCTTACCGGTCATTATTATTTATTTTGTCCTGTCCGAAAAGATTACCAAGGGCATGGTAGCGGGGGCGATTAAAGGGTAGGCGAGCGATTCGAAAGGAGCGCACGGAGGTATGATGCGCCGTTTTCAGTCTATTCACCACCGCTTGTTTATTCTATTCCTCTTGAGCATGTCCGGTATTGTGCTGGCGATCAGTCTGTTATTTTATAACCGTACTACAGTACAGTTCCATGATAAGGTCAGTGAGCTGGCTCGTAAAAATGTTTCTCAAACGGCAGGACTGTTCGAACTGCTGCTCAGCAGCTATAACAGTCTGTCCAAATCGATCAGCAACAATATGGATTTGGTTCGTCTGCTAACGACGGATACCAGTGATTTACCCGCCGTCAATTACATCAATGAACGTACAATTACCAATATTCTGGGAGCTATCTATTATTCGCGTGAGGACCTGATAGGCATTCATGTCATTACAGACACAGGCAAGGTGTACAACTACGGTAATTACATGAATGTTATTGATACCGATTACGAACACACTGAATGGTATAAGGAAATTCGAAAGTCAGCGGGCAAAATCGCATGGTTGGGCGTTTATCCTCACTCTGTCATTGACCAGGTGGAAACCAGACCGGTGTTTGCGTTCGGGCGCCAGCTCTATGATCTGGATGAGCATAAGCCGATTGGTATCGTCCTGTTTGAAGCTGAACCGCGCTCGGTTCTGTCCGCCCTCCATAATTTGCGGCTGGGCACCAATAGTCAGGTATATCTGGTAGGCCATAAAAATCGGATTGTGTCGGCTACTTCCTCTGAACCGCCACCGGATCTGCAAAGTCTGGAGCAGCAGGTGCCTGAGGATGATGTCATTGTTAATCGGAGTAATGAGAAGGTTGTAATCGCTTCTAAGTTGCCGTTTGCCGATTGGTCGGTCATTAGTGTGACACCCAGCGGGGATTTAAACGTGGAGCTGGTGCAAAATCAAAGGTATTTGCTCATCGTGGTGCCTGTACTCATTATTTTATCCGCGCTGATTGCCTCCATCGTCTCCAGACGTATTTCGCTTCCGCTGAAGCGGGTCATTCGCGAAATGAAACGGGTAGAGACGGGGAATTTCCGCCATACGGTGGAGATTGAATCTTATGAGGAAATCAACCAATTGGCGACATCCTTCAACCATATGGTAAGACGGATTGCCGATTTGATCGAGCTGGTACGCATATCATCGGTCAGTGAAAAAAATGCCGAGTTGCACGCGCTCCAGACGCAGGTCAATCCGCATTTTCTGTATAATACGCTGGATATGATCTATTGGATGCTGGATGAAAAGGGGCAGGATCAGCTCGGGGAAGTGGTGCTCTCCTTATCCCATATGTTCCGCTACAGCAGTCATTGGGAGGAAGGGACCGATGTCAGCCTGCGCGAAGAAGTGGAGCAGATCGGGCATTACCTCACGATTATTCAGGCACGGCTGGAAGGCAGGGTATCCGTAGACATCAGTATTGATGAGCGCTGGATGGATATCCGCTTGCCGAAAATGACCTTACAGCCGTTGATTGAAAATGCAGTCAAGCACGGACTCGAGCCTCTTCATGCGAATACAGGCGGCAAGCTGCTCGTCAGGGCAGAGGAATATGACGGTGTATTAAGTCTGCATATTATGGATAATGGCGCAGGGATGGAGTACGAACGATGGGAGGTGGTTCAGGTTGCTTTGGCAGAACCCGGCAAGCAGACGGGCAGCGGGCAGGTGGGAGGCATCGGCCTGCAAAATCTAAATTTACGGCTACGGCACATGTTCGGAGAAGAGTACGGCCTACGGATCTCCAGCGTACCTGGGGCCGGAACGACAGCCACTGTAAGTGTGCCTCTGCCACAGAAGGAGGAGAATCATGAATATTCTGATAGCTGACGATGAAAGTATGATTCGGCAGGGGATTCGGCGCACCATTGGTCAGGCTCTGCCAGCCTGCGGCATTCATATCGCTGCTTCCACCGAGGAAGCAGCAGGCATTCTGGCGGAGCATCCCGTGGATATTGTATTGACCGATATCCTGATGCCCGGTATGGATGGTCTGGAATTCATGCGCATTTCCAAGCGAAAGCATCCTCATCTGCAGTGGGTTGTTATTTCGGCCCATTCCGACTTCCAATATGCACAAAGAGCAGTAAAGCTGGGTGCCAAAGACTACCTGTTAAAGCCGATTGGCAAAAAAAAGCTGCTCGAATGCATTGAAATGCTGGCGGCCGAAGCACTTGTCGCTTCACAGCAGGCGAGCGAGGGCAAGCTTCTCAAGTCCAATATGGTCTATTTGCGTGAAGCTGTTTTTCAACGCCATGCACTTGGACTGGATACTGGGAAGCTCGATATACAGCCGTTTGTGGAAAACTATCCGGAGTTTCATCTCTTCATGGTTCGTATGGAACCTGATCACAAGCAGACACACCTGGAGCATTTTATGATTGAAAATGTACTATCCGAGCTGGTTGAGGCAGGCGGGAGTGGCTTTGTCGTCAGTCTCGACCGCCATAGCCTGCTGGGTATTGCACGGCTGCGGGATGAGGCAGAGGCGGCACGGCTGGAAACGTTGCTCGAATCCCACTTGAAGCGTTATGTGAAGGTGCCGTTACAAATTACGCGTTCGGGAGTTCACCACAATTTTGCGTCTATTCCTGAAGAAGTGGTACGGCTAAGACGAACGCCCGAGGAGATTGCAGCGGCGGCGGTGGACGCGGGAGAATGTTTGCGAAAAGGCATGCATACGGTGGATGTGGCGTTGCAATATATTCGTACACATTTTACAGAGGAATTGTCGCTGGAGAAGGTGGCTTCGGTTGTCTTTTTGAATCCGGTGTATTTCAGCCAGTTGTTCAAGCAAAAAACTGGACAAGGCTACAAGGATTACGTTATTTGCTTGCGGATGGAGGAAGCAAAGCGGCTGCTCAGTGATCCTCATCTTCGGTTGGCCGATATTTCCGAGCGGATTGGCTATCAGGACATGCGGCATTTTACACAGGTGTTCCGGCGCAAATGTGGAATGACTCCGACCGAGTATCGGCATCAGGGAGTCAAATAAGGCGGTATCAACGAAGGAATGATGGAAGTTCCTCCAGTATAAGGCTGTTTCATGAGTAGGGCTGTAGAGCATCTACTTGGGAGCAGTCTTTTTCGTGTCTCCAGCCTGTAGCTGTTCAACCAATTTGCGAGCTGCATTAGATAAATAACGATCCTTTGTGGTACTTTGAAGATATAGGCCAAATGTAAAGGGGAATATACTTTATGAAGACACCAAGGATCGGCAAGGAGCTGTTCACGCTGTTGGACGGCAAGGCATTGGAGAACAAGCAGCATGAAGCGATGATGCTGCTGACGGTCACGGAGGATCAATGGCCGCATATTGCAATGATTAGCGTGGGCGAGGTTGTAGCGCTGGATGAGGGAAATCTGCGTCTGGCACTATGGCCGGGCACGACAACGACGGGCAACATGATCCGTACCAGGAAGGCGACACTCGCGGTGTTCATCGGCGGGAAGGCGCATTATGTCCGATTGTCGCTGGAACACTTGTCGGCTTTACCCAGGGCCAAGCATGTACGCGAACGGTTTGCGGCACAGGTATTCGCAGCCAGAGAGGATTCTGCTCAATATGCGGATATCCTGACAGGTGTTACGGTCCGACTTAAGGAGCCAGAAGCAGTGTTAAATCGCTGGGAAGAAACAGTGGCAGAACTGTTAATGTAAAATGTAGTAGTTAATAAGGACCAAATTTTCTTTAAAGCCTAAACTATTCTTTTCCACATGTCGAAATAAAACGTAGGTATAAGGATTTTGCGAAATCCTTAATTTTAAGTTTTGAAATGGGAGGGAATTAGATTTTGAAGAATAGATGGTCCGGTTTCTTGGCGTTGGTCATCCTGATCTCAAGTTTTACATCATACGCAGGGTTTGCATCCGCAGCTGATCCGGTGCTTTCCAAGATTGTCCTTTCCTCTAACGAGGTAACTGTGCAGCAGGGGGATGCGGCTGCGTTGACGGCTACGGCTATTTATGCCGATGGGACGACTTCAAATGTAACGGTAAGCACGGATTGGAAAAGTGATAATACTGCTATTGCTACGGTATATAACGGTACGGTTTCAGGTAAGGGCGAAGGGGATGCGACTGTGGTTGCGACCTATAAAGATAAGATACAATCGGTTCAGGTACATGTAACGAAAAAGGTTAAGGCGCTCACATCCAGTGTACAAAGCTTGAGCTTGCGTTCAAGCGGCACAGGACAGATTAATCTGACAGCGACTTACAGTGATAATACAACTGCTCAGGTTTCGGGCGATGCTACCTGGACCTCGGATAACCAGAAGGTAGCAACCGTAGTTAACGGATTGGTTACCGCTCAGGGAGCAGGTACAGCCAACATTAAGGCCGTATACGGTCAACAAACCGTAACGATTGCTGTGCAGGTAGAACAGGTTAAACGCTTGGATGTCAGTCCATCTGAGGCTTCCCTTTTGCTGAAGGATACCGAGAAGGTCAAATTGACGGCGACCTTCCCGGATGGAACGGTGCAGGATGTTACTGAGTCTGCCGAGTGGAGCTCCAGCAATGCAGCCGTAGCGGATGTGCTGAAAGGCACCATTACCGGCTACAGCGCAGGTAAAGCGACGATTACAGGTAAATATGGTACGATGTCTGCTACCATTTCGGTGGATGTCGATCAAACGAATAAGCTGAAAGCCAGCGAATCCAGTATTTTTCTCCGTTTGGATGAATCCAAGAAAATACAGGTTTCTGCGGTGTACCCAGATGGAACGGTAACGGATATCACAGATAAAGCTACATGGTCCACAAGCGATGAAAAAATTGCGACAGTGAATAAAGGAACGATTATGGCCATTGGAGCGGGTTCGGCTACGGTGACCGCTAAGTATGGTGATAAGACGGTTTCGATTAAGACAGACGTAGAAACCTCCAGATATCTGAATTTGAGTGAGGACAAGCTGAGCCTGAATGCCAAGGAATCCAAAAAGCTCAAGCTGACCGCGACGTATGTAACAGGTGTGGAAGAAGATATCACGGATAAGGCAGAGTGGAAGTCCAGCAATGAAGATATTGCTTTTGTCAGCAAGGGTGAAGTAACGGGCTATAAAACAGGTGAGGCTACAATCACAGCTTCCTATGGCGGCAAAACAGTCACAGCGACGGTATCTGTGAATGTGCCTGGTGACCTGTCCCTGTCCTCCAAAACAGCAACGATTGATATTGATGAGGATTATGTTGCTACTCTGACCGCTACGTATGCGGATGGTCGTAAGGAAGATGTGACACAGGATGCAGAATGGACTTCAAGTGCGGCGGATGTTGCTTCGGTGTCCAAAGGAACCATTACGGGTAAAGCAGCGGGTAAGGCGGTTGTTACCGCCACTTATAATGGCAAAAAGCTGACTATTAATGTACAAGTCGGTCTCGTAGACCGTTTGGAAACAGACACACGCGTGATTGCGCTGGGTGCCCAGGAAACGAAGCAGTTGAAAGTAACAGGCGTCAAGAGCGGCGGTACAAAAACAGATGTAACCAAGGATGCGACCTGGACTACCAGCAGTGTGAAGGTGGTCGAGGTTAGCGAGGGCTTGATCAAAGCGAATGGCAGTGGTAAGGCTACTGTTACAGCTTCTTATGGCAAGCAAAGCATTACATTTACAGTAGAAGTGGATGTAGCGCAACAGATTGAGGCAGATGCTATCGCGCTATCGCTTAAATCCGGAGATCAAAAAACCATCGCAATTGTGGTCAAATCCAGTGATGGCAAAGAAAAGGACGTTACGGCCCAAGCCGAATGGAAAACGTTAAATTATAAGGTAGCTACAGTCAAAAAGGGCCAGGTTACCGCGGTAGGCTACGGTAAAACCAATATTCAAGCGAAGTTTGGCGGGAAATATATCACCGTACCTGTGGATGTCGATACGCTTAAATATCTGCAAACCGACGAAGTCTCGCTGAATTTGAAAGCAGGACAGGTAGCCAAGGTTACGGCTACAGCTACGTATAAGGATGAGTCGGAGAAGGATGTATCCAAGCCGGCAGTCTGGTCCTCGTCCCGAATTATTGTTGCCACAGTCAAAGACGGCAGCATTAAGGCACAGGGTAAAGGTAAAGCTGTGATTACCGTGAAATATGCAGGAAAAACGACGAAGGTACAGGTGAACGTACAGTAAGAAAAAAGGGGTGTCCCAAAAGCCATGGAAATGGCAATGGGACGCCCCTTTGCTTTAAGAAGGATATTCGGTGGCACTACCGCTTAGAAGCTATGACTTATCCTTCTTGGCTGGTATGTTGCGCGTAAGCGACTCCGTCAGACGCTTGCCGGTCGGCGTTTGGGCCAGGCCGCCCTTGGCTGTCTCGCGGTGCTTGGATGGCATCGCGCTGCCGACTTCGAGCATCACGTCGATGACTTCGTCAGACGGGATGGCGCTGCGCACACCCGCCAGAGCCATATCCGCAGCGGCAAGCGCGGTCACGGCTCCCAGCCCGTTGCGCACGATGCACGGAATCTCCACGAGTCCGGCGACGGGGTCGCAAATCAGGCCGAGCGTGTTTTTGAGCGCGAGGCCTACTGCATGGATGGCCTGGTCTGGCGTACCGCCGCGCAGCTCGACCATGGCCCCTGCGGCCATCCCGATGGCTGAGCCAATCTCGGCCTGACAGCCTCCCTCCGCACCGGAGATGAAGGAATTGTTGGCGATGACGTAGCCAATCGCTCCAGCGGCGAACAGTCCGCGCACCATATGCTCGTCATCCCAGCCGAATCGCTCCTGCGCGCTGATGAACACGCCGGGGATGACTCCGCATGAGCCTGCGGTGGGCGTGGCGACAATGCGACCCATGGACGCATTGACCTCCGATACGGAGAGGGCATACGCCATGGCGAGTACCGAGGCATCGCCGGAGCAGGTTTCTCCTGCGCGCAAATATTCCGTCAGGCGTTTGCCGTCGCCGCCCGTCAATCCGCTGCGGGATACAGTGTCCTGTGTTTGCCCGCGATGAACGGCTTCCTTCATGACTTCGTAATAATCAGACATTTGGCGGAGGATTTCTTCCTCTGGTGTGTTCGTCTCTTGCACCTGTTCCTTGATCATCATGCGCCCAATCGTAGTGGATTCCTCGGCGCACAAGGCACCTAATTCATGCAGATGGCTAAACCGCATCGGATTCAGCTCCTTTTTTCAAGTTAATCATTTTGATTTCATACATATGAGGCAAAGCTCGCAGCTCTGCAATTAATTTAGCCGGAGCGGGACTATCTGTTTCAATGGCAGTGAGCGCTTCGCCATCCCGGCCTTTGCGATCCACGTGCATGTAGGCAATGTTAATGTCAGCTGCGCCCAGCGCCGAAGTCACCGCGCCCAATGTTCCGGGCTTATCCGAGTGGAGAAGCACCAGCGTAGGCAGCTCTCCGGTTAGGTTGACCCGGAATTCGTTGAGCTGCTGAACATGAATGTTTCCGCCGCCGATGGAGGAGCCTAGCAGCGTGCGTTGATCTTCACCCTTCCATAGCTCGAAGCGGACCGTATTCGGATGAGGGGCGGGCAGTCCGCTGACAGCCAACTCTACTTCCATCCCGGCCTGCTCTGCACATTGCTCGGCATCTGGAATCCGGTAGTCGTCTGTATCGTAATTCAGCAGTCCGGCAATGAGTGCCAGGTCTGTGCCGTGTCCCTTGTACGTATCGGCAAATGAGCCGTACAGCGTCATGCGGGTACGGTCAGGTTGCACACCGAGCCAGTGCCGGGCAACACGTGCGAGCCGCACCGCGCCAGCGGTATGTGAGCTGGAGGGTCCGGTCATAGCCGGACCGATAATAGAAAATACATCCTTGAAACGCATGGTGTGGCCCCCTGTATGTTTGAATACCATAGTATATGGTGCTGCCGCGCCTTTGCGCGGGTGTGACGGCTTCTAATGCTGACGCAGCATGTGAGTACAAAAAAGGACAGGATAAGGAAATTTCCCTTATCTCTGTCCTCGTTACCTGAGAGTTTCGTACGGTGTCATACCCGCCTTACCCCTTGGGTGGCTTGCGCTCTCTCCAGAGTTGCGTCAGATGACGATACATGGACCTGAGAGATTATCCGCCAGCCGGGTGCTGACGTCTTGCTCCTTCGGTGCTGCCGGGATGTGATTCCCAGACAGGCTCTCCCGTCATCTTCATTCGCGTATACCGTTCAACATTTCCTCCTAAGCGTAATGTATGCCATGCCTGGTGTCAATCACAGGTTGGGATTTTACATAATTTAGGACTCTTCGTTCCATTCGGCCAGGTCAAGGCAGAGGGCGCGTTGACGGTAGCAGAAGCGCTTCAGCACCAAAGCATGGAGCCTATTCCAATCCGGCCAAAGGCATGAGTACGGAAGAAGCTGCATCTCCGGTTATTTTTGGTGCTGAAAATTAATCTGTGGTTGGTTTTTTCAATGATCGTGATAGTCTATTCTTAATTGATATATCCATATACTGGTGATAGGATAAGTTCAAATTATTCCGACTAAATCGGTGTGTAATGTTCATGAGAAGTTTAACATCAAGCGTGGTGCGCATAAGCAGGACAAGACCATGGAGAATGGAGGAAGCATATACATTGAGTAGCGAGCCGGTGTTGGAAATCAAAGGGTTAACGGTATCTTTTGGCATTAAGGATGAATATTACCCCGCAGTCGACCATCTGGATCTGACGGTCAACCCCCTCATGCGCTCAAGGACCTACAGCAGGCGCAAGCTTCCATTGAGGAGCTTCGCACCTCAATGGAAGCTTGCGGATCGGTATCACTTTGCTGGAGCTGGATAACCGGATGGACCTTGGCATTGTGCTGACAAAACGTTCAGGCTGGCGGCAGCCCTGATCATGCTACGCGTGCTGAATGCTAATGAGTGCGCACCTCCAGCCTGCGTGCAAGCAGCGACATGCTGTAATTAACAGCGAAGTACAAGAAGGCGGCGAATAGCAGAGCAGGAATGACGAAGGACTGATTTTGACCGCCAACAATCTGAATGTTATGCGTCAGCTCCGGCAGACTGATAATGACCGCGAGAGAAGTATCCTTGAGCAGGGAAATGAACTGGCTGACGATAGGTGGCACCATGCGGCGGAGCGCTTGTGGCAGAATGATATGCCATAACGTTCTGGAATAGCTCAGCCCGGAGGACCGTGCGGCTTCAATCTGTCCTTTATGGACGGAGTTCAAGCCGCTACGGACAATCTCGGCGATCATGGCCCCCTCAAAGATCGACAGGCCCGTAATAGCTGCCCATTTGAGCGAAATGGACAGGCCGATGGACGGTAAGACCATACCGATGAAGAAGATAATGAGCAATAACGGAAGATTGCGAATCAGATCGATTAAAAAGGCCGCTACTTGTGAAATGACAGGTAAACGCGTATAGCGCAGGATTCCAAACACGATACCAAGCACGAAGCTGAATATGATGGAATAAACGGAGACCTCCAGCGTTAGCAGGAAGCCCTCCAGTATAAAACGCACATTAGGCCATACAAACAAGCCGCTGAAATCCATACGGGCTTCCCTCCTCAGGATGTTTTGGACAGACGACGTTCCATATACAGGACAAGAAAGCTAAGTGGAACCGTCAAGGTAAGGTATAGCAACGCTGTGATGGCATAGACGGTGATGGGCATAAAGGTATCCGAGTTAATCAGATCCGAATAATACATCAGGTCCAGTCCCGCTACTATGGCCAGTACGGAAGAGTTTTTGACCAGATTGATGAACTGGTTGCCAATCGCAGGCAGTACAATTTTAATCGCTTGTGGCAAAATAATACTGATCATCGTCTGGTTGTAGCTCAGCCCGGAGGAGCGTGCGGCTTCGAATTGCCCCTTTGATACAGACTGGATGCCGGCACGTATCGCTTCTGCAATAAAGGAGGCGGTGTATACGGTCAAGCCAAGCGTTCCAGACACAAAACCATCCAAAGGAACACCCAAAGTAGGAAGTCCCAGATAAAAAAACAATACAACGATCAGCAACGGGATATTACGAATGACCTCTACGTAGACGGTGCCAATCCAGTTCATCCATTGAAAGGGAGCGATTCGGAGGATGGCGATGATCGCTCCCAGAATAAAGCTTCCGATCAAGGCAATGACACTGGCTTGAACGGTATGAAGCAAGCCTTCTATGAAGCGGTCGCTATGGTCGAAAAGTACGTTGATATCAAAAGTAAGCATCTGCGGATGACACCCCCATTATTCGGGTTTAACCCCAAGCCATTGCTCGTGGAGCTTATCGTATTCACTGTTGCTTTTCAGCTCCTTGAGCGTATCGTTAATGGCTTGCAGCAATTCCGTTTGTCCCTTCTTCACCGCAATGCCGTAAGGTTCCTCAGTGAAGTTTCCGCCTACGAGGGTGTAATTCGGATCTTGCTGTTGCATGCCGAGCAGAATAGAGTTATCGGTGGTCAACGTCTGACCTTGACCTGCCTTGAGTGCGTTGAATGCATCCTGGTAGTTTTCGAACTCCAGTATAGTCGCTTTGGGTGCTTTTTCGCGGATATTTTTGGCGGAGGTGGAGCCTTTAACTGCGAGTACCTTGGTAGCCGGGGTCAGGGACTCCAGACCGGTAATCGGGCTTCCTTTTTTCACGAGCAGGGATTGCCCGGCGTTAAAGTAGACGTCGCTGAAATCGACCTGCTTTTTACGTTCGTCCGAAATGGTCATGGTTGCGATAATGGCGTCGATGTCTCCGTTTTGCAGCAAGGTGATTCGTGTCTTGGACGTGACTTCCTTCAATTCAAGCTTGGTTTCGTCTCCAAAAATATGTTTGGCTACCGCCTTGGCAATGTCGATATCAAAGCCTTCTACTTTCCCGCTAGCCGGGTCTTTCAGACCGAACAGCTTGGTGTCGTATTTCACCCCAACAACCAGCTTGCCACGTTGCTTGATGGCTTCCAGCCCGTTGGCTGCCGCCGCCTCATTCCCCGACGTTGCCGTTCCTTGCTTGCCTCCACAGCCAGCCAAAACGAGTAGACAGGACAGCGTAAGCAGCATAAGGGCACTCCATGAATATCTTTTTCTCATTTGAACAATCTCCTTTCGATTAAAGGTCTGTTTAATGGTGAATCAGACGGCTCAGGAACAGGCGCGCCCGCTCTTCACCCGGATTCTGAAAAAACTCGGCAGGCTGACTGTCTTCTAAAATCTGTCCTTTGTCCATGAAAATGACGCGATCCGCTACTTCACGGGCAAAGCCCATTTCATGAGTCACTATGACCATGGTGATGCCCTGATGGGCGAGCGAACGCATAACATCCAGTACCTCTCCGATGGTTTCGGGATCCAGAGCGGAGGTAGGCTCGTCAAACAGCATGATCTTTGGATTCATAGCGAGGCCACGGGCGATAGCAACCCGTTGCTGCTGTCCCCCGGACAATTGGGCGGGGTAGCTCTGTGCTTTTTCCTCGATTCCAACACGCTTCAAATAGGTGATGGCTGTTTGGATAGCCTCTTTCTTCGAGATCCCCAGCACCTTCATGGGTGCGAGTACAATGTTCTCAATTACCTTTTTATGGGGATACAAATTGAAATGCTGAAATACCATACCGATATTGCGCCGGAACGCGTTAATATCAATCTTTTTGTCATGTACAGGTATCTCGTTGACGATCAGCTCCCCGTCCGATATGGTTTCCAAACGGTTGATGCAGCGTAGCAGGGTGCTTTTACCCGAGCCGGAGGGTCCGATGATCACGACGACCTCGCCCTCCTTAATCTGAAGATTGATGTCTTTAAGTACATGGAAGTGACCAAAATGCTTGTTGACGTTGCGAAACTGGATCAGAAGGCTCACCCCTTTCAGGCTTGGATACATAGCTTGGTAGATTGGCTGGCATGATAAAGCTCTATCAAAATTTCAAAATTTTCTCTCATGATACTATAAGCTTACAATGAAAAACAAGATTTTATGTCATAAAACTTCACTCAAAATATATTTTTATGTAATTATTCATGAGTGAATCGATATTTTCATATGTAGATGAGCATGCATGCACAAATTAATGTTATTAAATTTGACATAAAATAATCTCCTTCGACATTCCAAGGGAGAAACGTGACAAAAGCAACGTTATGTTTTACAGTAGGGGAGAAGGAATTTAGGGTAAAGGAAGGTTAGTGCAATGACGAAAGCTATTTCACCGCTGGTAACCGCATTGGGCATGGAGCCCCATCCGGAAGGCGGCTGGTACAAAGAAATGTGGAAGTCCCATTTTCAAATTCCGAAGCCTGTACTGCCGGATGTGTATTCCGGTCCGCGCTTTGCAGCTTCATCGACGTATTTTTTGCTGCATCCGGGCGAGTTCTCCGAGTGGCATGTCGTGCATTCGGATGAGCTGTGGCTGTATCATAGCGGAAGCCCTGTGGAGTTGAAATTGGGTGGAAGCGGAGAACAACCTGGTGAAGAAACGGTGATTATCGTCGGTGCCGATGTGGAGGCAGGACAGCATCCACAAGCGCTGGTGCCGGGCACAGTATGGCAAACGGCGCGTCCGCTTGGGGATGAGCCTGTGCTGGTAACCTGTGTCGTTGCTCCGGGATTCCACTTTGACGATTTCAAGCTGATTGCAAAGGACAAAACTGAATAAGGAAGTTTTTATTGGCGGGTGTGTTCCTTAAATTAACAGGATGGCCCGCCTGATTTATATTCTCTGCTGGGTTTGGATTGTTTTCTGGCTTATAGAGGTGAAGGTTTTTTTGGGGCATGGACATTATGGCGCTTTCGAATGTCTTTTGCGAGGTTTTTGATCCGTGTAGTGTTGTATGAGCTGCTCTGTTTCCGGTTAATCTTGGAATATACGGCATAGCGATTTCTTCCCATTCGTTTGGCATGGTACATGGCGATATCTGCCTCTTTGAGCAATGTCTGCAGATTGTCCTTCTGGGATGGGTTCAAGCTAATACCGATACTTCCTGTGACAGATAGTCTGTGTCCATGAATGCTGTAGGCGCTGCTGATTTTTCTTAGGAGGAGTTGCGCCAAAATTTTTACCTGGTCGGAATCAAAATTTTTTATAATGAGTAAAAATTCATCCCCTCCAATTCGAAAAGCCTTTTGGTTCGCATTCATGACTTGTAGCAGATGAAGGCTAACTTCATGTAACAGCATATCGCCAACCTTGTGTCCATAAGCATCATTAATGGCTTTGAAGCCGTCCAGGTCAATGTATAAAATAGCAGTGCTTTCTTTGCCTTTATGTTGCTTCCAAAAGTGGTTGAGCGCATTCCGATTGAACAAACTTGTTACAGGGTCTTGGTAAGCAAGTTTCCTTAGCATAGTTCTTTCCACAAATACAGACCTTAAAAAAATCCCAAGGCATGTCCATACGATCAGGTTTAAGATCAATAAACACAAGAGCATATAGGAGTTTTGAGCTAAATTCAAGTTCATGTCACCACCCATATCATGATAGTACCCCTTCCTCGCTTTGTGTAAGCCAGAAAGGGGATTGTTTGATTATTTCATTCTTTTATTTTTGTGCATCCGTCTGTATTTCAAATAGGCACCCAGAAGAATGAAAGACATTCCGCTCAAATAGAAGGGAGCAGGACTGTTTTCTCCTGTCTGCGGTAATTTATTTACCTGCGGAGTACGACCTGAATCACTTGGGTCCTCGGGGTCCTCAACAGGGAACTTGATGCCTCCTTTGGGTATGGGTTCATCTTCAATCTCTACAGGTGGAGACGATTTCTGAGGAGGATCCATTTCTGGCGATTCCGGCAGCGCATCGGGTTCTTCAGGAGGCTGCTCAATCTCTGGAACACCCAATGGCACATCTTCATCTTCAACGATCTGTGGCTCATTGGTTACTGGCTTAACGGGTACATTCGGCGTTTCTGTGGGCTCAGGATCTTTATCGTGCTTTTTACCTGAACCCGGATTCGTAGGTGTTCCTGGATTCGTAGGCGTTTCTGGATCGGTAGGTTTACCCGGATCAACAGGGGTCTCTTTTTCATTGGTCACCACGATCTGCTTAATACCTGAGCTTTGTTTAACCGTGGCGTCTATGTTGACCGCTGTCTTCGAGGCTGTTATTTTATAGCCTGCTGGAGCTGCAAGTTCCTCCAGAATATATTCATCATACAGCAATGAATTGAACAAAATTTTCCCGTCTGCATTGGTAGTTTGAATGAGCGGGGCTCTTTTTTGGTTCTTATCATAGAGTGCAAAGCGTGCTCCAGGCAACACCTTGTCAGGATGATCCTGGTCAACCTTGGTCACTTCCAGGCTTCCTGTTATGCCTCCCCCTGAACCTGAGCCGGAGGATGTCCGCACGATGATTTCTTTACTGGTTTCTCTCAGCTCCGTAGTTAAGCGGTCGCCCTCAAAATAGACGCTGTTACTCACTTTCGCTTTATCATCCGCTTGAATGAAAGATTGATATTCCAAAATATAGCCGGATGAAATGGCCTGTGTGAAGCCAAGCTCAAAGGATTGCTGACCTTGATCGTTTGTCGTAATTTTCAGCTTATAATCCTGATCCTTGACTAATTCAGTGCCTTTGGCAGCCTCTTCGTTGGCTGATACTTTGGTGGAATACAAATGAAAGGAATCTTCAATCAGGATTTGATTGCTGCTGGGTGTATCCACGATTTTGGCGTTGGAGACATAAGATTGCCCTTCATTGATCCGGATCTGCCATTCGATCTTATTACCATTCTGGCTACCGGCTTTTGTAACGTATTCTCCCCCATGAGGCACAGTTACTTTGGCTGCCCACTCAGAGATCATGTTTTTTCCATCCATCAGCAGAGCCTTATTGTTGATTTCTTTATCAATAAGCTCTCCCTCCAAGGTGGTCTGGAAAGTGATCCAGTAGGGAGTGTTGATCTGTTCATTAAAACGGATACGCAGCTCATTGCCGTTATCAGCGGTGGGAAGAACAAGGGTGTATTGGTCTGCCGACAGTTGAGCTCCCTTTTCCACACCATTCCACCACCCAAGCAGTGTCATGTCATACACTTTGACAGAGCCGGGAACCAGCTTCTGACCTTGCTGTAGCGTATCCTTTATTTCAGCCTGATTCAGGGTTTTACGGTTATAGTTCGTCAAGATGTCCCATGTGATGTGCTTGGAGGTAGCGTTATAGCTTCCTTGCTTGGCACCGTTCTGCTGTGTCAGATTGTCAGGCCATAGCCGGGCTTCGGCTTCAGCAGAGTAGGGCGTTCCATTTTGCACCCATGAGATGGAAGCTTTATTCCAGAACTCCGACTTGCTCGTATCCTTTTTCCATTCATTGTTAAATGTTGTTGAATAGCTGATGGTATACGCGTCCTGGATCGTTTTATGGAAACGTATCGTGAATCCTTGCTTATAGTCATGTGATAAAGGAATCAGTTCATAATCTGCTGGTGATGTTAGTGTTGATTTTCCGTCCGCGCTTTGGATCTTTAATGTATCTGGTAAAAGAGCCAAACCGCCATTCGGAAACGTATCGTTGATCACAACCTGATTCATCGTATATTTATCCTTATTGATGGCAATAACCCAGGGAATCGTTTTTGTGTTGTAGTTCGGTTCCTTGAAGCCTTTAACAATGACCCCGCTTTTTAGCTCAGTGGTGGTATCTTTGGTTACTCCATCAGACGTTACGGTATTCGTTATACGTTCATTTTTAAGTACACGATCTACCGCCTTGGTTTGATAACGGATCGTGTATGCTTCCTCTACATCGTAGTTGAAGCGTAAATCGAAGCCGTTGGCCGTTTCATTGCTAACCAGTGAGACGGTATATTCGGAGGAAGAAAGTTCCTCAGAAGTTGATCCTTTGTACACTTTAAGTGAACCAGCCACGAGCTCTTGGCTTTTGTTGAAGCGGTCAGTTAACACGGCTTTCCCGGCGGGAATTTTCTTTTCGCCAAAATTATACTTGATCGCCCAGGATACCGTTTGCGTAACCGGATCGTATTGCTCCATTTTTTTGGACAAGAATTCGCCGCGTTGAACGGTTACTGTAGCTGTTGCAGAAGCGTCTTTCGTATTGCTGCCAGAAAAAGTGGCTGTGTTGGAAAAACGTGATTCTTCGCTGGTGATGTTAGTGGAGTATTGGATTCGGTATGCGCTACGGATGTTTTCATCTTTAAAACGGATGATGAAGCCGGTACCAGCCGAATCGGCTTCCAGCGTATACTTATCCTTATCCACCGGATCACGCAGCAAGGTTGAACCATCCACGTTGATTTGTAAATAATATAACCGGATAGAATCCCTTACCAGCTCCAATCCTTGGGGAGTCGGGTCAGTGACTACAGCATGTTGAACCGTATCCAATTGTTTATTTACGTCAATCGTCCAATCAATCTGACGGGTTCCATTGGCTTTCCCCTGCTTATCCAGGGAAGGGCCTGCCGCAGGCTTGATATTTACGACTGCTGTTTGTACGCCCCCCTTGATCGGGATGGCGATAATGACCTCTGTACTGCCATTTTCAATTTGCTTGCTGAACTCGGTCTTAACCTCCAGTTTTCCGCTGACATTGGAATGGCTCTCCAGGTAATCGTTAAAAGTCATGACCACTTTGCCTTGGCGGTCTACCGTGAAATGGCCAACATTTCCATCTGTCGTAACCAAAGGAGAGGAGATATCTGTGTAGATTTCAAATTGCTCGGGCAATTGAAAGGTAAAGGTGTCTCCGGCCTTGTACGTATTGTTGGGAAGCTCCCAGTCATAAATGAGATGGACTGCATCGTCAATGTCCAAGCGACTATCGGGATTGTATACCGCATCAATCACTTGACCGGTCGCATCGGTCAGGGTAAGTTTCGTTAATATACTCGCTTGAGCAGCTTCTTCAGAATTTGTGGCGACCGCTGCTTGAACAACAGGAGCTGGTAGGGAAGGAGGCATCTGTTGTTCTGGTTCTATGACTGGTTCTGTTTCGGGTACTACGATATCATATACATCATTTGTAACGGTTTGCTCTGCCTCGGTTCCAGCAATCTCCGGCTGATCCGGGGCAGGGATTTGAGCATAAGCTTGGGTGATACCAAAAAAACTTTGTAAAATGAGTAATAGTGCAATAATTAGTACATTCCATTTTTTTCTCATACTCTATTTAATTCTCCTTTCTAAAGATTATTGTATAAAGATTACTGTATATTGTATTCATGTCAGGACGTTTATAGCATCCCTCCTTCTTTCACGGAAGTAATATATTCAACGGACTAAGAGTCTGTCCAATGAAATAGAGATACCTCTAACGCTGCAAATGAAGTAAATCTAAGTAGCAAAGGGTGTTCGGATATGGCGAACAGTTCCAGCTTTAGGTGCTTTGTCGGGCCTGAACAATGAGGCGATGTGTCGGATTTACAAGAGGGTCACATGTAATTAATGTGAGAAGCTTTTTATTTTCAAAACTTTTCAGAACGGAGACGTCTGTAGGAGCGACAATCGAAATTTTATAGACTGTATAACTATATTGTTCACCCTTGGTATTAATCATGATTTTATCTCCAATCTTCACCTCGTTCAGCCGATTAAATAAACGTCCTGCTGTACGCGCACGGTGGGCTGCTATGGCGGCGTTTCCTGTCTGACCCAGAGCTGCCGTTTCCGACATATGTACAGATGCGTGCTTCATATTATCCCGAGTTGCACCCTCCAGCACAGGAAGCTTCAAATCAATGCGATTAATGCTAATGGTGGCAATGGGGAGTTGCTTGGTGTCTGGTTCATTTGCGGGTACCGAAGGACCTCGTGTGGTTTCGATGCCCGTGTTTTCTGCAAGCTTGCTGGACAAGCGCTTATAGCTGTCGATAATGCTAGGGTTCAATACCTCTGCTTCTTTCAAAAGCTCGCCCTGCTTCCGATCTTCGATCCATTCATTGGCTTTAGGAAACAAAATAATGAGTAATCCCAAGGCGATAAACAAGTATGATAGCTTACGCAATCTAAAAACCTCCCTAACATATGTAAGGTGTATCGCGTACTGATTTTAAAAATCCCCCCTTTCTCATTTAGTGTAGTCTGAGAAAGGGAGGGGATGATTATTTTTATTTTTTGCCCATCCGTCTATATTTCAGATATGCGCCACAAATGATCATAGCTAGGCCTGTTAAATAGAAGGGAGCAGGGCTGTTTTCTCCTGTTTGTGGCAATTTATTTGCCGATGGTGAAACATTCGGATCTTTCGGTACATCAGCAGGAACTTTGATTCCACCACGAGGCAGAGAGTCGTCATCACTTTCCACGGGGGGATTAGGTTCCTTATTAGGTTTAATGATTGGTAATTTCGGTTTTGCTTTCGGTGCAGGTGTAGATGCAGGCACAATACCACCCGTTGGCAGGCCCCCATCATCATCCGTCTGTTTTTTGTCAGGTGTAGATGCAGGCACGATGCTATCTAATACTGGGCTCTCAACATCCACAGTCTGTTCTTTATTGTCCACTAAAGGAACGGATATAGACGGCGTAGTTGTTGTTTCAGAATCTTTGTCGCGTTTTTTACCTGATCCCCCAGGGCTGGTAGGTGTACCAGGCGTGCCTGGGTTGGTAGGTGTACCAGGCGTGCCCGGATTAGTCGGTGTACCAGGTGTACCCGGGTTGGTAGGTGTACCTGGATCTGTATTGTTTTCTTTGTGGTTGGTTACCACAACTTTCTTAATACCAGCGCTTTGTTTGATTGTATCGTCTATTTTGATTTCAAGCTTACTATCCATTATTTTATAGCCTTGGGGAGCTACTAGCTCTTCCAAGATGTAATCATCATGGAGCAATGCAGAGAACACAATCTTCCCTTCCGCATTGGTAGTTTGAATGATTGGGGCTCTTTTCTCCGCTTTATCATAGAGCGCGAATTTTGCTCCAGGCAGTACCTTATCAGGCTCATCCTGATCAACCTTTGTAATTTCGAGGCTTTCTTTAATACCACTGCCTGAACTGGAGCCGGAAGAAGTCCGCACAATAATTTCTTGATTCGTCTCCTTCTGTTCTGTTGTTAAGCGATCCCCTTCGAAGGATACTTTGTTGCTCACCTTTTCTTTGTCAGCTGCATCAATGAACGCTTGATATTCCAGAATAAAGGCGGAGGAAATCTCCTTCGTAAAAGCAAGCTCAAAAGTTTCCTGACCTTGAGCATCTGGCTTGAAAATGAGCTTGTAATCAAGATCCCTAGTTAGTTCTGTACTCTTGGTAACCTTCCCGTTTTCAGACACCACAGTTGAATACAGATGAAAGGAATTCTCGATCAGAATCTGATTGCTGCTGGGATGATCCACAATTTTGGCATTTGTTACTTGAGACTGTCCTTCGTTTATACGGATTTGCCAGTTAATTTTATTCCCGTTCTGGCTGCCGCTTTTAGAAACATATTCTCCACCGTGAGGTAAGGTTACTTGGGCTGACCATTCTGAGATTATATTTTCTCCATCCAGAAAAAGGGCCTTATTGCGGATTTCTCTTTCAATAAGTTCTCCTTCCAGCGTCGTTTGGAACGTAATCCAATATGGGGTTTGAATCTGATTGTTAAATTGGATACGCAACGTGTTGCCATTTTGTTCGGATGGGAGAATAAGTGTGTACTGGTCTGCTGGTAATTCGGAGCCCTTTTCCACGCCGTTCCTCGATCCAGTCAGTGTCATGTTGTACACTTTAACGGAGTTTGGCAGTAGCTTCTGACCTTGCAGCAATGGATCTTTTATTTCCGGTTGTTTTAGGGTCTTACGGTTATAGTTGGCCTTAATGTCCCATGTGATGTGTTTGGAGCTGGCATTGTAGCTTCCTTGCTTGGCTCCATTCTGCTGGGTCATGATGTCTGGAAAGACCCGGGCGTCTGCTTCTGCAGATTTTGAATCTCCGTCCTGCTGCCATTCAATGACGGACTTATTCCAGAACTCAGTCTTTTTCACATCTTTTTTCCAGTCATTATTGAATGCGGTTGAATATTTGATCGTATAAGTATCTTGAATTGGTGCATGGAAAATGATATTAAATCCTTGCTTATTATCCGGTGATAACGGAATAAGCTCATAATCTGCGGGAGCTTGAAGCTCCGTTTTTCCGTCAGCGGATTGGATTTTCAAAGTATTCGGCAACAAGGCCAAGCCGTCGTTGGGAAATACATCCTTGATGACGATATCGTTCATAATATATTGATCTTCATTGATGGTAATAACCCAAGGTATGAATTTTGCGTTATAGTTCGGCTCCTTGGATTCTTTAATAATAATTCCACTTTTAAGAGTTGCTGTGGCATCCTTAGAGACTCCACCTGAAGTCACACGGTTCGTTACCTTATCATCTTGATATACACGTTCTTTGGCTTTCGTTTGATAACGAATGGTATAGGCTGTATCCACATCGGAGTTGAATTGGAGATCAAAGCCGTTGCTGTCCAGATCATTCGTAACCGGAGAGACGGTATATTCTGAGGATGGAAGTACCTCTTGAGTATCGTCTTTGTATATTTCAAGTGAAGCGGGAAGCCATACCTGACTGTTGTTGAACCGATCACTTAACAAGGCTTTGTCGGCAGGTATTTTCTTTTCGCTGAAGTTGTACTTGATCACCCAAGATACCGTTTGTGTAACAGGGTCGTAGCTTTCCACCTTCTTGGACAAGAATTCTCCGCGATCAACCTGTACGGTAGCGGTAGCAGAGACACCATTCATAGAGTCTCCCGAAAAAGTAGCTGTGTTGGAGAATCGGGTCTCGTCACTTGTAATATCTGTAGAATACTGAATCTGATAGGCTGGGCTGATGCTCTCGTCTTTAAAACGAATAACAAAGCCCGTACCGGCCTGATCTGGTTCGAGCGTATACTTGTCCCCACTGATTGGGTCCTTAACTACCGTCGAGCCGTCAATATTGACTTGCAGATTATACAGTTGGAAGGAGTCTCGCAACAGCTCCAGCCCTTGAGGAGTCGGGTCAGTTACGATCGCATTCTTTACGGTGTCCAATTGTGTATTCACATTAATGGCCCAGTCAATCTTGTTTTTGCCGTTAGCCTTTCCTTGTTTACTTATTGGGGGACCGGACACGGGTTTGATGTTGACGATGGATGTTTGTACCCCGATCTTAATTGGAGTCGAAATAATGACTTCTGTACTGCCTTTTGCAACTTCCTTACTGAACTCGGTTTTTACTTGCAGTTTTCCGCTTACGTTGGAATGATTCTCTACGTAATCGTTAAAGGTCATAATGACTTTCCCTTGGCGATCTACCGTAAAGGTACCAACCTCTCCATCTGTTGAAATCAACGGAGACGAGATATCTGTGTAAATTTCAAATTGTTCCGGTAAGTTAAAGGTGAAGGTATCACCTTCTTTATACTGATTGTCCGGAATCTCCCATTCATAGCTTAGCTGGACTGCCGCGCCAATGTCCACACGGACGCCAGGATTATCCACAGCATCAATGATACGGCCAGTTTCATCCGTCAAGATCAGCTTGGTTAAAATATTGTCTACTTGAACTGAGTTGGTCGCTGCCTGAATCATAGGGGCTATGCTGGGAGGTGCCTCTAACGGTTCAGGGTTTGGAATACCGTATACATCTTCCATAACTGTATTCGCAGGATCGCTTATAGCGCTTTCTGGTACAGCCGTGGTTGAAGTGTCTGCGTAAGCCAACGCTGCACTAAAAAAACTTTGGAAAATAAGCAATAGTACAATGATCGTTGCGTTTATTTTTGTTCTCATACTCTTAAGTAAGTCTCCTATTCATCATAATATTATGGAAAGTACCCGGGCGGATTTGGCTCCCCCCTCTTTCTTGTCCCGGAAATAGTATATTCAACAAACTTAGTTTTTAAATGACTGACTAGATATACAATACCTTCCTTATCTCAACAATTTCTCAACAATAATAGAAAAAAGCCCTGATCGCAGTGATCAGGGCTTTCTACAAAAAAAATTAATATTGTTTTGTTTTTGTATATTTGGAGGGTTCTTTGGCCATTGCAAACTTCTGTTTTCCGCTTTTTAGAGCAGCATCTACTGTAGTGTCAATGATAACCCATTGATTGTTGATATTGACTTCATTCCAGGCGTGGTAAGTTTTCACATAGGAGGATTCACCCATAACCAGCTTCGTTGGAACATCCACACTTCGAAGCATGGCGGCGAACAGTGAAGCGTATCCATAGCAAATGTCTTTTTGCGAAACTATTGTACGATCAATTTGTGGAAGGTAGTCTGTTGATAGGTTGAAAGGCTGATTGGAATCGTATTTAATATGACTAATGACATACTCGTAAATACGTTTCACCTTTTCATCATCTGTCTTTGCACCCTTGGTTAATTCCTTGGCTTTCCGAATCGCCTGATTCGTATCGCTCCAGTCAATATTTTGAATAGAATTGAGGTATATGGTTTTACTGTCATTCAAATTTAACTGGACCGTTTCTTCACCTATCACTTTATACTGGTTGCCAGTTAGCTGTTCCAATAAACGAATGTTATAATTGCCATTGCCCATTTGAAGAGCAAATGCTTCTTCAGGCTTGCCCGAATTCAGATAATAAGAGTATTTCTCCGCATCCTTGGTAATTACAATCTTGGTTTTGACATTGGAGTTGACAGGATAACGTATACTAACAATACCGTGGTTTACGTTGTTTTGATTCAGCCATGCCTGACTTTCGGCAGCAAATGCTGTCGTATGTAGGGGGATGGATAACAAAAAAACCAAAATAATTAAAAAAGATGACATTTTCCTCATAGAAAAACTTCCTTTCGGCGGCTAGGCTGCCATCTTAAAAAGAAGGCCCTATAGCTTTGCGTCCCTGCCTTTCGACAGGTTTGCTATTATCGTATAAAGTTTTTCAGGAAAAAAGACACGACAAAAAGCCTCTCCAACCGGTAGCTGGCTGCCATCTTAAAAAGAAGGCCCTGTAGCTTTGCGTCCCTGCCTTTCGACAGGTTTGCCATTTATCCTGAACAGTCTATATCTATCATTCTATCAGTTGGACTTCCGATTAGGCAAGCACAATCTCAGATTTTCTCTGTTTTTCGACAAAGTCATCTAATAGATGAGTTTATAGTTTGGTTCGATTCCCCCATTTTTTGCGGAAGGAATGTGGGGTTTCTCCGACATGTTCCTTGAACAGGTTGATAAAATGGCTAGTGTTGGGAATCCCTACAAACCGTGCGATATCCACAATGGATTCGTCACTGGTTTTAAGCCAGCCTTGAGCCGCTGTGATGCGGACATTAATGAGATAATCAATTGGAGAAAATCCAATCTGTTTCTTGAAGTTTTTAGCGAGATTGAATTTGTTTAACTCAAACATGTCTGCCAGCGAATCCAGCGTAATTCGTTCACTGTAGGATCGATCCAAATATTGCTGAACCTTGCGTACCTCGGTGATCGTATCCTGATTTACATACGGATGATCGTAGGGGTGCTGCAAAATATAAGTCAGCAACTCACTGATGAGTCTGGATGTCAACAGTTCAGCAGAGAGAGTTCTGTCAGATTGTACGCATAAGAGGGAACGCAGCTTGTCCAATATGGTGACTGGATCGTTGAGTGATATTACAGGCTTGTTGTGCTTGGCAAATTGTTCGTAGAAATTGTCGATCAGATTGCCGTACACATTTACACTGATAAACTCCCAAGCTTCATGACCAGCACTGCTGTACTGTACGAATTCCTCACAATTAACGAAAAACATATCATGAGGCTTCAATATGTATTTTTTCTCTCGGTACAGTAATTCCCCTTGTCCTGATAACGTAAAAACGAGCAGAAACGAGGTGAGTTCCTTCCGTTCCATGGCATAAGCAGATGTTTTTTTGAAATAACCTATTTCCTGTATATAAAAAAGGGATCGCTTGGCAAAAGCGGAGGGAGTACGTGCAATGACGACTGGATCGCTGCTCCAAGGGGTCCCATTCCCGTTGTTTTTTTGGTCTGTTGTCATGTCCAATTCCTTTACAAAAGAGCAAATTTATCAAGCTAATCACTGTTTGTTTAACAAACAAAATGGTGGTTTACACATGATTTCCTACTTAATACGGTTTATTTTATCACATCATATAAATGCATGTAGCGAATAATATTTTGAATTATTTCCCAATCTAAATCAGGTGTACTATTATGGTGAAAACAGCCTCGTTTCCTCCATATTTTTAACTCATTCATCCATATGAAAAAGTTAAATTATGTTGAAAAAAATTCGGAGATGCCATGGATTTAATTCAATTCTGGAATAAAATCCAGGAAAGGATGCTAAAGGTATTCTATGCCCATTCCACCTTCCAACGTGCATATCCTTTTGTTTTGAAAAAAATGGGTCTTTGTTCTAGCGAAATAGTTCATTAGGCTTATCATGGAAAAAAATGAGATTGGGTCCAATGTTGTGATTTTGTTCACAAATATGTAGACGCACGAGGGAGATATATGAACTCTTTTTGTGCTGATTAGTGCACTGTAAATATATGCAAATCATATGGAAAATAAAAGTATAAAAGTACAAAATAACACAAAAAGTGTATTATCTTATTTGCGTGATTTTCTGCTTCGATGCGTTCTAATATAATAGGAAATAGAGTGCCGTTAGCTTTGGAATTCATACAGGCAATGATATGATGGGTAATACAGATATAGGGCTTCACTTACTCAACAGTCAGTTTGGAGGATTAATAGGATGGGAAAACCAAAAAATACGAAAACCGCAGCGGCTTGGTCGCTCGTTATTCTGGGAGCGGGCTTTGCAGCTATGTTGCCTTTTCAGCAATATAGCTGGGCTCGGTTGTTAGCAGGTGCTTTCGAGGCCGGGCTTGTCGGAGGACTGGCGGACTGGTTCGCCGTCACCGCATTGTTCCGTCACCCGCTGGGCATTCCGATTCCACACACAGCACTTCTTCCCAAGAACAGGGACAAGCTAACGAGTACCTTGGTGAGTACGGTGGAAAATAACCTGCTTAATAAAGACAGTATCGCATCTAAAATTGCCGATATCCGGCTGGCCGATTTGATGCTGGATGGTGTGGAAAAGGGCTTGCGCACGCCGGAAGCGGCCGCATCCATAGATGTTCTCGCCAAACGACTGGTCCGGTCGCTTCCGCTTGCGGAGCTGGCCCCAGTAATTGCGGCCGAGATCAAGCGGCAGGTGACAGATTTCGACGCCGGACCGCTGCTGGAGGCGCTTGTCCGTCAAACCAGTGAGAAGGGCTATGACCGCCGCGCGCTGGATGACTCGCTGGAGCAGGCTGAATCCTGGCTTTTGAAGCCGGAAACGGGCTACACGCTGGGTACCTTGGGAATGCAGGCTATTAGCGGTTTGCAAGTGAGCGGGCTGATGCAATTTGCCCTGAATGCGTTCCTTGGCTATCTGAACGAAGAGCGCATGGGTGAAATGATTCGCCACTTCCTGCTGGATCAGGTTGCGGAGCTGCAAAGGGAAGAACATCCACGCCGTCGGGCCGTGCTGGATGGTCTGAAAACACAGCTGACCCGTCTGGCGACGAAAGATACGGTTCAGGAAGGCTTGAACAGCTGGAAAAACAACCTTGTGGGAACCTGGGAAGGCGATGCGTCGGTGCTTCATAAGATGGAAGAGCTGCGCGTACGCTTATTGGACTATATGGAAGACGGCAGCTATGTGCCGACCTATATTTTGCCGCTACTGGATCGGATGCTGGCTGATTTGAGAGGGAATACCGAGCTGCTGGACAAGATCAATTCTAGAATTGTGGCAGGCATTACCGGGCTGGTGGAAGCCAACCATAGTCGAATTGGTAATCTGGTACGCGAAAATGTAGATAAAATGGATAACGATTCCCTGATTGCTCTGATGGAGGACAAGCTGGGGCAGGACTTGCAGTGGATACGTATTAACGGCGCGGTTACGGGCTTCCTGATCGGTATTGTCCTGACAGGTGTCCGTATGCTGATCGGTTGATTCATTAGAGAAGAAAATGCTACAGATAAGGTTGTGAAGCAATGAGGCTTTGGCACGAAGAGTTGATCGACAAGCTGCCGCGGCCGCAACTGCTGGGGCAACACCGCGAGTGCTGTGCACTGCGTGGGAACGGGTGGGGAAAGCGACATGCTACGGTTAATTATGTGTTCGACTATCACCCCATGCTGCTCGTCCGCTACCATAAGCTCATCATGGACGAAATGAAAAGTCGCGGTTACAACGTTGATCCGCTATGGGAGCAGCCGTTGTATCGCGGCAAGCAGTGCGAACCGTGGGCGACAGAGCTTGGCGAGGAACTGGAAGCTGTCGGAGCGTATGCGGAGCATGACGATGCTTATATGCAGGAATGCCTGGATAATCTGGCCTCCAAGGGTATTCTGATCTTGGAGCAAGGGTCTATGGCTATGTCCAGATACAATTTATCTGGCTGCGGTGATGAATAAAAGTTGTTAGAGGAGAAGAATTTAATATAAAGAGGGCGGGCTGCAATAGTCCACCGTTAAAGTGAATGATCGCAAGCTCGCCTGTTATGATGTACTATACTTAAAGCTTGGGTAACCCTGTTGGACATGCTTTTACAAGACCCAGCGTGTGACCTTTTCCAGCTGTTGTCTGGATTTTTCCCGCTTGGGTTCGTGAGCGCGATAACCAAAGGCAGCAATGACCGATATATCCAGCAGTCCGTTCTCCAGCAGTCCTTCTTCCTCCAAAATGGCGTGCACCTGATCGTAGTTAAAGCCCTCAATCGGGCAGGAATCAATGTCGATCTGAGCCGCCGCCGTCATCATATTGCCCAAGGCAATGTAGGTTTGCTTGGAAGCCCAGTCGAATAACGTACGTTCGTTTTCCAGCAGGCGTTGATTTTCACCCTGAAAGATTTTATATCGGCCCGGCAGTGAGGCAAAGTCTTCCTCGGACATCCCTTTAATCTCTTTATACATATACTCCACATACGGGGAATCATAACGAACATCCTTGCGTGCCAAAATCAGGACAACATGGCTGGCATCAGGAATCTGTTTTTGGCCCCCGCTTGAAACCGCAGCCAGCTTTTCTCTCAATGCCTGATTTTGTACGACCACAAATCGCCACGGCTCAAAACCGACAGAGCTTGGGGAAAGTCGACCGGTTTCGAGAATAAATTGAAAATCTTCCTCCGGTATGATGCGATCAGGATCGAATTCCTTGGTGGCATGTCTGAACAGAAAGGCATCCAGAATCTCCTGTTTTTTAGCTGATGTATTGGACATGAAGTGTACTCCTTCCGTTTTGGGTTAAGTTGGTGCTCCACTTATTTTCTGCTACTATAATGAGAGCTGATATCGAATGTATAGTCATCATATAAAAAGTTTTTCGCAGGAACAAGTACGCACATATTTGTTCCTTGTCATTACTCTGAGATTTCGGGTCTACAATCAGTAGAAAGAAGGGGAAACCATGACGCAAGAGATGGAAAATACAGTCAGCGTGAACTTTGGATGTCCGGTAGCGAAAACGGTAGGGGTTATAGGCGGAAAATGGAAGGGAGTCATTTTATATCATTTGACCACAGGACCGCGCCGGTATAACGAAATTCGACGGACCTTGCCCAATATTACGCAGCGTATGCTGACCTTGCAGTTGCGTGAGCTGGAACGTGACGGTATCGTACACCGTGAAATCTATAACGAGAATCCGCCGCGTGTGGAATACTCGCTTACTCCGTTGGGGGATACGTTGAGGTCGTTGCTGTATTTTATGAGAGAATGGGGTATCTTCTATGGGGAACAGACCTGCGAGCCTGTGGCGGCAAATTCCAAGTGTGGGGAGCCTTCTTGTTGAAGTGAAAAATGAGGAATGCCCGTTGATGATCTCATGAGCTTCGCATGGAAGATGCATGAAATTCATCAGCGGGCGGAATAAGGACAGGGTTATTTTTATAAAATGTAAACCTATTTATTCTAGATTATTTAAACTTGATGGATTCGTTCATCTGCGTCCAGGCGGTTTCTCCAATGATGCCCAGCCGCCAGATGGCGATGCCCTTCAGATCATAGCGTTTCGCCAAACCGATCTTAGCGTTGATGGTGCTGTCTTTTTCGCTACCCATAGAGATCCCCAAAATCAGCTTGTCCCGTGAAGCTTCCTTCAAAGCCAGTCGAATGGCTTCGTCTACCTTATCGAGTGGCTCAGGCGTTGCCTTTTGTCCGTAATCATAGGCCATAATGATCAGATCGTCCGCCAGATTGCCCAGTGTCTTGTAGTCGTAACCTGAGTAAGAGCTGTTCAGCGGGTGCAGGACGACCGTGAGCTTGAGTCCGGTCTGATGCGCTTTGGCCGACAGCTTTTGGATGAAGGCGTTGTAGTCTGAACGCGCCTTGGCTTTATCGCCGCTCCAGCCCAGTCCCTCCAGATCCAGCGTGATGCCTTTAAACTGCTTGTCGGTGGCGGTGCTGACGATTTGTGAAATCGTCTGCTCCTGAAGCTGTACATTTTCCAAAACTTTGGTCAGCTCGTGATTGCCGTCTCCAGAATAGACCATCAGGTAAGGGGAAGTCCCCTGACTGTCTGCCTCCTGTACAATGGACTCCGGTGTTACGGTGCCGGCGGCTTGAGGCCATTTGTATTCCTTACCGCTGGTCGTAAATTGTCCGTTCGCATCAATTCGGCTCCAGCCGAAGGCTATCGCGTTAAAATCCGGTATTTTGGATTTTTGGTCGAAGGAAGATAGCGCATAAAATCCCACTGTATACATAGGCTCACGCGGCGATGTAATGGATACTGTCCGCGTTCCCTGATTCCAGTTGACCGTGGCTCCAAACTGCTGCCCGAAGAAGCCTAACGGAATCATTGTGCTGCCACGCACGGTTTGGGGTGCGGCTGTTAGTTGCACCGTTTGCCCGTCGACTGTCGCATTGCGGCTACCCATTTTCAGCACGACCTGCTTGGTTGCAGAGACCTGTGATTTGGTAGCGGTAATGCTTTGGCGGGCTTGATCCCATTTCACCGTAATGCCAAGAGCCTCAGAAATAGCACGAAAAGGGACCATGGTCGTGCCGTTCATCATTGCGGGCTGTACGGGGAACGGTAACGGATATCCGTCCAGCACAATGCTGACCTGCCCCGCTTCTGCCTGCGCAGACGGGCTATAGATACCTGCTGCGGCACTCAGAAAGATGGCGCTGGATAACAGAGCCTTATTTACGATTTTCATCTTATACTCTCCTATGCATCATAGATTACAAAGCTATCATGTTAGAATCGTGAGGTTTCTACTATTTTACCAAAAAAAATGATAGATAGGTGAATGTTAAGTTCGTACATGCAGTTTCGAATTCTATGAAAAATAAAAAGATATAGGGACGATGGTTAATTGCTACATAAATATTGCAAGCTTAATTAAAATCAGCAAAAAAGCTGACACCCTTTTAATACAGGTGCCAGCTTTAGCAAACAAAAATTACTTGCGGCGCTTGAGCGCAATACCGACGGCTGCTGCACCAAGCACGACTGCAATGATCGACAGAACGAGTGCGGTCGTTTGTGCAGCAGAGCTGGCAGCGGCAGGTGCGGCTTCGGTAGCATTGTTCGAAGCGGGTGCCGGGCTGCTGCTATCCTTAGCTGTGTCTGTGCTTGCATCGCCTGCGGCTGCACCAGCCGAATCATGACCATGATCTGCGGAAGGTGCGGCAGCTTCGGAGGCGGCATCTGCCGTGATTTTTGTAATGGAATGCGGATTGTTGCTTCCTTCATCGCCTGTCCATTCCACGATACTTCCGTCACTGTAATATTGGAAAGCATTCCATGCGGCTTCCGTATTCCGATCTGCATTTTGTGCTACGAAGCTGAAACGCATGTATTGACCCGCCTGAATGCCATCTTCGTCGGTCGTCCAGGTAACGGTGGTTACTTTGCCGGAGCTGTCTTTCTCGGTTGCTACCTTCCAATCTGGTACAGGCTCATACTGTTTGAAAACGACCTCTTTCGGGATTTTTAAAGCCACTTTGGTGGTTGGAATGTTTTTCTCTACAGGCACTTTCAACGTGTATGTCTCCCAAGCATTAGGCTGTGAAACGGAAGGCTTGACCGTCACGTGGGCACTGGCCATACCCGCAAAAAGTAAAGCACCTGCTGCAATCAGACCCAACGAGGTCGCAAGCCTGGAAAATCTGGATTTTACCATTTGAATTCTTGTATTCATATAAATAAGCTCCTTTAGTTTGAAAGATTTGTAATTACGTGCCCTAGGTTATTTTATGGGGCTGACATGCAGAGTAAATTCGGCGTCAACTGCATCCAAGGATGCGGTCAGAGCATGTACCTGTACCGCCCACGTTCCTCCAGCGGTCAGCAGCTCTTGAGTAAGGAATGGTTGCTGCTGCCGCTGCCGCACAGGGAGTACAAATTCCTGTCGGGATTTGTCAGGGGCATCCGGAACGAGTGTCAGTGTGACCTGCTGGATTCCCTGTACGGTGGCTCCTTTGGCATCCCGCACGGTTACCTTAAATTCATTGCTGCCCACGGTATTCGGGCTAACCGCCAGCGTGACGTTATATTTGCCTGCGGTGCGAGTTTCCTCAAACGGTACCGCAGGTGCCTGACCAGGCGAAAGGTGGGTGAGCACCGCCGCCAACAGCAGCACGAGCAGGCCGATGGATAGCTCGATGCGCAAGCCCCCGGCGGCACGCTTGGCTGCCGCCGCTTGCCGTGCGCTGCGAAATTGGCTGGCCGCGAAGGCCAGCATGACCAGCAGCAGCGCTGCTTTTCCAAGCAGAACGAGTCCGTAGGACGTGTTCAGCAGCATGTATGGAGCCGGGACGTACAGCACGGCTCCATACATGCCGGTGGCGAGCAGCGCCGCCACCATGGCAATGCCCCAGCCGGCAAAGCGGCGCAGGGCCGCTTGCCGCAGAGCTGCCCGCTCGGACACAGGCAGCTCTGGACTGGCAGCAGGCAGGCACAACGCCATGACGGCGAGTGAGCCGATCCAGAAGGCTGCCGCGGCCAGGTGGACGAAGTCCGCTGCGATGGCTGGAGTCGGATGGGTAGCCGCCGCCGGATGGCCTATAAAGGCCTTGGACAGCATGAGGCCTAGCGTCAGGACGACGGAGCCGTAGCCCCAGAGACGGCGCTGGCGGTTGGAAATGCTGTGATCCAGCGTATAAATCAGCGCTACGCTCAGTATCAGCACGAGAATCATCTGGATAAACCAGATTTGTCCCGCCCCCGTGAACTGGAGGGCTTCTCCAAGAATCGGGAACGAAAAGCCCTGCCCGATCGAAACCCCGGCATCCCAGGATGCCTGAAGCGGCAGACTGATCAGGATGGCGACAGACGTGATGCCGTAGCCGCTCCATAGCAGTGCGGACCAGCGTGGTAACGTGATGCCGGTCTGTTGATCATGCTTTTGATGCTCACTTGCGTACTTGCTTTGATCCGTTCCTGGCAGGATGAACAGCCGAAAACAGAGCGCTCCCAAAAGCAACGACAGTCCTATATACAGCAGCCAGCGGATAGCAATTAGGTCAAGCCGCGATGCTCCCGAGCCTTCGGATGTGATGGCAGCGGGGTCCGTATACGCATGGGAACCGTTGCCGACCTGGAATGGAATCACTCCGTTGATCGGATGTCCGTCCGCGGATAAAGCTCTCCAATTGACGGTATAAATTCCATTTTTCATCCCCGGAATCAGTTTGATTTCCATCGTGTTTTCATACTCCGGATGGAGCTGCGCTTTTCCTGTATCGACCCGTTTTCCTGTTTCATCGGTCACTTTCATCGACATAAAAGCGGATTGCAAATTCTCATTGAAGGTGATTTTTACCTGTGAAGGCGGCTTGTCCAAAACCTGATTTTCGGTCGGACTGGATTCAACGATAAATGCATGGGCCCATGATAAGTGAGGAAACAGTAAAAGTAACGGTAGACATAGCAGCAGAAGACAAGCCGCGCGGGCTGGTCTGGACAGGTGCAACATGCCCGTGGATTCACCTTCTCTCGATTACTTGAAGCGAGGATGTCCCAAAGTACGACATCTCATACGGTCAAGCCTAAATTCATATCTTAATCATAGTGCATGTGGCAGAAATAGATGGAGCGAATTATGACATTTATATGAAATTTGAAATAAATAGTATTTTGCATGTGCTATCCATATGAAAACCCCTACCGATGTAGAAATCTGGACGATTTTAACAACGGTAGGGGTGATGGGCAACCTTATGTGGAATTAGTGGTCTGCTTCTATAGAATCCATGAAAGCAGGCTGCTTATGCTGGACATGGCGGATAAAAATAGCCGTTAGCTCCGGATCGAATTGGCTACCCGAGCAGGCCCGCAGCTCTTCGATGGCCTCCTCGAACGTTTTGGTGGGTTGGTAGGGACGCTCAGTGGTCATGGCATCGAAGGAGTCAATAATCGTCAGCATCCGGCACAGCCGGGGGATTTGCTCACCCTTAAAGCCGAACGGATAGCCACCCCCGTCATAGCGTTCATGGTGTAGCTCCACAAAAGGAACCAAGTCTGCGAATCGTTCGTTGGCCTCGATAATTCGTTTGCCCCACATGACATGTGCTTTCACCATCGTCCATTCCTCACAGGACAGCTTTTCTTTTTTATTGATAATATTCCAAGGAATTTCCAGTTTTCCAATGTCATGAATGAGAGCACCCAATATAAACCGCCGTTTATCCTCCGGGCCGAGCTGAAGCACCTCGCTCATATCTGCTGCATATCTGAATACCCGTTTGGAATGTTTGAAGGTATTAATATCCTTGTACAAAAACAGATTAAGCTGCTGTTCAATATCACGAATATCCTGTCCCAGATCGACTTCACGTTCCAGTTCATTTAAACTGCCATGTGTGTGAACGATATTTTTCCCCTGCTTCTTGGCGTAGTACAGTGCTTTATCTGCCAGATCAACCAGCTGTGATTTGTCGTAGATGTCAATGCGGCTTTGTGCAATGCCTGCGGAGAAGGACAAGCAGCCGTGTGGGAAAATTTCCACGCCCTCGTAGCGGGAATCATTCAGTCTTTTTCGGATGGCATTGACCGTTTCGTAGGCTTGCTCGGCGGTATGGTCAGGCATAAGCAACGTAAATTCTTCTCCACCATAGCGGGAGACGATAATATTGGAGCCGGAGGTTTCCTTTTTGAGAATCTCTCCGAGGAATCCCAACAGCTGATCGCCTTTCAGGTGACCGAAGTGATCGTTGTACTTTTTGAAATCATCAATATCAATCAGGGCAAGGCTGAGAGGCGTATTCTGGGATCTGGCTATATTCAGCTCGGTTTCGAGTGCATTTTCAAAATAACTGTGATTGTACAGCCCTGTTCTGCGGTCCATGTTGGCTTTTTCTTCAATTTCCCGGTACATCGTAAACAACTGCTTGAATGCGTGGGATAGCAGCATACTTAGTGCAAGGAACAGCAGAAGCCCCAAAATACCGTTATGATAAATCAGTGTGGTCAGTACGAGAGACAGGATGAGTGTGCATAAGTAAACAAGCAGGGATTCAGCGAGAAAAGCCTTTTTGAGCTCATGAAGAGAGCCTTTGTAAGCAATATAAAAGTAGAGACCCAATGTAATGGTATTCACCGTAAAGTAGCAGAACAGTGCCAGCAGGTAGGAAGTAAAATGCTCATCGTTCAAGCCTCCCTGCGTTCCGCCGCTAAGCTCAAAGACGACAGACGACAGGAAAATGGAGAGCGCATAGATGGAAAAATTGGCGGCATGCTTCCACCAGGAAAGTTCTCTATACCGGATTGCGGCAATGAGTACATTGAACAATAAAACGAGCATAGCGATTTCAGTGCCATGTACAAAAATACAAGCGAGATACACGGAGGAATCCATCGACTGCTTGTTACTGGCTGGCGGCAGCTGGAAGGTAAAATGCTCCAAAATCAGAACTGCCCCCAGCAGGGAGTAGATCGTGACCCACTCTGTAGACGAGTAATGCATAAAGGACCAATGGTTCGTATACAAGAGGACGACTAAGCCTGCCGTACATACGAGAAAAACGTATAATCCCGTCGCGCTAACCCGTTCTTGCAGCTTTTTTATTATACTCATTATTTCATTCTCCTGCCTTGTCGTATCTTGATGTCAAAGCTACCAGGGGGTAAATGGGTAATTTACAATTTTGTAATCGAATATTTCACATGAAAAAACAGGCCGGAATCCAGCCTGTTTTGTTGAGCCTGTGCTTCCCTCTTCCTTATCAGTGATTAGCCTCCGATTTTGTAACCGGAAGTCAAAGCGATTACGACAGAAGCGACGATAATAGCGTTGATAATCACACGGGAATATTTCAAATTTTTCATAGGTTTCACTCCCTTCCTTGGAATAAGGCGCACACTAGGCGTGGCGAGGATGGGTTTTTTGCTGAGAGGTCTTCTTTTTGTTCACGACCATGACGCTTTGAATAAACAGAAACATCCCAAAGTTCATGATGACATCTCCAATACTGATCACCTGCGTACGGGGATAGGGCTTGGAGAGTGGAATAATATCACCCAAAAATGATAAACGCGTACCCGCATCCATCATGTAATGCTTCGATATAACGCTTCCAGATTTAAGCATTTCCGTATAATAAGGGCCTAGCACTTCAGAAGCGCTCAACGAGACTGGCATCCTGCCGCCATTGACCGCCATGACGACAAAATTCAACAGAACTCCGATTAAAATAAGCTTGAATCCCTTGTGGTGCCTGTTCAGCCAGAGAAAAATCAATCCAACCGCATAGATGCCCATAAACAGATACCCGTTGATGGACGCAAGCCAGGCCCATTTTTCCTGAGCATAAAAAATAATGAACTGCACCAGCAGTAGCACAGGGAACATCCAGCCAGCTATGAGGCGAATTTGGCTAAAGCGGATTAACCCCTGCTGCCAGCCTCCTCTGAACAGTCCTACAATGAGACCAAGCAGCACTCCATCATAGACCATAGTTATTCTCCAGCTTTCGCAAATTTTTTGTTTTGGTTAAGGTATAATTCGACCTTAAATTGGTAAATTCCTGCCTGATATGTAGCAGTTTCGAAAAAAATTGCGGATTAGCGTGTAAATGATCGAACCAGGATAAAATGAATGTTATCATGATGTAATTGAAGTGATATTTTATATTTTCAGAAAAGGATGATTGTTATTATGAATCGGTTTGCCCATACAGTAATGGTTGCCGCAGATATGACCAAATCCCGGATTTTATGGATTGCCTTTGTTCTGGGAGCGTTGAGCGCTTTCGGACCCTTGTCCATAGATATGTATTTGCCATCATTGCCTACATTAGCCAACAATTTGCATACGACGACTTCTCTGGCCCAGCTCAGTCTGACCGCCTGTTTGTTGGGGCTGGCAGTCGGGCAGCTCGTTGCTGGGCCGCTGAGTGATGTAAGAGGACGTAGAGGTCCGCTGGTCGTATCGCTTGTCCTGTACGCCGCTGCTTCACTGTTATGCGTGTTTGCGCCGAATATCGGCGTGCTGATCGGGCTGCGCTTTATTCAGGGGCTTACCGGGTCTGCGGGGATCGTCATCTCCAGAGCCGTTGCGCGTGATCTATATTCGGGCAAAGAGCTGACGCGCTTCTTTTCGCTGCTCATGCTGGTGAACGGTGTGGCTCCGATTGCTGCTCCTGTGCTGGGCGGTGTAATTTTGAATTTTGTATCCTGGCGCGGTGTGTTCATGGTGCTTTGCGTAGTCGGTGTGGCTATGTTAATTGCCGTTGTGTTGGGGCTTCCGGAAACACTGCCTGTCAGCCGCCGTTCATCGGGTGGTTTGAAGCAGACGCTTCGTACACTCGGTCATCTTTTTACGGATCGGCGCTTTATGGGATATGCCTTCTCGCAGGCGCTCATTACAGGAGCCATGTTTGCGTACATCGCTGGCTCGCCGTTCGTGCTTCAGGATATTTTCGGGGTTTCACCTCAGACATACAGTATTATTTTCGCGGTGAATGGTTTGGGGATTGTACTGTTTTCTCAATTGACCGGGAGGCTTGTGGGCCGTTTCAGCGAACGGCAGCTGCTCTTATCGGGTTTGGTGATTGCGGCTGTAGCCGGAATTAGCTTGCTTACTGTAGCTTTTACCGGAGGTCAACTGTTTGCTATTCTAGTTCCGCTATTCTTTGTTGTTTCCTGCGTCGGGATCGTGAGTACCACCACCACTTCATTGGCAATGCAAAGCCAGCAGCGCTCCGCAGGCAGTGCGTCCGCTATGCTCGGCTTGCTGCCTCTGTTGCTTGGCTCCATCGCTTCGCCGCTGGTGGGCTTGGGCAGTGGAACAACCCCCATACCGATGGCTATCGTCATCGCTATAGCGGAAGTTGGTGCGTTGTTAAGCTTTATGGTACTTGCCCGAGGAAGTGCGCGCGAAGGTCTGAAATAAGGCAAACAGGGGACATTTTTCTGGAAGGTTGACATACCCCATAGGGGTATATTATGCTAGAAGCATATTACAAATGCATGGATGCATATACACAACACAGGAGGCTAATGTATGGCTGAAGAGCAACCTGTTTCCAACGCTGAAGTCCATGAGGCTCATTGCGGAACAGAAGGGGAAAAGACCGTCAGAAAAAGTCATCACTCGGCAGAATTCAAGAACAGTCTTACATCCCGATTGAACCGTATTGAAGGTCAGGTTCGGGGAATCAAGGGCTTGATCGAGAAGGATACCTATTGTGACGATGTGCTGAACCAGATTGCGGCTGTCCAGTCCGCCCTGAATGGTGTCGGCAAGCTGCTGCTGGAAGGGCATATGAAAAGCTGTGTCATTGAGCGCATGCAGGCCGGAGAGCCGGAAGTGATTGATGAGCTGCTGGTTACGGTCAAGAAGCTGATCCGTTAAGAGCAATATCCATACACATGAATCGGGTACACGAAGTATCCAGGAGGAGGAAACACAATGGCACAAGTAACATTGAACGTAGAGGGCATGAGCTGCAATCATTGCGTGAAAGCAGTAGAAGGAGCCTTGGAGAAAGTCGGCGCTTCCGGCAAGGTCAGTCTTGAAGCGAAACAAGTGGCTGTAGAATACGACGAGTCCAAGCTGAACGTGGAAGCGTTGAAAACCGCAATTGAAGACCAAGGCTATGACGTCGTTTAAGATTGAAGAAATGGGTACATGAACATGTTTTACAAGGAAAAGCTTCCATATAGGAGCTTTTTCTTTTGATCACAAATATACCCCATAGGGGTATATGGAGGAGGGGTATCATGGAAAACCGTGTGACGGATGGTGACAAGCAGACAACGCTTCATATTACAGGGATGTCCTGTGCTGCCTGCGCAGCCCGGATTGAAAAGGGGCTGAATCGAATAGACGGCGTGGCGCAGGCTAATGTAAATCTGACCATGGAGCAGGCATCGATTTCGTATGATCCAAAGCAGGTGGATATTCCTGATTTTCGCGATAAAATTGCTTCACTTGGTTTTGGAACTGTGAGTGAGGAAGCCAATCTGAATGTGACAGGCATGACATGCGCAGCCTGCGCAACCCGTATTGAGAAGGGGCTTAATCGGATGCCGGGTGTGACAGGAGCTACGGTGAATTTGGCGATGGAAACAGCTCATGTGGAATATGCGGCGGGGAGTATTGCAGTCAATGATCTGGTGAGCAAGATTGAACAGCTTGGCTATGGAGCCATTCCACAAAGTGCCGAAGATAACATTGCAGATGTGCGCAGCAAGGATATGAATCGTAAAAAGTGGAAGTGGATCGTCTCGGCGGTGCTGTCGCTTCCGCTGTTGTGGGCGATGGTGGCTCATTTCTCCTTTACCTCATGGATTTATGTGCCTGGCTTATTTCTGAATCCGTGGTTCCAGCTTGTGCTGGCTACACCGATCCAGTTTATCATTGGATGGCAGTTTTACGTGGGAGCGTATAAGGCGCTGCGCAATGGCGGCTCCAATATGGATGTACTGGTTGCTCTGGGCACGTCTTCCGCCTATTTTTACAGCTTGTATCTCACCCTGCGTCCGTCTACCGTGATGGACAGCATGGGAGGTATGGCAGGGATGCCTGTCATGAAAATGCCTGAGCTGTACTATGAGACAAGCGCGGTGCTGATTACGCTTATTCTCGTCGGTAAATGGTTCGAAGCAGTAGCCAAGGGCCGTTCGTCCGAGGCGATTAAGAGTCTCATGAGTCTCCAGGCGACGACGGCGCGTGTGGTACGTAATGGGCAAGAGCTTGATATACCGATTGAGCAGGTTCGTGTGAAGGACATTTTTATTGTACGTCCCGGCGAGAAAATCCCTGTCGATGGTGTGGTTGTGGACGGACGCTCGGCAGTGGATGAATCTATGCTGAGTGGCGAAAGTCTTCCGGTGGAAAAAGAAGCGGGTTCTGTGGTCACAGGAGCTACGCTCAATAAAAACGGTGTACTTCGTATCCAGGCTGAGCGTGTGGGGGGCGATACGGCATTGGCCCGTATTATTAAGGTCGTGGAGGATGCGCAAAATTCCAAGGCACCGATTCAGCGGATCGCTGATCAAATATCAGGAATTTTTGTCCCAATCGTTGTAGCTATAGCGGCAATGGCCTTTATCGTCTGGTTTTTCCTTGTAACTCCAGCAGATTTTGCAGGCTCCCTGGAGAAAATGATTGCAGTTCTCGTCATTGCATGTCCTTGTGCGCTCGGATTGGCTACGCCAACGTCTATTATGGCGGGTTCGGGACGTGCCGCAGAGTATGGCATTCTGTTCAAGGGCGGCGAGCATCTGGAAATGACCCGCTCCATCAACGCGGTGGTACTGGATAAGACGGGTACGGTTACGAACGGCAAGCCGGTGCTGACGGATGTTATGGTCGGAGAAGGAAGCTTGAGTGAAACGGATCTGCTGCGGTTGTTGGCTGCGGCGGAAAAAAGCTCGGAGCATCCACTGGCGGAAGCCATTGTAAGAGGGATTACGGATCGCGGCATTGAGCTAGCAGAGCCAACGGATTTTGAAAATATTCCGGGCTATGGCGTGATGGCTCATGTGGAAGGCAAGCAGGTACTGGCAGGTACCCGTCGATTGATGAGCAGGGAAGGCATCGCGATAGCTGACTCTGCCGAGCAGCATATGCATGAGCTGGAGAACGCGGGCAAAACAGCCATGCTGATTGTAGTGGACGGTTCCTATGCCGGACTGGTAGCCGTGGCAGATACGATCAAGGAAACGTCACGGGAGGCGGTTGCCCGTCTGCGTGCGATGAACATTGAGGTTATCATGATTACGGGTGACAATGAACGGACCGCGCGGGCAGTTGCTGCCGAGGCCGGAATTGAGCGGGTGCTGGCTGAGGTGCTGCCGGAGGGCAAGGCTGAAGAAGTAAAACGGCTTCAGGAGCAGGGACTGATCGTAGCCATGGTGGGCGATGGTATTAATGACGCGCCCGCGCTGGCTACCGCTAATATCGGGATGGCGATGGGGACGGGTACGGATGTGGCGATGGAGGCTGCGGATATCACGCTTATGCGCGGCAACCTGAACAGCATTCCCGATGCGATCGAAATGAGCCGCCGTACGATGACGAATATCCGGCAAAATCTGTTTTGGGCGTTAGGTTATAACGTAATCGGCATTCCGATTGCTGCCTTGGGCTTCCTTGCCCCGTGGCTGGCGGGAGCAGCTATGGCATTTAGCTCTGTTTCGGTGGTGTTGAATGCCCTGCGTCTCCAACGGGTGAAACTGTAGATAAAATCAAGGGCTGTCCTTAGGGCAGCCCTTTTTTTAAAATTCAAACCCCAAGTAACGGTTCTTTGATAGAATGGAATTACACGATTCAAAGAGGAGGATAAACTATTCTTCTAAAGGTTTTTATATTGTATGAGTATTCAGTCAATAATAGGAATATAATTAAGTATTAGCAAGATGGGGAGGAGCGATAATTTTGAATCATATAAATGATTTATATATTGAAAATTTTCGTGGAATTAAAGATTTAGAACTGAAGAATTTGAGTCAGTTCAATCTTTTAGTGGGGAAGAATAATGTGGGTAAGACTTCCATTTTAGAAAGTATTGAATTAATAACAAGTCCAGGGGATATATTTCAGCTTATTGCTACTTCTAAAGGGAGAGATAGAACATTTTCAATATTATCTCGGAAACTATCGACAGTAGACTCTGTTCTATGGACTTTCCCAGTTGCCTTTTACGGGGCTGTTAATGAGTTAGTCAGGGAACGTATTAATTTAGGAGCGAAATTAGAATCGGGATTTATAGAATGTAATATTGAATGTCATGAAACATCTGTTATGGATTTAACGAATAGTGTGAAACAACAGGAGAACATTGGAGAAGTAGAAGAAGAACGAGCAGTTGAAATCATGTTTAGAACTAAAGTACTCAATGATGAAGTAGAGCAAAAGTATTTGATTACCGATTCACAAAGAGTTATGCGAAGAGATCGGAAAAATGTTATTTTCAAGACAAATCTGGTATCTCCCGTGGATCACCGTGTATTGCCTATCTCAGCAAAAGCGATTTCAGCAACTATTATGACGGGAAATAAAAATAGTATTATTAACTTACTACAAGATTTTGATGAAAATATTGAGGGAATAGAGATATTAGATCCTAATGGCAACAGATCTACTCCTTATTTTAAGCATAGGACGATGGGATATGTTCCGATTACGGTCTATGGTGATGGTGTGCGGAGAATTTTAACTATTGCAACCGCTATATTACAGTCTAAAAACGGTGTGTTGTTAATAGATGAAGTTGAAACTGCCATACATTCCAAACTATTTAAAAAGTTCTTTGATTGGCTTGTCAGCAATTGTAAAGATTTTAATGTACAGCTATTTGTAACAACTCATAGTTTAGAAGCCCTTGATGCGATATTGTCAGCAGATACAAAAAATTTAAACGAGCTTACTACCTATAGATTAGAGAAACTTTTGTCAGATAGCAGAACATATTCAAAAAGGTTTATAGGTGAGGATATGTACTCATTGAGATATGAGCTGGGTCAGGATGTGAGGTAAGCAAATGGAATATGCATATTTGGTTGTCGAAGGTCCTCACGATGTTGAAGTAGTGGGGAAAGTCTTGAAATCGAATGGTTTTAAAAGAGTTCAACAACTTTCTAAATTAGACGAGTACTGACTAGATATAATACCAAAGAACTTTCCTCCTGAAGGCGATTTACTAAAAAGAGTTTCTATTCCAGTTTTCTTTCAGAGCAACAACTTGTCAGTCGCTGTACACTCTGCCGGAGGAATAACCAAAATAGCTAAAGTGCTGAGGTTAACTTTGTTAAATATTTTGCGGAAGGAAAATGGTTTTTTAAGTGCAGTTGGCGTTCTGATTGACGCGGATGATGAAGAAGCCAAGATAAGTTGTCAAAATATCATTCAGACTTTAGGAGATGACGACTTAGCGTTTTCGAATATAGGATATCCAGGTGAGATTATAGAAAATATCCCTCGTATAGGAATACATGTTTTCCCTAATAATAGAGATAAAGGCACATTGGAGGATGCATTAATTCAGTGTGCTGAAGTTGTGTATCCAGAGATTTTAAAAGGTGCCTTAAACTATGTGAATAATATCGATGACCAGTATAGACATAATTGGGGAGTAACAGACGAGGCAAAAGTTGTAGTTGGTTGCATAGCTAATATTTTAAAACCAGGAAAAGCAAATCAAGTCTCTATACAAGACAATGATTGGATTTCCTCAAGCACATTGGTCCTGATACCAGTCAAAGAAATTACTGACTTTTTGAAAAACTTACTAAGGTACTGAGTGAATGTAGAAAGAACTTTGACTCATATAGATATTTATAAGATTTGGGCAGCGACATTATTAGAATACAAATAGACCATTTTTTTAGCAAGTAAACAAGGATTAACCTCCTGAGTGCTTGCTTTTTTGTTATGTTCAGCCCTTTTTCATAGAATCCTTCCTTGCTAAATGGCTTATAGTTGCTTATCATTCCCGAAAGTTTCATAATACTTGTAGTAATGCCATGCAAACATGCAAAACCTCTTCGTATACGCACAGCTTGACACAGATAAAAAGCTTATATTATGGATTAGGAGTGAAGCAGTCATGAATGATACGATTTCCTTGTTGATGAATCATCGGTCTGTACGAAAATTCAAGTCAGATGCCGTTACCGACGAGCAGCTCGCAGCTATTGTGGCAGCAGGCCAGATGGCTTCCTCGTCCAGCAATGTACAGGCTTATACCGTCATTGCCGTTACAGAGCCTTCTTTGAAAACAAAACTGGCTGAGTTGGCAGGTGGTCAGGCTTACGTTGAGCAATGCCCGGCGTTCCTTGTGTGGTGTGCAGATTTGTACCGCTTGAAGCAGGTCACGGTTCATCATCAACCGGGCAAGTCCTCCTATGAAGGTTCCGTCGAAAATTACACGGTTGCGACCATTGATGCCGCGTTAGCTGCACAGAATGCAGCCGTGGCCGCCGAATCACTCGGTTTGGGCATGGTCTACATCGGGGGCATCCGTACAAAAATAGCCGAGGTATCCGAGCTGTTGGGATTGCCTGAGCTGGTATATCCGGTGTTCGGCATGTGTATTGGTGTACCGGATCAGGAAGGGAGCTTACGTCCACGTCTTCCGCTGTCCGGTGTTTTGCATATGAACGGCTACGACAAAAATCAGACGATGAAAGCTGTGGATCTGTATGATCACACATCGGCTGAATATTTGAAGGAACGCACAGGTGGCCAGCGGTCTACTCCATGGTCAGAGCAAATGGCAGCAAGACTGACCGAGCCTGCACGTTTGCAGATGAAGTCTTTTTTGGAGCAAAAGGGATTTTTGAAGCAATAAAGGTCGGGTAAGCGATAAAAATAACGCAGCAACATATAAATGGCATGAGCCATAGGTATGTTTGAAAAATACAAAGAATCTCCTTTTGCGCATGATGAAGTCCGCGTAATAGGAGGTTCTTTGTTTTTGTTGTAAGCTGGCTTGTATATCTTTTCAGGGAATAGCTGATATGGCTTTATAAATTAGACAATGCGTAAAAGCGTCTCGTATTGTCATAAAATAATTGCCGAACGACAGTTTCATTTTGACCTGTCAGCCTGCTATACGCCCGAATGACTTCGGCGGTCGTGCATGGATGGGTCTGTTGTCCGGAAAAAGGCCCCTCAAAGGGCCAAGGGCCGTCCGTTTCCGCCATCACCTGCCCGGATGGATACTGTATTGCCAAGCCTCGGATTTCATCCTCATACAAGAGATCCGGTGTGAAGGAGACATAATAGCCGTTACGGGCCATGCGTTCGGTCGTGGCGGGAGAGCCTTTAAACCAATGGAAATGCGCCTGCGTAACGCCGTGGCGTTCCAGTAAGTCGCAGGCAATGTCCGCGTCCTCATAGACGGCATGCAGTACAATCGGCTTGTTATGTTTTCCCGCAAATCGGACAAAACGTTCCAGCAGTTCTATGTAAGGAGCAAGGTCAAAGGAAACGGCTCTCTCCAAGGCTTCCAGCCGATTATAGTAGGGCAAGCCGACCTCACCTATGGCGACCATATGCTCTGCATGCTTGTCCATCCAGTTGAATAACAGATCGAGCTCAGCTTGCGATGGAAGAGGCTGTTCGGGATGAAAGCCAAAGGCGGGTCGTACCAGCCCGGGAAAACGCTCAGATAAGCACAAATTGGCCCGGCTGGAGGCGAGATGCATGGACACGGCTATGACGGCTTCGACGCTGCTATCTGCAAGCGAAGCGAGCAATAGCTCTTGCTGCTCGGACGGATAGCCATCCACATGAATGTGCGCGTCGATTAGAGGCGCCGGTACTGGCGTCGTCGTTGGCGCTGCCGTGTCCAGTTTCTTATTCTTCGAGTCATTCATAACGGCTTGCCCCATTACCTGAAGCATCCTCACGGACGCCTCCAGTGTTGTCCATGTCGCCTTCCAGTCTGTACTTTTCCTCGCGCATCCAGCCTGTCATTTTCCGCTTCCATTCGATAAAGCGCGGGTCGATGGTGATTTCTTCCCTGCGAGGGCGAGGGAAGGGAACGTCTACGATGTGTATCACCGAAGCAGGTCGCGCCGACAGTACATAGATACGGTCGGAGAGCAGCAACGCTTCCTCAATGCTGTGGGTAATAAACAGCACAGAGCGGCGGTTCTTCTCCCACATCCGCAGGAGCCATTGTTGCATGTCTCCGCGCGTCAGCGCGTCCAGTGCGCTGAACGGCTCATCCAGTAGCATCAGCTCTTGCGGACTGAGTAGCGCGCGCAGGAAAGCCGCCCGTTGCTGCATGCCGCCAGAGAGCGTATGCGGATACGCCTTAGCGAATGGGCCAAGCCCAACCTGCTCCAGCCATTGCAGGGCTTCCTTACGGCGTTCGCGTTCGCTGCTGTGCCGAGGCTGCGCTGTTGTATCTTTACGCCGCGCATTTTCCTGCCCGAGCAGCACGTTGTCCAGCGTGGTACGCCACGGGAAAAGCGCGGGCTGCTGGGGCATATAGCTGATATGCCCGCGTTCGCCGGTCACGTCCTGTCCGTGCATACGGATGTGCCCCTGCTGGGGCTTGAGCAGCCCGCCGATGATGTGAAACAGTGTGCTTTTGCCGCTGCCGGACGGGCCGATCAGGGAGACGAATTCCCCAGGTCGAACGCTCAAGGATACATCCTGCAATACAGGCAGCGGGCTTCGCTTTTCCCGGAAGGCCAGGCTAATACCGTCCAGTTCCAAGGCTGGAGAAGTGGAAGAATGCTCCTGCGGTTCCACGGCTCGTTGGACTCGTTTTTCATCAGCCATATTTTGCGGTGATAAGTTAGTAGGATGCAGACTCATACATGCCACGTCCTTTCTTTGGTATCCTTTGATTCCACTTGGAAGCTATTCCTGGTCGGGTTTCCAACGTACCAGCCATTTTTCCAGCAGTAGAATAGCTACGAACATTAACAAACTAAGTGTAACAATAATGCCAATGGCGGCAAAAATCAGATCCGTGCGGTAGGCCGACTTTTGCAGGTTCATATAATATCCAATTCCTTCACTGGCGCCGATCCATTCCGCAATGATCGCGCCCATTACGCTGTATGTGGCGGCAATCTTGATGCCCGAAAATACTTGTGGCAGGGAATGCGGCAGCTCCAGCTTCATGAAAATAGTCATGCGGCCTGCGCCCGACATGCGCATATAGCTCATCATCGTGCGGTCCGTCCTCGTCAGCCCGTCCATGGCCGCTACAGCCACAGGAAAAAAGCAGACCAGTGTAATCACCATCAGCTTGGGCAACACGCCAAAACCAAACCACACCATCAGCAACGGGCCGAGAGCGATGGTCGGAATGTTTTGACTAAGAATGAGCAGCGGATACAGAGCCGATTTGAGAAAAGGGATGGTATGAAGAACAATGGCAATCGATAATCCCGTTGCTGTGCCGATCGTAAATCCCGCCAGCGTTAAGCGAACGGTAGCCCAAGTATGGGCGCCAAGCAGCGCCGACTGGGCCATTCCTTCCTGCACGATTAGGGACGGAGCTGGCAGTAGCCAGGATTCAACATGTAAATAGGAAACCGCTCCCTGCCAGGCGGCTAAAAAGAAGAGGACCGCCACAAGGGGCGGCCATACGCTTTTCCACCAAGAAGCGTTTTTGCCTTTCGGATTCATGGGCGATATTTCTCGGTCAGCTTATCCATGCTGATGCCCTGCGGGTTATGTGCGATTTTGATTTGTGAAATGATGCTTGGACTGCCTGCTTCTGTCAGTGCCTCGTGCATTTCTTTAACCACCTTTAGCAGCTCGTCCAGCTCGCCTTCCATGGTCGTATCCAATGGGTTCACCTGATGTTTGACACCGGAGCGCTGAATAACTTCAATTGCCTTATCTACATATGCGTAAGAGTCCTCGTTATTGGGGGTTTTAGGAATTACTTGAATACTGAGCAGTGTGTTAGCCATGTGAATTCACCTGTCCTTTATTTGGAGTGTTTTTAGGGAAATATGGTGGTTTAAGGGGGGGAGACCGCTTCGCTTCTTCAGATTCAAATGTAACGCTACGCTGCCAACCGCCTTAAAAGCACCATATTTTTGGGTTTTATTGGTGTGGCATTTTTATAAAAGCGAAACAAGCATAAGAACGAAGTAGGCGGAATGGTGCTTTACAAGCGAAGCACCATCCGACTGCGTAGTGGCGCAAAGGCTACTTTTAAGCTCGATTTACAAGATCAGCGCTTGGGCAGGAAGTCGTTGGTGAAGGCTTTATTGACTTCCAAAGGCTTGCTGAGCAGCTTGCGCTCGTACATCCAGTCCGAGTAGTTTTTCCAGACCTCCGTTTTTTGTACGCCCCATTGGGCGGCATCGTCCTGATAACGCGGGCTTAGCCATTTTTGGCTGGCGAGTACCAGCTTTTTATCCAGTTCCGGAACCGCTTTGGTCAAGATGTCTGCGGCTTCTTCCGGGTGAGCGATGGTATATTCATAGCCTTGGGCGGTCGCGTCCATGAAGGACTTGACCAGCTCGGGATCATTTTTAATGGTCTGTTCGTTGCTCACGATGACGGGTGTATAGTAATCCAGACTTTTGGAATAATCTTTTACATACAGCATATCCAGTGGTTCACCCCGTAGTTGGGCTTCAATCCCGGTCCATGCGTAGAAAATCCAGGCAAAGTCGATATCCCGCTTCACGGCTGTAAAATAATCGGCATTGCCCATGTTAATGATCTTCACCTTGCTTACATCGCTCTTGTCTGCGTCCATGATGGATTTCATGACCGCTTCTTCTACGGGCGAACCCCAGCCGCCGTATTTTTTACCTTCAAAATCCTTCGGGCTCTTAATCCCGCGGTCAACCGGGGCTGCGAAGCCTGATGTATTATGCTGAATGACCGCAGCGATGGATACGAGCGGTACCCCTTGCGTACGAGCTTGTGTGACGCCCTCCTGATAACTGATACCAAAAGGTACAGCATTGGAAGCAACCATTTGATCGGCTCCGCCCGAACCGGGCTGAACGATCTGGACATTCAAGCCTGCTTTTTCGTAAAATCCTTTGTCCTTGGCGACATAGAGTCCCGTATGATTCGTATTTGGCGTCCAGTCGAGCACGACTTTTACATCCTGGAGTCCCTTGGTCGGGGAGGTCGCTTGGGTATTGGCGGCAGGAGCCGCACCTTGTGGCGCAGAGGAGGAGCTTCCGCCGCAGGCGGTCAGAGTCAGGGTCATGAGCAACAGGCTGATCAGCCCCAGGCTTAACATTTTCATGCGCTTCATCGTTGTTTTCTCTCCTTTTATTACCCGTAATCCGTCGGATCAGACAGCTTATGTTTCCCATTTTACAAAAATAACTTCTGCCGGACGCTATCTGTTCCAACAACAACATCATCCTCAACAAAAAAAAGCGCCCCGATGTTCCGGGACGCTTGCGCTTGTATATACCAAAGTAAGGGATGGCCCACCGTAGTAAGAAAAAGGGGGCGCATCTTGCTTAAGCATTCCTACGCTGGCATTACCCAGATCAGGTTGTAAGGGTCAGTGTCTTGGGACACACTCTCAGCCGGCCGATTCCAGCACCCCTGGCATTGTATAGTCAAATGGGTTATTCATTCGGGTTTACTACGACGATTATATGCCTAGAAGGCGGGTCTGTCCAGCATGGGGGAAGAAGTGACGGTTCATTTGCCGCACGTCAGGGTACACTTTTATTGTGAGCTTTGTTCTGAAAATGACTATGATCCTTCGGTTCAAGGCATGGCATTCACAGGAATTCTAATTTGCGAAAAGGAGTTGTTGTACCGTGGGTAAAACGGAAACATTGGATCGCAGCCAACTGGAACAAGCCATTGTAAAGGCTTTGGATAACAACAAATTTTGCTCGTTGGGTACGGTGGAGGGCGGCAAGCCGAAGGTACGCTATATGGCTCTTTTTAACGAAGGGCTGAACATTCATCTCGCGACAGATCGCAAAACACATAAGGTGGAAGAGCTGAAGGATAATCCAAACGCTTATCTGCTGCTGGGCTATGAGGTTGGCGGTACGAAGGAAGTCGTGGAGGTTGAGGCTACTGTCCGGGTAACAGCTGACGAGGAACTCCGTAAACAAGTGTGGAATGATTCGCTAAAGGAATGGTTTTCTGGCCCAGATGACCCCGATTATGTCATTCTGGATGTGAATCCGACTCGTATTGAGTATATGGGTAAGCAAAACGGACGTCAGGTTTGGGAGAAATAGAACGGTTAGAATATGAGGAAACCAGCAATTCTCCGAGTTATTTGGGAGGTTTGCTGGTTTTTTAAGTTTACGGAAAATTAATTATTTTTTCATAAATAAATGGAGTAAATGACTACTCATTTGTCCGTCATTGGATTAAAATAGGAATGGTGGGTTCAAAGCTTACATATATGTGCAAAAGCATGTGTATGACGCCTACACCTTAATGAGGAGGGATATATTTTGATATTTCATAAAAAATGCTTTAGAGGGCTTACAGCAGTAGTTGTAGCCTGTAGCATGCTGGTGTTTTCGGCCGCTCCGTCCTGGGCTGCCAGCGAATCCAAGGATAGCGGTACAGTGAATTTGCGCATCATGGAAACAACAGATATTCATGCGGCCTTGATGAATTACGATTACTATGCGGACAGGGAAACGAATGAATATGGCTTGATTAACACAGCTGGACTGATTCAGCAGGCGCGCAGTGAAACAAGAAACAGCCTGTTGTTCGATAACGGCGACTTGTTGCAGGGCAATCCACTAGGTGATTATATGGCCAGAAGCAAAGCCTTCGAGAAAGAGGGCGGAGTCCATCCGGTCTACAAGATGATGAACTTGATGGGCTATGATGCGGCTACGGTGGGGAATCACGAATTTAACTATGGTCTCGACTTTCTGGAAAGATCACTCAAGGGAGCCGATTTCCCTTACGTAAATGCGAACGTGTATTACGATGATGGGGGCCAAGGAACTAAAAATTATTTTACCCCTTATCGGATTCTTGATAAAGAAGTGACGGATGAAAAGGGTCAAATTCATCCACTCAGAGTGGGCGTGATTGGCTTGGTAACGCCCCAAATTACGCAGTGGGATGAAGGCAATTTGAAGGGGAAGGTCGTTACCAAGGATATTGTGGAAACGGCGAAAAAGTTTATTCCTCAAATGAAAACCGAGGGTGCTGACATTATTATTGTGCTGGCACACACAGGTTATGAGGATGTACCACAAACTCCGATGATGGAAAATGCCGTTAAATATTTGAGCAAGGTGGACGGAATTAACGCTATTCTGTTTGGACATGCGCATAAATCCTTCCCCGGCCCTGATTTTAAAGAAATGAGTGGTGTAGACCTGGATAAAGGAACGATTAATGGTGTACCAGCTGTGGAAGCTTCCTCATGGGGCAAGGAACTGGGCATTATTGACCTGAGCCTGGAAAAGAAAAACCGCGTGTGGAATGTAACCAACTCTCAGTCGGAAGTACGTCCGGTTGTGAATACCAAAAATCAGACTGCGCAGATCAAACCCGAATTCAAACTGACAGATGCGATCAATGAAGAGCATACAGGAACGCTGGATTATGTTCGTCAACCAGTAGGAACCACGACCGCACCGATTAACAGTTATTTTGCATTAGTTCAGGATGATCCATCCATTCAGATCGTGACGAATGCACAAAAATGGTATGTACAAAACCATCTTAAAGGGACCGAATACGAAAATCTTCCCGTATTGTCGGCTGGCGCTCCATTCAAGGCTGGTGGTCGAAACGGTGCTGAGTATTACACCAACATTCCTGAAGGCACGATAGCCATTAAAAACGTGTCCGATCTGTACGTGTACCCGAACACAGTTCAAGCCGTAGAAGTTACCGGTGCTGAAATTCAGGAATGGCTGGAGTGGTCTGCTGGCCAGTTCAACCCTATCGATCCAAAGAAAACCGATGAACAATCGCTGATTAACAAAGATTTCCCTACCTACAATTTTGATGTCATTGACGGTGTAAAGTACCAGATTGATGTGACTCAGCCTGCACGATATGATGCGAAGGGAACCGTTATTAATCCTTCTGCTCATCGTATCAAGGATTTACAATACAACGGGAAAGCAATTGATCCTGCACAGAAATTTATCGTAGCGACCAACAACTATCGTGCTTCCTCATCCAAACTGGCGAATCCGGATGGCAAACGTATTGTGATGGCAGCACCGGACGAAAGCCGCCAAGTCGTTATTGATTACATCCGTACGAACGGAACGATTAATCCGGCTGCGGACGGCAACTGGTCTATTGCTCCTTTCGGTGAGGCTAAGGTTACCTTCGAATCCTCGCCTGATGCAAAAGACGTACTTGCCGGAAACCAGAAAATCTCATTCCTTGGCAGTGCGGCTGATGGCTTTGCCAAATATAGTCTTAAAGCTGGCGCGAAGCCCAATGCAGCAACAACTCCTGTAAAGGAAACAGTCACTTCAGCGAAAGCAACAGCGAAGCCAGCCGTAAAAGCGACCAAACCTGCGGTAGCTCAACCAGCTAAAACCACCAAACCAAAGGCTTCCAAATAAGTCTGGGTTTCTGGTCCATTTAAATTCAAAATGAAGCAGCAAGTCTCCGTAGCCGAGAGACTTGCTGCTTTTTGGTTCCACGTATAACGGCACTTGAATTTATAATTGGTGCAAAAGACTTTATTTTTTGTTAAAACACGTATTTATATAGTTCTTTTGTTCTAGTTATTTGTGATATAATGGTGAAAAAATCGGAAAATTGTTCCGAGGAGGACCATTATGACTTGCAGCAATTGCAGCATCATATTACCTATTAAGGACCAGGGATTGCTGAAAATCAGGCATTCGAGGGTGTCGCTTACTCAAGTGCTGGGTAACTTGGGTTTGCTGTCGGAACAAAGGAAACAGGAACAAGGGCGCGAGGACGGCATTACGTTGCGTTATGACAGTCCTGCGGAGCTGGAGCAGTTGATGGATAGGCTTGCTTTTCTGCCGAAGGAATGGTTGTTACATATGGAGGTCGTGGTGGCCGGATCGTTTTCTGTCGAAGGATATGAGGACTGGCTTCCATTCAGTCAACTGCAAGCACGAATCAAGCATCCAGATGTCATGAATGTTATTGTGGATCAAAGCTTTTCCAGCCATATGCAGCCTATTATTGACCACAAGCTGGACATTATCGGGTTTGAATTTTTGTTGCGTCCGTCACATCCACAGAGATCCTTTCAGCCTTTTCGGCTGTTTGAAACCGCACGTGAAGCCGGATTACACGCACATCTGGATCGGTCGGCCCGTATTTCTGCGATTGAAAAAAGTGCAACATGCCTTCCTGCGGGAATCAAACGTTTTATTAACTTTCTTCCTTCCACCATTTATAATCCGACCTACTGTTTGAATCAAACCTTTGAGACGATTGATCGGTTGTCCATGAATACGGAGGATTTTGTATTTGAAGTTGTAGAGACGGAAGAAATAAATGATCTGAATTTTTTAAATCATATTTTTGAGCAATATCGTAAGCGTGGAATTTCGGTGGCATTGGATGACGTGGGAGCGGGTTATTCTACGACAGAGCTGATGAATCGGCTCCAGCCGGATTATGTGAAAATTGACCGGAGTTTAATTAATGGCTGCTACCGTAACAGCGACCAGCAACGACAAATTACGGGGATCGTGGAATCGGCTTTTCATTTTGGCGGGCAAGTACTGGCTGAAGGAGTCGAGCAGATGGAAGATTTTGAGTTTTGTCGTGAAGCAGGAGTATCGCTGGCTCAGGGTTATTTGTTTGGCAAGCCGGAGTCGAGTCCGCCCTCCAATTTTATGCTTAATAGCGTAATGTAGTCAGATACAAATATAAACCGTATTAGACAGTGCTTATATCACCATTAATGTAAAAAACGCGAGTTGCAGAGGTTTTTTCACCCCTGCAACTCGCGTTTTTTGGTCTATGCTTGCCTACCTGAGCAAGTAATGGGCAAGCGAAAGCTATCAGTAAAGATTGACGTTTTGAAGACAATCGGATACAGTGTATTTTATAGGAAACATCGTTTCTTTTAAAGTACAATGTATCCATGGTGAGTAAAAAGTTAAAAATTGCAGGGAGGATAACCAAAATGAAAGCAGTGCAACTGAAAAACGGTTTTGGCTTTGAAGAATTAGCCTTGCGTAACTCGACATACTCGTAGGGACGGACTGTGAACATGGTCGGGTTCTTACCGGGCTTGACCATTTCTCGCCATCGTTTACATCCTGTCATCGACCGGGTATTCCCGCTCAGCCAAATCGGCGAAGCCTTCGCACTTTATAGCTGAAGGAAAGCATTATTTCGGTAAAATCGTCGTTCAAATCTAAATATTATTCACATCACTTAGGAGGCACTCTAATGCCCAGTAAACCTGATTTGTCTGTCAAAGATTCTCAAGGAAGAAAAAATAAGAAGCCGCGTAGATGGGTACGAAGAACCGGATTGTCGCTGCTGGTGGTCATCCTTCTGGGAGTGGTTACTTTTATGCTCATCCCTTCCCCTGTCCAACCTGCAAAATGGCTTGCACCTTCACCCCCCTCTTTTGAAGAAGCGGGGCCATGGCAACAAAACAATAAACTTAGCTCCGCAGAGCTTGTTACAGATGCCCCTAAGTTTCCGGAATTTATCACTTTTGATAAGAAAGGAAATTTATATACGGGAGACTCCGACGGGAAAATTTATAAGGTTGCCTTTGATACAAAGGGCAATCCGCAAAAGGCCCAGCTATATGCAGATACCAAAGGGACGCCCAATGGACTTATGTTTGACGCAAGCGGAAATCTGATTGTTACGGATGTTAAGAAGGGGCTGCTGTCAGTAGATCCTTCCGGAAACGTGACGGTGTTGGCCGATCAAGTCGACGGCACACCGATCTATTTGGCCAATGAGCTGGATATTGCCAAAGACGGCACTATTTATTTTTCTGACACCTCCAATTATGGCAGTGTAGTTTTCAAAGAAATCGCCGAGAACAAGCCACATGGACGTTTGCTAAAATATGATCCGGCGACCAAGCAGACGACAGTTCTGTTGGAAGGCCTATATTTTGCGAACGGGGTTGCCCTGTCTGCGGACGAAGATTTTGTGCTTGTGGCAGAGTCGTATCACTATCAATTGACCAGATACTGGCTCAAAGGACCGAAAAAGGGGACTTCGGATATTTTTGCGGATAATCTCGCCGGTTTTCCGGATAACATTACGCGTGATGATCAAGGCCATTTCTGGGTCGGTCTCTTCACAACACGTATTCCCTTTGTAGATCAGATGCATAAAAGTCCTTGGCTAGCTGGAATGATGGCCAAATTGCCTCAATCGCTGCTCAGCGGTGCAAGCGCACCTGTGAAGCATGGGCTTGCTTTGGAGCTTCATCCACAGGGTAAACTCATCGGAAGCTGGCATGATCCTGAAGGCTCGCTTTATGGCATAACCACGGCTGTAAACCATGACGGATATTTATATATAGGCACAGCTCCTGGAGGCAGTCAGGGTGTTCATCGCGTGCTTTTAACCAAATAAGCTTGGGAGGGTTAAACATGATATTGGATGAGTTGAAATTATCCTGGAAAGCGAAGGAAAGCCTGGCGGGCTGCCCTTTATGCACTGGAGCAGCCGGAGCATGTCAACATTCCGGAGTTGACCATTATGCCTTCGAGGCAGGTCCAGCGGTTCAAATAGAGCGGTATGTATTCTGCTAATCCAAAAAGCGCAAGTTACAGGGGGAAAATAACCCTTGGACTCGCGCTTTTTTTTACACTAATGACGAAGCGTACACTGTCCAATAAATTTTAAAACTGTATAGCTATAGTGTGATGACGTACAGGCCCAACGGCGTGGTTGCACTGCCTGCAATCATAAAACTTAGAGAATAGCTGGACTTGCCGGGGGGCACGCTGATATCAGCCAATCGACATACCTTGGTATTATCTCGTAGCAGAGGGATACCATATACATGATCATCCACACGCACAGACCCGGCGAACGCTCCCCCACGCGGATTGGCGTAGATGCGGACCGTACGTTTCTCGTGACCGTCGTTGACGATGGGAATCGTAGCGTTATATATGACACCGAATTGTCCACGATTATCAAGCCCAGGGCTTAGCTCGCTGCGAGCCCCAGTAAATAGTAGATCGGCGGGAGTCTCACCGTTCAATTTTTTGGTGGCACATGCTCGGTAGTTAGCGCTTTGCCCGACCACGTACTCCGGCATCCGCGCGTTTGTTTCGGAAAAGGACCATGTACCGCGCGGATGCGCCTGCGGCGGCGGTACGGGTGGTAGCGGCTCCGCATGAATCTCGCGCAGGTCGGTCTGTATATCCTTGCTGACCACGGTGCGGATTACATAGTTCAACGTACCGTGGCCTTCGGCATATTCCACAGTGAGATCATAGGTGAATCCGGCCAGCGATCCTTCTGGCAGCTCGAATTCTTCCAGCAGCGCTGTACCTTTGCCTAATTTATGACGGTCTACCGGCTTCAATCGCTTCATCGTACCCGCCACACAGCTTTTGGCAATAGACTGCCCGACATCCATAATCCAGTTACCATCCTCAGGTGCGATCTCTAAAGCCCGCTCGATATGACGTACCTCCAGCGCAGCATCGCTTTTGTTCTCTACGGTGATGCCCAGTTTGACGGGGGCGCCAATTTTGTTGTAATGCCAGCCGAAAATGCGATGCTTGACCGTCCGGGTTGTTGTGCGTACTACGTCATGCCACAGGGTGGCTTGCCGTACAGGTACAGTCACGGAGGTGAGCGTCTCCGGGTTATCGCTAAGCATCAGGCGGCGCTTTCCCCCTTCGGTGGCTGATTCCACATCCACATTGATATTTGGCGGGATCACAGCCGACTCCACAATCAGATCCTTTGTCTCTTTGGGGCGATGGTTCATGTGAGTTCCTCCTTTGATTTAGAGAATGGGACCGCTTCTGGCTCATGGATATGGGCGGTTCATATATATAGATAACGCCAGAGTAACTTTTACAACCTGTTTTTTTAAAAAAAAATTCAAAAAAATCTGAATGCCTCATCATGGCTCTGCGATTGCGTCGAAGCAAGCTTCAAACTTCCTTTTCCGCGTGACACCAACGATTCGCCCGCAGGTATTGCGTGTATGTTAAGAGCATATGCTATTGGATGTACAGAGAAACCACAGGAGGAAAACATGCCTAAAAAGATATGGTGGAAGGAAGTCGTTGTGTATCAGATTTATCCGATTAGCTTTCAGGATTCGGATGGAGACGGAAAAGGAGATTTACAGGGTATTCTGTCCAGGCTGGACTATCTGAGTGAACTGGGCATTGATGTCATCTGGATTTGTCCGGTGTACAAATCGCCCAATTATGATAACGGCTACGATATTAGCGATTATTATGCCATTATGGATGAGTTCGGGACGATGGAGGATTTTGATAAACTCCTTCACAAGGCGCATGAACGAGGCATTAAAATTATGATGGATCTGGTCTTAAACCACACATCGGATGAGCATCCGTGGTTTACGGAATCTCGCTCGTCCAAGGATAATCCGAAACGAGACTACTACATATGGCGAACAGGCAAAAATGGCGGATATCCGAACAATTGGGAATCGTATTTTTCCGGTTCTGTGTGGAAATATGACAAGCTTACAGACGAATATTACATGCATCTGTATTCCGAGCATCAGCCGGACCTTAATTGGAACAATGAAGAAATGGTCGCTGAACTGTACCGCATGGTGGAATGGTGGCTGAAAAAGGGAGTCGATGGCTTCCGATTTGACGCCATTGCCCATATTGTCAAAGCGGAAGGGCTGCCAGACGCCGATAATCCCGAGAAACGGACATGGGTACGGGCCTATCAGCTTTTTTCCAATTTGGAACAGGTGCATGTGCTTCTTCGCATGCTGAATGAAAGGGTGCTGGAGCGGTATCCCTTAATGACCGTCGGTGAGACATCAGGCTTGGGCCCTGAACAGGCGCTCGATTATGTGGGGGATCAGCGACATGAGCTGAATATGGTTTTCCAGTTTGAACACATGTTTATAGATGCCCAGGGACAGGGAACAGAAAAGTGGAAACCCAAGCCGTGGACACTGGTAGAGCTTAAAAAAATGATGAGTAGCTGGCAGACGGTGCTTCATCAGGAGGGGTGGAATGCGAATTATCTGAACAACCATGATCAGCCGCGCGCCCTCTCGCGATTCGGGAATGATGGACAGTACCGATTGGAGTCGGCTAAAATGCTGGCAACCTTCATACATATGCTTGAAGGTACGCCGTACATTTATCAGGGCGAGGAGATCGGCATGACGAATATCGCTTACCCGTCGATTGATGATTACCGGGACGTGGAGACATTGAATTATTATGAGCAGCAGCGGAAGCTGGGCGAACCGGAGAAGCAGATTATGGCGGCAATTTGGAGAAAAAGCCGGGATAATGCGCGGACGCCCATGCAGTGGAATGGAGGGCGTGCAGCCGGGTTTACCGATGGAGAGCCGTGGATGAAAATCAACGATAATTACACGCACATCCACGCTGAGGCGGAAAGACATAACCCGTATTCGATTTATCACTATTATCGTAAGCTGATTGCCCTGCGTAAACAACATGAGGTGATCGTTTATGGTGAATATAAGCTGCTGCTGCCGCTGGATAACGAGTTATATGTGTTTACCCGTACGTTGGGCAAGGAGCATCTGCTAGTCATATTGAATTTCTTTGATCGTGAACCGATGTTCCACTGGCCTGAGGAGGAGGGCTATCCTGCCGCCAAAGCGGAGCTGCTTCTGTCCAACTACGAACCATCGCAAGGGGAGAATCTGCATGCTTTGAAGCTGCGCCCTTATGAAGCAAGGGTGTATAAGCTAACCTTAGAATAAGTATATGATCCCCTACCTTCCTTGATCGTAAAGCAAAAAGCCCGATTGACACTGTCTGCTGTACACAGTGTCAATCGGGCTGATTATATTTAGCGATTCGTCCAATTTTCAGTTGCTACTTTAGCGGTAATGCTTAACCTTAAGGTCGTCCAGGCTTTTGAACTCATACCCTTGCTTGCGGGCTTCATCAATAATCGAAGCCAGCGCCTCGGTATTGTCCTTGGATACGGAATGGAGCAGAATGACTGCTCCAGGGTGAAGCTGACGTATAACCTGTTGGTAGGCATAGTCTGCACCCTGCTGGATATTCGTGTCCCAGTCCTTGTAAGCCACAGACCAAAATACGCTCGTATATCCGGCTTCTCGGCAGGAGGCCAATGCCTTTTCGCTAAAAATGCCGCGAGGCGGGCGGACGTATTTCATTTCCTTTTGTCCGGTGAGCTCTGCCGATGCATTTCGTACCCGATCCAGCTCAGACCGGATCTCTGTCGAAGATATGGTACTCATATCAGGATGACTCCATGAATGGTTGCCAATGATATGGCCTTCACTCGCCATGCGGCGCATCAAAGCGGGCTGATCCTTCACAAAATGTCCGGTTACAAAGAAAGCGGCTGGAACCTTTTTGGCCTTTAATACATCCAGCACCTTGGGTGTATATCCATTCTCATAACCGTTGTCGAACGTGAGAAATATTTCTTTTTTGGTAGTATCTCCGAGAAAGATGCCACCCTGTTTTTCAACTAGGTGCATAAATCCCTCTTGTGCGATAGAAGGCAGTTCGCCCCCCTTGCTTTTTTTGAATCCAAAATGATAAGGCTGTTCGTCAACAGTTTGAGCAGCTAGCGCGGATTCACCCGTAACTGCTAACATCCCCATAATCGCAACGCATAGCCACAAGGCAAATATTCGTTTCATTTAACTTCCTCCGCTTCCGTCCCATTTGGGCAAGGTGTGTATGCTTCGGCATATTCCATAGCGTCTGCAATACTACGCCTGTTTATGCAAAAAATGCTCTCAACTTAGGACAACCTCAAAAAACACATATTGACATGAATATTAAATCGAAGTAGTATACTTTATAAAACTTACTAGAATACTCGGATTTAGTGAATTAACGATAAAGGGATGCAAACAGCTCAATGACATCTTACTTTCTTAAAGGAATCGGAAGGAGCTAGAAGTAATGATTGAACTAAAAAATGTATCCAAGACCTATGTTAGAAAAGGGTTAAGCATTGAAGCGCTTAAAAATATAAATATCAAAGTAGATAAAGGCGATATCTTCGGTTTTATCGGTTTCAGCGGCGCAGGTAAAAGTACGCTGATCCGGTTGGTTAACCGTCTGGAGAAGGTCACCAGCGGGGAAGTTCTTGTCGAAGGAGAGCGGTTGAATACCTATTCGACATCAGGGCTTCGGAAGGTAAGGAAGAAGATCGGAATGATTTTTCAGCATTTCAATCTGCTGGAGTCGAAAACGGTGTTCGACAATATTGCGATTCCGTTGGTGCTGCTCAAGCGCAACAAACGGGAGATTGAGCAACGGGTAAAAGAGTTGCTGGAGTTCACAGGCTTGTCTGACAAGGCGAACAGCTATCCGAGTGAGCTTTCTGGTGGTCAGAAGCAGCGTGTTGGTATTGCGCGGGCGTTGGCCAGCAACCCGTCTATCCTGCTCTGTGATGAGGCGACTTCGGCGCTTGATCCGCAGACCACGCAGTCGATTCTGGATTTGCTTCGCAAAATTAATAAGGAATACAAGATCACTATTCTGATCATTACGCATGAGATGTCAGTCATTCAGCGGATTTGCAACAAGGTAGCTGTGATGGAAAAGGGTGAAATCATCGAGCAGGGCAATGTGCTGGAGGTATTCGGACAGCCGCAGCACCAGACGACGCAAAGCTTTGTGCGCACGGTTATTCATGATACGGTGCCGGATAGTGTGCTGCAATCGTTCGAGCAGCAAGAAGCACATCGGATGTACAAGCTGGAATTTATCGGACAGGCTGCTTCCGAGCCAGTGGTTCATGAATTGATTCGGCAGCATGAGGTCTATGTGAACATTTTGTTTGCCAATATGACGGAAATACAAGAGACGACCATTGGCTATATGACGATCCAACTGCGCGGCGAGGAGCATGCCGTCCAGCAGGCTGTTGGTTTTATCAAGAGCAAAGGGGTCAACATTCAGGAGGTGAAGGCCATATGATGATTACGGGAACCTCTATAACCTGGGATCAACTGTGGGAGGCTTTGTGTCAATCCTTGCTCATGGTCAGCATCTCGTTGTTCATTGGCGCATTGATCGGTATACCTATCGGTATTTTGCTGGTCATTACCCGTCCGGGCGGGATTTTGGAGAGCAAATGGTTTTACGGCATTTTTAATCCGATCATTAATATTGTTCGTTCCTTACCGTTTATCATATTGCTGGTAGCGATCATTCCGTTGACGCGTCTGATTGTGAATACATCGATTGGGACGAGCGCGGCGATTGTTCCGTTGATTTTCTATATTGCGCCATATATCGGCAGACTGGTCGAAAATTCGCTGCTGGAGGTGAATCCCGGCATATTGGAGGCCGCAGACGCGATGGGAGCGACCCCTTTTCAGGTCATTCGTTACTTCTTGCTCCCCGAAGCATTCAGTTCCCTGATTCTGTCGTTAACGACAGCTGCAATCGGCTTGATTGGAGCCACTGCCATGGCAGGCGCGGTCGGTGGCGGCGGGATTGGCGACCTGGCGATATCGTACGGTTATCAGCGGTTCGATACGGTCGTTACGCTCACTACCGTCGTGATTCTTGTCGTATTTGTGCAAGTTGTTCAGTCCTTGGGTAACCTATTGTCCCGTAAAGTGCGCAGGGGTTGAAGTGTTCCGACAGCCTCTTTTCTACTATGATCTGCTATTCGCCGATACAACTTCTCTTACTCTAGCATATTCATATAGCATATCTCTTCACAGTTTAGATCGACTCAAGGGATGGTTCTATATCCGAAGGAAACAAAGGAGTCGCAATGGAGAGATTGAAAGGAAAATCACGTATTTTTAGGAGGTAATTGCTTTGGGAAGAAAGAGACGAAGCGGCTTTAAAAATAAAAGAATTTCGGTAGACGTCAGACAATCTTCTTCAGCTCAGTCTGGACAAGGTGGCAACCCCATCTCTATTAATGCTTCTGATGTCGGGGTCGTAAGAACAGATATTCAAAATAAGTAATCCGGTTAAGAAATCTATGCAGCCAACGCGTGCCAATACTCCATCGACACGCGTTGTTTGAGTTTAGCCTGAGTTAGTAATCATCATTCAAATACATTCCGTCCATTAATCTCTTGTACTCTGCATCAGTTTCACGGGACGCAAATAATCGGGAATGCTCATAAAGCCCAATATAATTAATGATACAGGATTTATTATCGACCTCAAAGGCTTTTTCCATACCGTCGATCAGATATTGAAAACCAACGTCAAATGCCCCTCTGCTTAAATAATAGTGTGCCAGCTCATACAGAAAAAGAACATATAAATCTGGCGTGATCTTGTGCGTATACGTAACAATATCTTTTTCCCGCACAATAAAGGCTGCAATGTCTGTGTCGAACTTTTTAAGAAAATAGTCTACCTTGATATCCTGTTGATTAGCGACTCTAACGATTTTAAACAGTCCCGGCATCAGCCCGGTTGGTGAAGCTTCAATGCATTTAACATAATCCAAAATAGCGCTTGCATCCCCGGTTAGCATTTTATATAAAAATAGACTGGACCGGGCCCATGCTTTACATTTGTTCAGCCAGTATTGTGTTTCCTCATCCGTCTCCTTCACCCAGCTTAGATCAGCATACGCGTACGTATACTGTAGTGCTTGCTTGTAGTTTCCTTGGGCCTCACAAATGTTCGCACGAAGATAGTTAGAATAGGCCATATAAAAGAACATGGGTCTTTGTGGCTTTTTGAGTGGTTCCTGATTAACTTTATTGGGCTGGTGCATAAGAAGGTATTGAATATTAGCCTCATCATCCATATCCTGCGCCAGGTCTTTGGCTAAATCCCATAATTTCCTATGTATATATGCATTCGTCAGTTCTCTTAATGCGTCGAGTCGGTCGATGTCATCAAGCTGATCCAAAAGTGGAAAAACCCGGTTAGCAGCGTAGACGTTTTGTTCTTTATCGGGCCCCAGCCCAAGAATAAACAAGCGATACTGGCACAAGGCCAGTCGTTCTGAACGTCGGCCGCCCTCCCTTTTGACGATATTTTTGTAAAGAAGGACTGCGGCGGCATGTTTGTCATGTTTGAAAAAATCCTCAGCTACTTCGAACAACAGAGGAGCGTAGGCCGTACTATTCAACTCTAAATAGCTGATTTGCTGAATGCAATCCAGCTTGTTCAGTTCTTCACATCGGTATAAAAAAGGTTTAATATTGCGCCAATGGGGGACAGCCTCGACCCAATATTCCTCGATGTAATGCCCATAAAAATGGCCTGGATTCAGTCGCATACCGTATGTAACCCGATCCAGCTGCTCTACAGAGAAGGGCATTTTTTTGCCCAGAATAGCATGGACTGTCTCCGCTTCTACATCCGCCATTTCGCAAAATTGCGTTATGCTCAGGTCTTCTCCTGCCATAAATTGCTCCAGCTCTGTGCGTATCGTGGTTGTATGTTCCAAATGAACCACCCCTTTCACAATCCGGATGCTAAATCAGCGATTATCTGAACATATTATATCACCGTCTTGGGAATGTTTGTATGTAGAAAAGTGAGTGTCTATTCAACCCGCTTCGCAGGCGTTGCCTTTAGCACGGCGTAGCCGTAGGGTGTAAGCTCAGCGCGGAAGCCCTTCGCTCCTGCGGACCACTGGCTTTTGCCAAAAGCCAATTCCCATTCCTGCTCGGGAATGTCCAGCTCAAACACGTGGCTTTTACCGGAACGGTTAAGCAGCACGAGCAGCACCTCTTCCTCGCTGCGGCGTTCATAGGCGAGTGATCCGCCTTCCGGCTGTGCCTCCAGGAAAGTGAGGCTTCCCGCAGCACGCAGCGCCGGATGCCCCTTGCGCAGCGCAATCAGCTCGCGGTAAAAGTCGAACAGCTCGCGGTCCTGCTTGTCGGGGTCCCACTCCATGCACTTGCGGCAGCCTGGATCGGCATCTCCATCCAGACCGATTTCATCACCGTAATAGATGCAGGGCGCACCTATGTACGTGAACTGGAACAGAGCGGCCAGCCGCATCAGCCGCTGGTCATCGCCACACAGCGTCAGGAGGCGCGGCGTGTCGTGGCTATCTAGCAGATTGAAGGCCACTTCAGCGGCCTGCTGCGGATAGCGAGCCAACTGCCGTCCGATAGCAAAAGCGAAGCTTTGGGCATCGGACTCTTTTTTGACGAAAAAATCATTCACCGCATAAGTGAACGGATAATTCATCGTCGCATCGAACTGGTCGCCCTGTAGCCATTCAGACGATTCATTCCACATTTCACCCAAAATGTACGCATCCGGGTTAGCTTGCTTGACCGTGGTGCGGAACTCCCGCCAAAAGGCGTGATCCACCTCATCTGCCACATCCAGCCGCCACCCGTCGATGCCGCTCTCTTCGATCCAATATTTTGCCACCTTCAGCAGATACTCCTTCACCTCAGGATGCTCGGTGTTCAGCTTGGGCATCATCGGCTCCAGCCCGAAGGTATCGTAGGTCGGTGTATCATCCACCACTTTCAGTGGGAAGCTATGTACGTGGAACCAGTCCTTGTGAGGCGAGGCTTCGCCTTTTTCCAGTACGTCCACGAACGGCTTAAAGGTACGTCCCGAATGGTTGAACACTGCATCAAGCAGTACCCGGATTCCCCGGTCGTGGCAGGCATCCACCAGTTTTTTTAACATCTCCTTGTCCCCAAAATGCGGGTCCACCTCCATATAATCCTCGGTATCGTATTTATGATTGGTCGTCGCCTTGAACACAGGCGTCATATACAGGGCGTTAATCCCCAGCTCGTTCAGGTGGTCCAGATGATCTATGATCCCCTGTAGATCGCCACCAAAAAAATTGTCGGTTCGCGGCTTGTCCCCCCATGTCTCCGTACCTTCCGGGCTAATAGAGGGGTCACCGTTCGCAAAGCGTTCCGGGAAAATCTGATAAAAAACCGCATCCTTCACCCATGCAGGCGGCTTGAGAATATCGATTGGATTCAAAAACGGGTATTGGAACAGGCCGTCTGCATTTTGCGGTTCTTGGGTGGTAAAATCGTTCTCGTTCATCCATAATTGTTCTGCTTCGTCTTCCAACAAAAATCCATATTTCAGTCGGCGGTGAGTGGGCTTTACGGTACATTGGTAGTAATCAAATCTGCCGTCGGTGGCAAATTTGGACATCGGAATGAGCTGTCGGGTGCGATCCCAGTCGTATTTGTCCCCGGTGAGAGCGTGCACAGCGGTTAGGTCATTTTTTTTCACACGAAGCCGTAAAAATAGGGTTGCATCATCATAACCAAAAGCCCAATTGCGCTTCGGATGGTGGTATATCGCTTCCAGCAGCATATGGCATTCCTCCTAATTAACGAGCCGTAGAATTTGAAATCATATAGTATATGTCGTATAAGGTAGTTATTAACCTTTTTACGCGGGTTATGTACCAACAATGCTATAATGCCCATTACATAAAAGAAAAACGATAAGTAGGTGTGTGCCAATGAAAACAAATGTGTTATATATCGAGGACGATCAGGATATCGGTGCTTGGATGCATCAGTATTTAGAAGAGCGGAATTACGCTGTGGTGTGGCTGCGCAGCGGAGATGGAGCTGTGGAAGTATCCCGTACATCCCAGCTTGTGATTCTGGATGTGATGCTACCCGGTCTGGATGGATTTACGATTGGAAAACGGCTCAAGAAGGAGCGGCCGGAGCTTCCGATTCTTATGCTGTCCGCCCGAACCTCCATTGACGATAAGCTGCAAGGGCTGGATTTTGCCGACGATTATGTGACGAAGCCCTTTCATCCGGACGAGCTGATTGCACGTATGGAGGTTTTGCTGCGTCGTTCAGGTACGGTGCCCGAAGAATCCTTGCAGTTGGGACATCTGACAGTGTACCCTCCCGATAACCGTATTGTGAACCGTGATACCGGGGAAGAAATTACGCTGACAGGCAAGCAATATCATATTTTTGCTTATTTGCTGCGGCATTTGGGCCAGATTATGACGAAGGAGCAAATGTATGAAGCCGTGTGGGGCGATCCATATATCGACGGGGACAAAACCCTAATGGTCCACATCCGGCATCTGCGCGAAAAGCTGGAGGCTGATCCTGCCACTCCCCGCATCATTGAGACGATCCGTGGTGTAGGCTATCGGGTGAAGGCATAATGAACGGGCTGCGAAAGGGAGTACGTTTCCGAAATTCACTGTTGTTCCGCTATCTGATCATTATTGTGGTTGCCATGACGCTATTGCCGAGTATGCTGCCTGCTATGTTAATTGTAAGTAGTGTCTTGTCTGATTGGGGTACGGATATGAAGCCCTCCAATCCACATTATCTCTCCAGGGTTCAGACCGAAGATAGCTGGCATCGTGAGGCCGTAGCCTTAAAAGGAGCCACCCCGGAGCAAATTTCAACCCATTTACGCAAAATACAGGGAGATTCTTTTCCCGATTCGCAGATATTTTGGGTAGATGCAGCGGGAAAAACAAGGCTGGAGTTCCCCGCACAGCCTGACGTTCCAAAGCAATGGGATGCGGCACAGACTGTTGTATTTATGAAGCAAGCCATGAATTCAGACTTATTTACTGTAGTCGCGTCTATTGGCGGTGGGAAGAAGAACGCCGATCAGGGCTATATGGTATTAAAAATTCCCCGTTCGTTCTTTGATCAGCAGCGTACGGACAATAGCATGATGCTGTACTACCTCTTTTTTATTTTACTGATACTTGCAGCTTTTATATTCGTATCCCTCCTGTTTTTTGGAGGCATTCGGCGCAGACTGGTGCGGCTTCAGGCAGCTATGTCGCAACGGGGAGAGGATGGATTGCCCATTTTCGTCAGCACCGGACGCCCGGATGAAATCGGCAAGCTGGAGGACGCGTTCAATCAGATGGTTGAGCAACTGGCCGAGAGCCGGGGACGTGAGCGCCAAGAGGAAGAACTGCGGAAAAGGCTGGTCGCTGATCTGTCACACGATATTCGTACGCCGCTTACGGTCGTACGCAGCCACCTGTACACATTGGACGACGAAAACCTGAGTGACAGGGGAAAACAGTCTATTTCATTGATGGAAAACAAGCTAAAAGACCTCGGAAGTCTGATCGACAACCTGCTTGCCTATAATCTTCTCTCCAGCGGCAAATACACGTTGAATAACGAACCGCGTGATATCCTGCGGCTGATACGGGAGTGTGCGGCCAGTTGGTACCCGGTTTGGGAAAAGGAAGGCTTTGAGGTGGATATCGACTTGCCTGAGCATAGTATCGTGTGGAAGGTCGATGAGCAGGGCTTCCGCCGTTTGCTGGACAATCTCTTTCAAAATGTAGTTCGCCACGCCGCCTCAGGCCAATATATCGGTATCCATATAGAGGAGCATAACGGGAAAGAGGCGTTAGTCATTGCGGATAAAGGACCGGGAATGGAGCAGCAATCCAGTGGAAAAGGAGCCGGGATTGGCTTGGCGATTACTGAATTGCTGGCCCGTGAAATGAATCTGGAGAGGGCCATTGTCAGTTCATCCTTCGGGACCCAAATCCGTTTTTTAAACAAAACTTAAACTAAGAGTTCCCTTGGTCTTAAACTTGGCACGTTACGATAGGTGTCGAGGTGAGAAACTTGAACGAATACATTATTGAAACGAGCAGTCTCAGCAAATTATACAAAGGACGTCCTGCGGTTAACCAGCTGGATCTGAAAATAGGGCGTGAAGATATTTACAGCTTTCTCGGCCCGAATGGAGCGGGGAAAACGACAACCATCCGTATGCTGCTCGGACTCATTCGCCCGACTCGGGGAACGATTCGCATATTCGGTAAGGATATCCGCAAACATAAGTTGGATATTTTGCGTAAAGTAGGCTCACTGGTCGAATACCCCTCGTATTACGGTCATTTGAACGCAGTGGAAAATCTGGAGGCCATTCGTCGCATTTTAAATGTGCCCAAGGAGAACATTGCGAACGTGCTGGAGGTCGTTCGACTGACCAAGCATGCCAAGCGCCCGGTCAAGGGCTACTCGCTGGGTATGAAGCAACGGCTTGGTATCGCCGCCGCGCTGCTAGGCAATCCGGAATTGCTTATTTTGGACGAGCCTACCAATGGTTTGGACCCGGAGGGCATTCAGGAAATGCGTGCATTGATTCAGGCGATGCCCAAGGAACGAGGAATCACCGTGCTGGTATCCAGCCATCTGCTGAGCGAGGTGGAGCATATGGCGAATACGGTGGGAATTATCCGCGAAGGAGAACTGGTTTTCCAGAATACGATTCACAATCTCCGTCAGGAATCCGCAGGGGGGATTCGTATTGTGACGTCGGACCCGGAAACAGCCCAGCTCATTGCACGTGAGCAGGGTTATCATTCGGTGAGGGACGGGGCTGCTCTGAATTTTGAAAGCATGAATGATGCGGCTGTAGCGCTGCTGGTCAGAAGGCTGGTCGAAAATACGCATGCTATATACCGGGTAGAGGAACGTCGCAAATCCCTGGAGGATATGTTCATGCAGGTCGTCGGCAAAGGAGGGACTTCCCTATGATGCTGCGGGCGCTGACTGCGGATCTGCTCAAAGCGCGCAGCAAGGGGATCTGGTTTCTGGTGTTCCTTGGACCCCTTGGGCTGGTGGCGATGCAGGCGCTGAATTTCGGGCTTCGTTATGATTATCTGATTCCGCGCAGCAAGGGTCATCTGTGGGAAGCCTTGATGGATAACATCGCTGTTTTTGTTCCCCTTGCGCTGGTGTTAGGGGCCACGATGGTCGCTTCCATGCTGGCGAATGTGGAGCATTCGTCCAACTCCTGGAAGCAGCTATTGGCCTTGCCGATCTCCAGATTCAGCGTCTATATGGCCAAGCTGACGCTGGCTATCGGGATGCTGTGTGTATCCTGCCTGCTCCTTACCGTTGGAACGTGGGGACTGGGCATGATACTTGGCTTCGGGGGAGAGCCTGCTCCGATAGGAGAATTGCTGCGGCTCGGGTTCTGGCCCTTGGGAGGTACACTGCCCATTCTCGTACTGCTGTTGTGGCTAACGGTCACGTTTCATAATCAGGCGCTGCCTGTAACACTGGGCATTACGCTAGGCATTGGCAGTTTGTTTGCATCACAACTGTCTGAATGGTTTCCCCTAGCTTGGCCGCAATTCGCATGGGTTGCACCTCAAGCGTGGATATTTGCGTCCATTGGCTGCGGAACGGGTGCGCTTCTCAGTCTGCTGACGGCGGCTCATTTTAGCAGAAAGGATGTGGCGTAATGCTCGGAGGATATGTACGACTGCTTTCTGTCGAACGTTTGAAAATAGCCAAGTCGCCCGTCTGGTTGCTTGCGCTCGTCAGCCCGGCGATTGCCGTTCTGTTCGGACTACTGTCGACTCCCGGAGGGAATTGGCTTGCCTTGTTATCTACTATGCTCACATTGCATGCGCTGCTATTTCTGCCGATGCTAACCGCCGTATTTGCATCTATGGTCTGCCGATTCGAGCATGGAGGCGGCGGCTGGAAGCAACTGCTGTCGTTGCCACTGTCCCGCACCAGTCTCTACGCAGCCAAGCTGACGATGATTATGGTTTTGGTGGGGCTGACTCAGCTAGTGTTCGGGGGAGCGCTGCTGGGTGTCGGAGCTGTGCAGGACATGAACGGGCCGATTCCTTGGTCAATTATTTCCCAAAGTCTGCTCGCAGGCTGGGTAGCCTGTCTGCCGCTGGCTGCGTTACAGCTGATGGTGTCTTTCCTGTGGTCCAGCTTTGCCGCGCCGCTCGCTTTGAACTTTGTTTTCACAGTGCCCAATATTCTGGTCGCCAACTCACAGACCTACGGTCCGTACTATCCGTGGGTACAGCCTGTGCTGGCGATGATGCCTGCCGGAAGAGACAGCTTCGGGGCTTTCATCGTACCAGCCGATACGCTGATTATGGTTGTCCTGGGTAGCTTTGTTGTGTTTGGGATTGCGGGCCTGACGGTATTCCGTCGTAAAGAAATATAAGACGGAATATGAGGATTCAGCTTCTATATAAGTTGAACTTAA
>NZ_JBITPH010000042.1:0-1272 GCF_050467685.1 Paenibacillus sp. NRS-1782
AAATGGTGAGCCATGAAGGATTCGAACCTTCGACACCCTGATTAAAAGTCAGGTGCTCTACCAGCTGAGCTAATGGCTCTTAATGGCTGGGGATATAGGATTTGAACCTATGCATGACGGAGTCAAAGTCCGTTGCCTTACCGCTTGGCTAATCCCCATTAAATGAAAATAAAGGGCGGCCGATGGGGCTTGAACCCACGAATGCCGGAGTCACAGTCCGGTGCGTTAACCACTTCGCCACGACCGCCATAATGATTATGAAAAGACTGGTGGAGGATGATGGATTCGAACCACCGAACCCGTAAGGGAGCAGATTTACAGTCTGATGCGTTTGGCCACTTCGCTAATCCTCCAAAATGGTGCCGGCGAGAGGACTTGAACCCCCAACCTACTGATTACAAGTCAGTTGCTCTACCAGTTGAGCTACACCGGCACATTACTCATTCCCACTTGAAAGGTGGCTCGGGACGGAATCGAACCGCCGACACGAGGATTTTCAGTCCTCTGCTCTACCGACTGAGCTACCGAGCCATATGTTGTTTTATATCTGTAATATACAAACCCACATTATATGTATAATACACAAAAATGCCAGTTATATATTTCATAAAATGGCGGAACTGACGGGATTCGAACCCGCGATCTCCTGCGTGACAGGCAGGCATGTTAGGCCTCTACACCACAGTTCCATAGATAATCCTAGGGGAAATCAATTGCGGGGACAGGATTTGAACCTGTGACCTTCGGGTTATGAGCCCGACGAGCTACCGAACTGCTCCACCCCGCGACAATAATAGGTATTTACTTTTCAAATGGTGGAGGCTGAGGGGCTCGAACCCCCGACCCTCTGCTTGTAAGGCAGATGCTCTCCCAGCTGAGCTAAGCCTCCATACTATGACCCGTAGGGGAATCGAACCCCTGTTACCTCCGTGAAAGGGAGGTGTCTTAACCGCTTGACCAACGGGCCTTAAAAAAAATTCCAATACTTAATGGAATAACCATAATTTTCAACCAGCTCAGCTACGCCACCACTTATATATAAATTATAAATATTTAAGATTTGGCTCCCCGAACAGGACTCGAACCTGTGACAACTCGATTAACAGTCGAGTGCTCTACCAACTGAGCTATCAGGGAATATTGGTGGAGCCAAGCGGGATCGAACCGCTGACCTCCTGCGTGCAAGGCAGGCGCTCTCCCAGCTGAGCTAAAGGCCCTAATATGTATGTCTTCATTATCCTCTAAAGGGACATTGCTTGGCGACGTCCTACT